>NZ_JNIS01000001.1:1715000-2047500 GCF_000702625.1 Exiguobacterium oxidotolerans JCM 12280 | reverse complement strand
ATCAAGTACGTATACCAGTCTACTCCGTGCGGTACATACACGACAACACGATATCCTGAATTGACCAACTCTTTCTGACGTTGCGGTCGCATCCCTTGAAGCATTTGAAATTCAAAACACTCATCTGAAATGTCAGCTTGTCGAATAAAGTCGAGTAGTTCCTCGATCATATCGTCATCATGTGTTGCGATTTGCGTATAACGTCCTTTCATCAAATTCTGTTTTACTAATAGAAGATAGTTGGCATCTACCATCGCCTTATCTTCGATGTAATGTTCCTTCGAACCCGTATATGCCCCTTTTACGATCCGGGTCATCGGTTCGAGTTGATCTAAGTCAAAACGACTACGGTGCAGATTTGCTTGAAGCGCCACGCCAAGGTTCGGGTAAGAGAACTGAAGCACACGGAAAATTTTCAAAATCGATTCAGTCATTTCGTACTCTTCCATGTTGATCGTCACCCGGCGATTCAGCTGAAGTGCGACTTCAAGGATACGCTCCATCTGCATGAGGGCGAGTTCCGGATCTAAGCGCACGCCGACGGATGTTAACTTTAATGAAATTTGTCCATCCACTTGTTCTTTCTCTAATCGGTACAAAACATCAATGCATTCATCCGCAATCGCCTTTGCATCCTGCACACTGTGAATAAACTCTCCTAAACAATCAATCGTGACTGCCCGACCCTGCGCATTCAACGTTCGGACTGTTCGGAACGTCTCATCGATTGTTTGCCCTCCTACGAATAATGTCCCCCCTAAAGGTAAGCCAACTGCTCGGGCCACACGAATAAGACGTTTATCGACAGCGAGTCGTTCGAATATCGGACCTGTTAGTTTTTCCAACACGTTCATCACCTCCTGTTTGTTCATTCCCTACTCTCCATTAAAAAAACGCCTTTCTTCTATATAGAAGAAAGACGTCAGCTTAATACGAAAAATTAGTGTAACCAGATGAAGTATGCTAGGAATCCGAGTGACATGGCGTACATGATCGGGTGCACTTCTTTCGCGCGACCTTTCGCGATCATCGTGATTGGATAGAATAAGAACCCGAATGCGATTCCCGTTGCGATCGAATACGTGAGCGGCATCATGATGACCGTCAAAAAGGCTGGAACTGCATACTCGAACTTCTTCCAATCGATTTGGAGAAGTGAGGATGCCATCAACACACCGACGATGATGAGTGCCGGTGCTGTGACCGGTGCCGTAATGACGGCGAGCAGTGGTGAGAAGAACAAGGCAAGCCCGAAGAATAAGCCGGTTACGATTGCCGTCATTCCTGAGCGACCACCTGCTGCGACACCTGCACTTGATTCAATGTATGAAACCGTCGTTGATGTTCCAAGGATTGAACCTGCGACTGTTGCTGTTGAGTCAGCGATCAAAGCGCGTCCTGCACGTGGGACTTTATTTTCCTTAATTAATCCTGCTTGGTTCGCAACGGCAACGAGTGTTCCCGCTGTATCAAAGAAATCGACGAAGAAGAACGTTAAGATGACGACTGCCATCTGGACAGTAAAGATTTCATTGAAGTGAAGGAATGCTTGTCCAAATGTTGGTGCGATACTCGGTGGAGCTGAAACGATTTCACCAAGGCTTGACGGAACAGGAATCAATCCAAAAATCATTCCCGCGATTGCCGTCAAAATCATTCCGAAGAAGATGGCGCCTTTGATTCCGCGTGTCATTAAGATCGCTGAAACGACTAAACCGAACACAGCAAGTAACGTTGTTCCTTGACCCAAATTACCGAGTGAGACGAGCGTCGCTTCGTTCGCGACGACGATGCCGCCTGTTTTCAGACCGATGAAGGCAATGAATAAACCGATTCCGGCAGCAACTGCCATTTTAAGTGGTTCTGGAATCGCATTGATGATTGTTTCACGAATCCCTGATGCCGTCAGTACCATGAAGACAAGACCCGATACTAAAACACCGGATAATGCCGTTTCCCACGGAATCCCCATGCCGATGACGACACTGTAGGCGAAGAACGCGTTCAGTCCCATACCGGGTGCGAGAGCAATCGGATAATTCGCGAGTAAGCCCATCGTGACTGAACCGATGACGGCGACAAGCGCCGTTGCACCGAAGACAGCACCAGGATTCATCCCGGCGTCTGCTAACGTATTCGGGTTAACGAATAAGATGTACGCCATCGCGAAGAATGTTGTCATACCGGCGATGAACTCTGTCCGCATGTTCGTACCGAGTCCGTCGAAGTCGAAGAATCGCGCGATCGCGTTCTCCTTTTGTTTAGGTTGTTGCGGTTTCATCTGTGTGCTCATGGTTGCCTTCTTTCCAAATAAGCCGTCTCAAGAAACGAAAAAAACGGCAGTTACCTAAGCGGTAAAAGCCGTTTCTTTAAGCGCACACTAGAATCAGTGCACGCCGTAGTAGGAACCTTTAAGGTGTTCCTGTAGAGACTTCCGGGCCATATCCCCAGAATTATACGGCATTATTTTTTGTTTTTTAGTAGATGATTTAAAATAAGAACAGACACATCGTAGCATGCTCGAAATGCACGGTCAACCATAAAAGCGAAATTTAAGGTCGAATTTTATCCGAACGTTCGGTTTTGAAAGCGTTACAAAAAAACTCTTCTTCCTAATTTCTCAGGAAGAAGAGTCGTAAAATCATTCCCACTCAATCGTTGAAGGTGGTTTCGACGTCACATCGTACAGGACGCGGTTAACGTTCTGGACTTCGTTGACAATCCGGACAGAAATCTTCTCGAGTACGTCCCACGGGATGCGTGCCCAGTCCGACGTCATGCCGTCGATCGACGTAACAGCACGGATACCGACTGCATAGTCGTATGTCCGCTCGTCACCCATGACACCGACTGAACGAAGTGGTGGCAAGACCGTGAAGTACTGCCAAATCTCACGTTCGAGACCAGCTTTTTTGATTTCGTCGCGGAGGATGAAATCGGATTCGCGGACGATTTCAAGCTTCTCGTCTGTGATTTCACCGAGGACACGAATGCCGAGACCTGGTCCCGGGAACGGCTGACGCCAGACGATTTCGTCCGACAAACCAAGTTCTTTACCGAGTGCACGGACTTCGTCCTTGAACAACGTGTTGATCGGTTCAATCAACTTGAACTGCATGTCTTCCGGTAATCCACCGACATTGTGGTGCGATTTAATCGTTTGTGCCGTATCGGTTCCGCTTTCGATGATATCCGTGTAAAGCGTACCTTGGGCAAGGAAGTCCATGTCCGTCAATTTCGACGCTTCTTCGTCGAAGACGTACACGAACTCATTACCGATGATTTTACGTTTTTGCTCCGGATCCGAAATCCCTTTTAATTTGTTCAGGAAACGGTCTTGCGCGTCGATTTTGATGACGTTCATGTGGAAGTGATCGGCAAATGTCTTCATGACACTTTCCGCTTCCCCTTTACGTAAGAGACCGTGGTCGACGAACATACATGTCAACTGATCACCGATTGCCGCATGAATCAGTGCTGCGACGACGGACGAATCGACACCGCCTGAAAGCGCACAAAGGACTTTTTTGTCACCGACTTCTTCTTTAATCTTTGCGATTTCGATTTCGATGAAGTTTTCCATCGACCAGTCGCCTGTACACTGACAGACTTCGAACAGGAAGTTTTTCAAGAGTTCTTTCCCGAACATCGTGTGGTTGACTTCCGGGTGATACTGGACACCATACATTTTCAGCTCTTCGTTTTTGATTGAAGCAATCGGGCAGGAAACGTTTGTCCCATCGACGACGAAACCGTTCGGAACCGCTGTGACGAGATCACTATGGCTCATCCAGACCGTCTGTTCGAGTGGCAAGTTCGCATACATCGGAGACGGATCGTTCAGCGTCAATGTCGCTTTTCCGTACTCGCGGTGTCCGGCACGCTCGACTGTACCGCCGAAGTGTTGCGACATCAACTGCATGCCGTAACAAATACCGAAGATCGGAATCCCGAGTTCGAAGATTTCCGGATCACAGCGGTACGCGTCTTCTGCGTAGACACTGCGTGGTCCACCGGAGAAGATGATACCGGCTGGTGCGATGTCTTTGATTTCCGCTGCCGTAATCTTGTGCGAATGCAGTTCACTGTAAACTCCGAGATCACGGATGCGTCGTGTGATCAATTGGTTGTACTGCCCTCCAAAATCGAGGACGAGGATCATTTCTTGGTCCAAATGTGCTTCCAAATCTATTCCCGCCTTTCAAGTTTCATGCGTACCCTTATGAAAAAAGCCCACTCTTCCCCCATGGATAAAATGGAAAAAGAGCAGGCCGCTTCACAAAAAAATGTATACGAAGGGTCTGCTCCTTCATAGTCAGGTCGTTTAAGGTGACCCGGTAGAGACTCTCGCGCCATATCCGCGAGTATATACAAAGGAGATGCATGTATGATTTACGTTGTTCTCATTGTAACTGTATCAATTCAAAAATATCAACCCTCTACGCGACGAATCATATTTTCGAAATATTCACGTTTCTTTTCAAGTGACAACGTTTCACCACCATAAATCATCCGTTCGTAGGCATCCGTCAATGGGCGCATCGCATACGTTTCGTAGTACACATCGACTTCATGTGCAAGTTCCGCGAGTGTCCGTCCATCCTTATAATGGAACCCTTGTTTATCGAGACGTCGGAGCAAGAAGCGATACATCCGTTTGAACCCTTCCGGTCGTTTGATTTGGCTACGGAAGAAGAGAATTGCGGCCGTTCGTATGATTGGCTTTCTAAACAGATAGAGGAACACAAGACCGAGCAACGTACCAATGATCGGCCAGACGGGAATCGAACGTTTTTCCGCCTGATTCGCCGTCGTCGCTTGGGCGTCATCGAGAAGATTTTCCTGCGGACGGTTCGGTGTTGCCGTTTCCGTATCTGTTTCTGTATCCCGTTGTGGATTTGATTGTTCCGTTTCGTTATCAGTCTCTTGATTGATCGTATATTGTCCTGCCCCGTCAAAACTTACAGTCGGCTCGAGCAGTACCCAACCCGGTCCTTCGATGTAGACTTCGACCCAGGAATGGGCATTTTTGTTTCGAACCGTATAACTCGTGACAGCAGAACCGATGACATCGGATTCGCCACCTGTAAAGCCTTTGACCCAGCGTGCCGGTAATCCAGCTGCTCGTAGTAAAACAGTTGCCGAAGTCGAAAAGTTATCACAATAACCGAGCTTCGTCTCGAACAAGAATTGATCGACATAATCTTGATTTTCTTCCGGGACAGCAACATCTTCCGTATTGTACTCAAAGTTTTCTTGCTCGAAGTAATTTTCAATCGCTTTCGCGCGCTCCCACGGTGTTTCTTCATCAGCAACGATCTCAGCCGCTAAATCACGAACCCGGTCCGGTAACGTTCTCGGCAGTTGCAGGTAACGATCTTGTTCCATTTCTGAAAGTTTTACCGGTTCATCCGTTTGGAGTAGTTTTTCAGTAAACAGTGGATACGCATACTGAATCTGATAATTTTGTTGCCGTGCTGCATCGTCGAGATACGAAATTTTTTGATTTTCCGGGTTGATTAAAAGATTTTGCCGTTGATCATCTGCCGTCAAGCGCACGTTATCTCCATTGTAAGGGACAAACGGCAACTCGCGAGCCAGCTCGAACGTTGCGCTCTCTTCACGTGTCTCGACGTCATCGCCAAAGTGTGAGAAGAAGCCGCGACCATCAATTTCAGGATTTGATTCTGATAAGACCCAGCCTTTACCGGTATAGATATCTTTCGTCTCGACCCGCCAGTACCGGTTCCCTTCGCTCTCGACTTGGAAAACTTCACGGTCGTCCATTTGGAATGGACCACCGAGCTGTTCATCGTTCGAGCCATATCCGACTTTTTGAATCGTATTCGTCGATGTACCTTCTCCTTCAAAACGTGACGTCCAATCATACCAACTGTTTTGCCACGTCGCTGTGATGACTGGACTTTGCAGTGCTGCAACGATCGTTACACCGATAATCAACAAGGCACTAATCGGCCGAACGTAAGAGGCAGTCGGTCGTTCATTGATTTCTGTCGCATACAACAACAGTAATGCCAGGAGGATCGGATACAAGATGAACTGGTCACCCGAGTAATCCGTCCATGTGTCACAATAGGCGATGAAACCGATCACACCGACAGTCAACCCAACGACAAATCCTCGATTCGGGAAGGTCCGGCGACCAAGGTAGCCGATTAAAAAGCTAATTAGACCGATCGATAAGGCGAAGGACGGTCGTCCCGGCAACTCCCCATTGATGACACGTGATACATCATCCGTAATTTCACCTAATAGTCGCCACGGTGCTTCTCCCGGTGTCAAGATGAAGTAAAAAGACACAATCAAAGCAAGTAGACTACCACTTAAAAACCACCGTCTTTGGACGTGCGATAGCAGGAGTGGTGTCAAAAGAAGCGGCAAGAAAGGAACGATGCTGTCAAACGTCGTCAGTTCCAGTAGCGGGGGCATGAAGCTCGCAAGTAGTAACGCCGCGAGTAAGTTCCAAATCAGTCGTCGACTCATCGGCTCCCCCTCCTTTCCGGCGTATAGACATGCACGGTCGCTTCCTGTCTGATTTTAGACATCCACATTTCGTTATTCGATTCAAGGTCCGGCGTGATGAAGAGGACGTTTCCACTCAGACGTAATGCTTTTGAGGAATACTCCCACGACTCAATGAAGGACCGGGTCCGACTCGGTTGAGCCGTCATCAAATAATGTGTCAGCTTCGCCCCTTCAAGTGGTAGCGACAGGGACTGGACAGCATGACCGACGAGATGGATCCGGTAATTCAAGCGCCGTTTGTTGAGTTGATCGGTCGCATCAGCAAGCATCGAAATGCTCCGTTCGAACTGCGCATCACTCACCGTTCCTTCATCAAAAACAATTGTCGTTTCCCGCTCTTGTTCCCGTTCAAATGTCTTCGTCATCAAACCTTGGCGTTTCGCCGTTGCCTTCCAATCAATCTGGTTCATCCGGTCGCCACTGACATATTCCCGGACTCCAACGACGGTAAAGGATGACTGCCGCAAATCGAGCGAGACGGGCGAAATTCCGCCGTCCCCCCGGTCGTCTTCATGTGGCAACTGCGTCGCGAGCCGTGCCGGTTCAATCGCAAGATACGTTTCGACCGGATAGAGTTTTTTTCGCATGAATACACCGAACGGATCCGTGATTTCAATCACACAACCCGGAATCTGATACAGTCCACGACGAATTGATAGAATGACATATTCAATCTGTTCCGTCTTCCGGTAATGGGCACGTAACGAGCGCCGAATGTCTAAACGCTCCGCACTCAACGCTTCCGGTACGTCCTCTGTCACTTCGACGGTCCCGACAAGAAAGGGGTATTTTCGTCTAACTTGTAAAACAACAGGAATGTCCGTCCCAGCAATCAACATTTTATTCGAAACTTCTCGCGTCGCGACGGCTTTCGTCACGGGCCAGATTAAAAAAATCGTCCAGTAGACAGTCAAACCTGCCATGACGTAGAACAGTAACGAGGCTACATTTCCACCATCCACACGGGCGTAAATCCACAATGCCGTGACCATCAGGAGCAGGACGGCATAACGCCAGCCGATTTGCCACCGTTTCATAAAGACTCCACGTCGTGTTGAATCGGCACCGCAACTTCTTTTTTCACCTGTTCCAATACCCGTTCAGCCGACTGTCCGTGGTAGCGAGCATCTGCCGTCAAAATCAACCGGTGTGATAAGACGGGTGTCAACAGGTGTTTCACGTCATCGGGTAAGACGAATTTCCGCCCTTCCATATAAGCCCAGGCTTGCGCGACTTTCATTAAAGCAATCGATGAACGCGGACTGGCTCCAAGGTAAAGCGAAGCATGCTCACGCGTGGCCTGGACGAGCTGAACGATATATTTTTTAACCGGTTGTGAGACGTGGACTTCCTTGACTTCTTCCTTCATCCTTAACAATTCGTCGCGCCCGATGACCGATTCGAGCGTATCGATTGGTTCATCGCGTTCGAATCGATTCAGCAACTTCATCTCTTGCTGAAAATCCGGATAGCCCATCTTGACTTTGACTAAAAAGCGATCGAGTTGTGCTTCCGGCAACGGATATGTCCCTTCATGCTCAATCGGATTTTGCGTCGCCATGACAAAGAAGGGATTCGGAAGCGTATGGATTTCTCCGTCCACCGTTACATTTGCTTCCGCCATCCCTTCCAGTAACGCCGATTGGGTTTTCGGAGAGGTTCGGTTGATTTCATCCGCGAGGACGATATTGCCCATCAACGGACCCGGACGATACTCAAATTGACTCGTTTTTTGGTTATACATCGAAACACCCGTTAAATCCGAGGGGAGTAAATCGGGTGTGAATTGAACACGCTTAAAAGTCAGGCCGATTGAGCGACTGAATGCGCGCACGAGCATCGTTTTCCCGACACCCGGTACATCCTCAAGTAAGACATGTCCTCCGGCAAGTAGCGCTGCTAACGATTGTGTAATAACATCTTCCTTACCGACGATTACTTTTTCTACGTTGTCGATGATTGCTTGAATCTCCCTTGTGTATGTTCGCATTGTCAGGCCCCTTGCTCTTTAGTAGTTGAATTTTCTGACTCTTTCTATCTTCTCATACCCACAGCCCCTTTGGAAAGGCATATGAGTCTCTCAATACGCACAAAAAAGGGGGCGCCGCAAAGCGACCCCCCCTTTGTGTTTCAGGAACGATTACATGCCGTAAACCGTTCTTGATTCGTGCAAGGTGCACGTAAAACACGGGTACAATCCGTGTCTATAAACTTATTCCGTTCGTCAAGTCCGGTGATCCTCTTCTACTCGAAGCGACATGCGATCGTTCCCTCTACATTGGTAATCATTCATGTGCATCACCATCCTTTCATATAATGAATATTACCGAATCTATTCGAAGTTAAACCTTGTTTTTTTAATTATTTTTTCGAAACCGGTAATACGTCGTTGTCTAAAAGGCAATTCTAGAAGGAAAAGAGCGACGAAACCAACGTAAAAAATTACGTCATTTCATCTATATGTCTTCTATTCGATAGAGGACATCGGCTGTTGTTCTGTCGTTCCTATTCTAGAAACATGCCGTTTGTTTCACCCATCTCCGATATAATGAAGAAAAGGACACAAAAAGGAGCTGACGTTTATGATGATTCGTCTCGTTCAAGAAGCCGACTTACCGGACGTGCTCGCCATTTATAATGAAGGAATTGAAGACCGCATCGCGACGCTCGAGACGGATACGAAAGATCTCGCCTTCATGCAGCAATGGTTCAGTGAACGCTCCGAGCGACATGCGGGTTACGTCGCCTATGAAGGATCAAAGATTCTTGGCTTCATTTCGCTCGATGCCTACAATCCGCGTCCCGTCTATCAGTCCGTCGGTGAACTGTCCGTCTACATCACACGGACGCACCGCGGACAAGGAATCGGTAAACGATTACTCGACATCATCGAAGAACATGCGATTGCTCAAGGGATGCATAAGCTGATTCTCTTTACGTTCCCCTTCAACCGGATTGGACAAAAACTCTACATCAAAGCCGGATTCCGAATCGTCGGTACCTTTAAAGAACAAGGAATGTTAAACGGATATTACGTTGATGTCCTGGCGATGGAAAAAATTCTCCCTAAACCGGACCAATGATGTTTTGGATTAAAGGTTCGGCAAGTCGGGAATATGAGACGAGGAAGATTCGTACAAGAAAGGAAGATTGCCTGTGAACATCCAGCAAATTCGAAATGCGACACTCGTCTTGACCTATGCCAACCAAGTTTTTTTAATTGATCCTTTTCTCGGTGAAAAGGGTTCGCTTCCTCCGTTCGACCATACACCGAACACCCACCGCAACCCCCTTGTCGACTTACCGGTCGATGTCTCGACCTTACTCGACCCGGATGCCGTCTTCGTGACACATCTTCACGCCGATCATTTCGATGATGCTGCCAAACAGCTACTCCCGAAGGCGGTTCCGCTCTATGCCCAAAACGCGACGGACGTTTCTGTCATTCAAGAGGCCGGATTCACGGACGTTCAGTCGTTCGACCAAGGCGTGACACTGCGCGATGTCAAAGTTTACCGCACGAATGGTCAACACGGCGTCGGCGAAATCGGGCAACGGATGGGACACGTATCCGGTCTCGTCTTTACACATCCTGATGAACCGACGCTTTATATCGCCGGTGACACGATTTGGTGCGACGACGTCGATTCTGCGATCGATACGTATGCCCCCGATGTCATCGTCGTCAATAGTGGTGCGGCTCAGTTCCTGACAGGTGAACCAATCACGATGTCGGAACGTGATCTATTAGCGGTCCACAAGGCAGCGGCTGAAGCGACGATTGTCGTCTCACACCTTGAAGCTGTCAACCACTGCCTCCTCCGCCGCGATATGATTGCTGACTTTTTAGCAGCAAATCATCTCTCCGCTCACTTTTTGATTCCGGACGACGGCGAGACGCTGTCCTTTTAAGTCTCTCCTTCGAGGTCATACGAATACAAAAAAACCGGACGTTTTCCGTTTCCCTAAAAGGAAGAGGAACAGCGTCCAGTTTTTTCATGTTCATTCTTGCGGAATGACAAGACCGAGTAATCGGGCAAATGCGATTGCTTGTCCTTCCGTTACAATTGCCCCTGTCAAAAAGCGTGGATCAATCGTAATCCCCGAGACGTCCGCTTGTCGTAAATCGAGTCCCTTTAACGGTGTTTCAACCCACTGACTTTCCATCAATTCAACATCCTCAAAACGTAAATCGATGAGTTTCCCTTCGAAGAATTGTGTCTCCCGCATCGCCGTCTGCTCAAACATTACTTGTCGGAGCGATGTCCGAATCACTTGTAAGTAATTCGCCTGGCATGCTTTGATCGTGACATGATCAAGTGTCGTTTCTTCTAATTGAACCCCTGTCAGGCGACAGTCCTGAAACAGAACGCGATGAAAACGACTGTCACGGAACTGACAGCCTGTCAAATCGCACTGCTCAAATCGGACATTTTCAAATGACGCGCGATCAAACACGAGACCCGCAAATGAGACATTCCGAAAACAGACTTGATTGGCATCGATCCGCTCCGTCAGCTCGATCGGTAACGTTTCTTTTTCATACATCATTTGATACAAGTACGGATCATCGATTTCGATTTCTGCAAATGTTTCGACTGCTAAATTATTCGGGACATCCGGTAGATGGATGATCGGTTTTTTCTTCATTCTCTCCCAACCCTTCTTCTTCTCAGTCCTTAGTGTACCAAACCTGTTACCTAAATATGACTCAAGAGGATGATCTCTAAAGTCATGCCGCGCTCAAAAAAAGTGATGACATGTACACTCTTTTTCAATTTTTGATTTGAGACACTTTGAGACCGTGTTAGAATCAACATAAATAAAATAAGAACGCATGTTCTCTAAGGAGTGATTTTCGTGTCTTCTGATACGGATTTTCCAAATCAACGTATTTTTTGCGTGGATAGTGTCTCTTTTTATGCCGGCTGCGAGTGCCATTACCGAAATCTACCACCATTAACAACAAAATTAGCCGTCGTTTCCGATTTAAAACGAAGCGGCTCCGTCATTTTAGCGGCGAGCCCTGCTTTGAAGACGCTTGGTATCAAAACGGCAAGCCGTCTCTACCAGATTGAACAACTCCCGTATAAGGAACGAAAGCAGATTCACATCGTCGAACCACGCATGTTATGCTACATGAAAACGTCGATTCGTGTCCTCGATGTGCTCCATCAATTCGGACCACCGGAAGCAATCCGGGTCTACTCGATTGACGAAAGTTTCATTGACATGACGGGAACGGAGCACCTCTTCGGTACGGATTTTGAAGCGGCTAACCAATTACAGTCAGCTATCCTGGAACAAACCGGTATTCACGTCCGAATCGGGATTGGTCCTAATAACGTCATCGCGAAACTAACCCTTGATTTACTCGGGAAGAAACAAGGCATCGCGCGTTGTGGTTACGCCGACGTCCCGCGTCTCTTACATGACTTTCCGATTCGCAAGATGTGGGGAGTCGGTCATCAAATGGAGCATCACCTGAATCATTTAGGGATTGAGACGATCGGCGATTTGGCGGCCGCACCATTAGAAACACTACACGAACGTTTTGGTGTCATCGGTGCCGAACTTTGGCATCATGCATGGGGCATCGATCAATCTCCGACGACGATTGACCCGACCGCTTTATTTCGTCCGGCATCATCCCGACAGAAGACGATTGGTCATGGCGTGACACTGATGCGTGATTATTACGAATACGACCAGATTCGACTGGTCTTAAGTGAGCTCGCAAGCGATGTCGCAGCCCGCGTCCGCTTTTCCAATCAACTCGGCTGGACGGTTCACTTAGGTGTCCGTTACTCAAGACATGTTGTCCGGGCAGGATTTTCAAAGCAACTCCGTCTCCCTTATCCGACTTCAGACGAACGGATTATCCTTCGGCATATCCTTCAGCTGTTCGAGCCGAACTGGCTCGAACACGAACCGATTCGTTTTTTGTCCGTCTCGCTCGGTCAACTCGTCCCCGACCAAGGTGCACTGCAACTGTCGTTGTTCGAAGACAATACCCGTGTTTGGAAACGCAAACGCTTGTTAAAGGCAATCGATCATGTCAACGTCCGTTACGGGAAGGGAACCATCCGCCTCGCTGTTTCTTTTCTTGATACAAGTGTCGCCAAGCGCCGCCTCCGCTTCGTCGGTGGTCATCCGGGAGGTGACGGCAATGACACGGTATCGTGACCGTGGCAATTTAAAATGGATTCCGTTTTTGATGCCGGAGTACATTCAACTGTTGCGCGACTATTATAAAGATACGCATCGTTTAACACTACCGCCCATCGATGAACAACTTCAAGAATCATGGCAATTCATCCTCGAAGAAGCATTAATGGAAGGAAAAGAACTTGAAATCACGTATTATAAGGAGGGAAGCTATATCACACTGACCGGATTCATCGAACGAATCGAGCGCGAACGAGGACTTCTGCACGTCCGGAGTCAAAATTCGATCGAAATTCCACTGATGCGACTAGTTCGGATTGAAAACGGGTAGGAGTGACAGTGGGCTTCAATAATGCACTTATCTCTTGAATTATGATTTGAAAGAAGGAATGTTTGTATGTTTGAATGGTTTACTTCACTCCCCGTCGTGATCCAGGCATTACTCGCCGGGATGATGACATGGGGCTTGACCGCACTTGGGGCGGCACTTGTTTTCGTCTTTACGACAATTGAAAAAAAGGTCATGAATATGATGCTCGGCTTCGCCGCCGGTGTCATGATCGCTGCGTCCTTTTGGTCACTGCTCGCTCCGGCGATTGAATTTACGGAACAGGATGGTGGCATCGCCTGGCTTCCGGCTGCAATCGGATTTTTAGCAGGTGGCTTCTTCGTTCGCTTACTCGACTTCGTCACACCACATTTACACTTATCCGCACCACTTGAAAATGCAGAAGGCCCTTCGACCGGTCTTAAAAAGGCAACTCTGCTCTTTTTAGCCATCACCTTGCACAATATCCCAGAAGGTCTAGCAATCGGTGTCGCTTTTGGTGCTGCTGCGTTAAATATGGACGGGGCGACAGTCGCTGGTGCTTTGACGCTCGCACTCGGAATCGGGATTCAAAATATGCCGGAAGGTGCTGCCTTATCGATTCCGCTTCGTGGTGAAGGCATGTCACGCCGTCGCGCTTTCAATTACGGTCAAATGTCCGCTATTGTTGAACCGATTGCGGCGATGATCGGGGCGGCTGCCGTTTTCTTCATTCAGCCGTTACTGCCTTACGCACTCGCCTTTGCAGCCGGCGCGATGATTTTTGTTGTCGTTGAGGAATTGATTCCTGAATCACAAGCTGAAAACGGCTCGGATTTAGCGACACTCGGTCTAATGGTCGGCTTTACCGTCATGATGATTCTTGATGTCGCCTTAGGCTAAAAACAAACCGATTGAACAAAAAAACTCCTTCATCGCCGGTGAAGGAGTTTTCAGGTTGATCTTGGAATGACTTTTGAGTCCGCACCTTACAGCGTGGACCTTTGGTTATTTTTTGAGGATGCGCATCGCATTTAAAACAGCCAGGACGGTTACACCGACATCCGCAAACACAGCTTCCCACATCGTCGCGAAACCAAATGCACCAAACAGGAGAAACACGGCTTTCACGCCAAGTGCGAAGAAAATGTTTTGATAGACAATTTTTCGTGTCGCACGGGCAATCTCAATTGCTTCGACCAACTGCTTTGGTTCATCTGTCATGAGGACGATATCTGCGGCTTCAATCGCCACATCACTGCCGAGTCCGCCCATCGCGATTCCGACATCGGCTCGTGTCAAAACAGGGGCATCATTGATGCCGTCGCCAACAAAGGCCACTTTTCCATCCGCTTGCTTCAAAATCAGTTCGAGTTGTTCGACTTTTTGATCAGGTAATAGTTCTGCTGCAACTTCGTCAATCCCGATTTGACGGCCGATTGCTTCTGCCGTTGCCCGGCGGTCGCCCGTCAACATGACCGTTTTCCGCACACCGAGTGCTTTGAGGCGAGCAAGTGCTTCAACCGTGCTGTCTTTAATGTGATCAGCAATTCGGATGTAGCCGAGATACGTATCATTGCGTGCGACATGAATGTACGTCCCGTCTGCCGTTTGATCAAGCGTCTCATAACCAAGTTCGTTGAACCAACGGGCATTCCCGGCACGAATCGTATCCGTTCCGAAGCGACCGACGACACCTGATCCTGCGACTTCGCGATACTCTTGAACGGATTCCGTCACTTCACCATAACTTGCATATGTCCGTTGGATGGACTTTGCAATCGGATGATTCGAATGCTGTTCAACAAGCGTTGCCACTTTCAACAATTCTTCGTCTGAACAAGCAACCGGGCGGAGTTCCGTCACTTCAAAGACCCCTTCTGTCAAGGTCCCTGTTTTATCAAAAACGACCGTATCCAGCTGTTGTAATGCCTCGAGATGATTTCCACCCTTCACGAGAATCCCGCGTTTTGAAGCGGCACCAATTCCACTGAAGAACCCGAGCGGAATGGAAATGACGAGCGCACAGGGACAACTGATGACAAGGAACACAAGTGCCCGGTAAATCCAGTCTTCCCATGTCGCATTTGCGACAAAGAGTGGCGGCAGCACGGCGAGTAACGTCGCAATCCCGACGACTGCCGGTGTGTAGACACGAGCAAATCGGGTGATGAATTTTTCCGTCGGTGCCTTATGGCGCGAAGCATTTTCGACGAGATCAAGAATTTTCGCGACCGTCGACTCACTGTAGAGACGATCGACTTGAATCAACAGTCGCCCATCCGTATTGATCGTCCCTGCAAGAATCGTATCGTTCGTACGGACACGTCGTGGAACCGATTCTCCTGTCAAGGCGACCGTATCGATGAACGCTTCTCCTTCAAGGATTGTTCCGTCGAGCGGAATCTTTTCGCCCGGTCGGACTAAAATCCGTTGCCCGACTTTCACTTGCATCGGACTAATCGTTTGTCCATTTTCAAGAGTTGCCGTCTCAGGGCGAATATCCATTAATTCAGCAATCGATTTGCGTGATTGATCGACTGCCCGGTGTTGGAAAAACTCACCGACTTGATAAAACAGCATGACGGCGACCGCTTCCGGGTATTCGCCAATTAGAAAAGCACCAACCGTCGCGATGACCATCAAGAAATTTTCATCAAATACTTGTCCCTGACGAATATTTCGGAGCGCGTTTCGTAACACATCCCAACCGATTAAGAAGTAAGCCAGCGCAAATGAGATAAGTTCAATTGAGCTCGGTAAAAAGAAGGCACTGATGAAGGCAACCCCACCGATGCTGTATTGAATCTTTTTCATTTTCGTTAAAAATGGACCGTGGTCATGAACATGACTTTCGTCAGATGGAACGTCACGAGAAACTTCGACGTTCGGCTCTAATTCTTGTACCCGTTTGACGACCGCATCGTATGTCGCGTCATCCGGTGCCTCTCCTTGATAAGTGATATAAAGCTTTTGTCCCGTAAAATCAAGATTTGCCGCTTCGATTCCTTCGACAGTCGAAACACCACGCTCGACCTTCGCCGCACAATTGGCACAATCAATTCCTGAAATTCGTAATCGCTCAGTTTTCGTCTCCATTCCTCCACCTCATTCAAATGTTCGTTTGATTATAAGTCCATCCTACTCTTTTTTTATTCATTCGACAAGGTGTTTTCGTTATCGGTCTTGCGCCCGATATTCAGATTAGTTCTATCTCAGAAGAATGAAACATGATATGTTTTTAGATAGTAAAATATAGAAGGAGAATATCATGCATATCTTAGAATTACTTAAAGCACTCTTACTCGGTTTCGTCGAAGGGATGACGGAATTCGCCCCTGTCTCTTCAACTGGTCACATGATCATCGTCGACGACATGTGGCTCCAAACAACGGACTTTCTCGGAAAATACTCCGCGAACACCTTTAAGATCGTCATTCAGCTCGGATCGATTCTTGCCGTCATCGTCGTCTTTTGGAAACGGTTGTTCAGCCTGATCGGTCTCTATAAGATTGAAGGCGAGCATGATGCGACGGGCACACACAAATTAAAACTGCGTCACGTCTTAATCGGACTGCTTCCTGCTGCCGTCCTCGGTTTATTGTTCGAAGACTTCATCGATGAAAACCTCTTTTCGATCGATACCGTCATCATCGGTCTCGCCGTCGGAGCTGTCTTGATGATCGCAGCGGATAAACTCGGTCCAAAAGAACCGAAAACGACGACGCTCGACCAAATTACTTACCGCCAAGCAGCACTCGTCGGATTGTTCCAATGTATTTCACTTTGGCCAGGGTTTTCACGGTCCGGTTCAACGATTTCCGGAGGGGTCTTCCTCGGAATGAACCACCGGACAGCGGCTGACTTTACATTCATCATGGCTGTGCCAATCATGTTCGGAGCCAGTTTTCTCTCGCTCGTTAAGAACTGGGATTACATCAATGTAGGCGATCTTGGCTTTTACATCGTCGGTTTTGTTGCATCGTTCGCGTTTGCGCTACTATCGATTCGTTTCTTCTTGAAACTGATCAATAAAATCAAACTTGTCCCATTTGCGATCTATCGCCTTGTCTTAGCTGGGATTCTTGCAATCGTCGTTTACATGTAAGAAACAAAAAAACTATCAGTTTTTTGCTGATAGTTTTTTGTTTTTTTGAAACTTATTGAAACCGTTTAGGGTATATAGTAGATGAGATACAGAAAAAGGAGTGAACGAATTATGGCACGTAGAAATCGTGGGGGTTCTAAATTACCTCTCATCATCGGAATTGCTGTTGTTGTCATCATTGCTTTCTTAGCAATCGGACAATACAACAGTCTCGTAAACGTCGAAGAAGACGTTTCGAACAAGTGGTCACAAGTCGATAACCAAATTAAACGACGGGCGGATCTCATCCCGAACCTTGTCGAAACTGTTAAAGGTATCGCTGGTCAAGAAGAAAAAGTTTACGGTGATATCGCTGAAGCACAAGCTGGTCTTGCCCGCGCTGCTTCGACAGAACAACGGATTGAAGCCGACCAACAAGTCACATCTTCCCTCCGTGGATTGATTGCCTTACAAACGACGTATCCGGAACTTAAATCAAGCGAACGGTTCCAGTCGTTGATGGACACGCTTGAAGGGACAGAAAACCGTCTTGGTATCGCACGGAAAGATTACAATGATTCCGTCACAGTCTACAATAAGAAACGTCGTAGTTTCCCAACTTCGCTTTATGCTTCGGCGTTTGGTTTTGATAAAAAACCATACTATGAAATTTCAGAAAGCGACCGCGAAAACCCAACGGTCGATTTCAACAGTGATTCGAAATGATTTGGCGAAGAACGCGTCTCCTTCTGAGTGCGTTCCTCGTTTTCTTCCTTCTGACTCCGACTGCCGAAGCCGTATCAGAACGCACGGGCGCAGCTTTCTTCATCCAAGATGATGCACAGTTGCTGACCGCGTCGGAAGAAGCGGAACTTGCTCGTCTTGGTCAGGAACTCGAACAATATACGACCGCACAAGTCGTTTTAAAAACTGTCCCTGACTTAAAAGGACAAGATTTGAGTACGTATGCGAATGAAACCTTCCGTGCCCAAGGGATTGGACAAGAAGGAAAAGACAATGGTGTCATGGTGGTCGTGGCGCCAAACGAAAAAAGCCGCAATTTCCGAATCGAGGTCGGTTACAAGCTCGAAGGTGTCCTGACCGACATCACGGCAGGTCGAATCCTCGATCAATACGCCGTTCCCTATCGCGACGAAGGTGATTACGGAAAAGCAGCTTCAGAAACCTATAAAGCCGTCATCAGTGTCGTCTCGAAGGAACAGTCACTCGAATCACAAGATCCACCTAAAGCGAATGCTGAAGACGGATTGAGTCTTTGGGTCAAACTCGTCATCGGCGCAGGTCTTGTCCTGTTATTGTTCTTGGATATGAAATTTACAGGTGGCATGTTCTTCTTCGCGATCATCAACATCCTGTCAGCCGTTATGCGCGGCGGCGGTGGTGGCGGTGGCGGAAGTCGTGGTGGCGGCGGTAGTTCCGGCGGCGGTGGCGCAGAAAGGTAGGAACACTAATGAACGGATTATACATGGTTCTTATTTTTTACGGCGTGATGACCGTCGTCGGCTTCTTCTCGATGTGGTCCGATAAACGTCGTGCGAAACAACATGCACAACGGACGCCGGAAGCCACATTGCTTTGGATTGCCTTTCTCGGAGGTGCGCTCGGTTCATTACTCGGAATGCAACTCGTGCGTCATAAAACACGCAAACCGAAATTTCAGCTACTTGTCCCGCTTGCTCTTTTGTTACACGCGACGGGCTGGATTTTGTTTATGACCGCATGATCGTTTTACATTTCGGTTCAATCACCCGATAAAAAAGATAGAGGATTCGATTTTCTTCGAATTCTCTATCTTTTTTTAGTTTGGTCAATAGCGTACTAAATGTTTGAATTGAAGTTACATTTCAATTATCTTTGGGTAAAGTATTTAACCAATTTAATAAATACATCTTTTTAGGTGTATCTTCCTACAGGAAAGGTGGAAATCATTTTATGTGGCATCCTTGCGCCGAATGTACGACAACGATCCGTTTTATCGAGGCCGGCTCCTTACATATCCAGTCGAGCATCCCTCAAGTTTATTCGTATACATCGTTTAACCAGTTGGAGGAGCTTCTTGAATCAACATTACAGCTTAATGATGTTCCCGTCTCATGTCGAAAAGATGGATCGCGCTTTTCTACCCCAACGCTTCTCGCTTCTGTTTTACTCGAGCAATTACGTCATCGTCAAGCCATCGACTTCATCCAAACAGGTGACATGACGAGTCATCTCCAACCAATCTATAATATCCAGGACAACACGCTGTTCGCGAATGAGGCACTCCTTCGCGCCGCCGATCATAATGTCCCGATGTCGCCAGGTATTCTTTTTTCGACAGCTTCGAAGATGGGTCTTCACTCACGACTCGATCAACGTGCACGAGAAGAAGCAATCCGGGCGACACATCATATTGGCGGAACCGAAAAAACGTTCATCAACTTCCTTCCCTCAACGATTTATAACCCAGAATACTGCCTTCGTCATACGTTCGAAATCGTCGAACGATATAATGTCGACCCGAGTCGTCTTGTGTTTGAAGTCGTCGAAACGGAAAAAATTGAAGACGTCACTCATTTGAAACATGTCTTCGAGCAATATAAAAAACAAGGGATACAAGTTGCGCTTGACGATGTCGGCGCTGGTTTCTCGACACTCGATATGTTGACGTTACTTCAACCAGACTATATCAAAATCGATCGGTCTTTCATCTCGGACTGTGATACGGTCGCAGAAAATGAAGCTTTCTTACGAAAAGCTCGCCATCTTACGAAAGAAATGGGAATCAAGATTTTAGCAGAGGGCATCGAGCGGCAAGAAGAACTCGAGCTTTGCCGGCAACTTGGTTTTGATTTCGGACAAGGCTACCTGCTTGGTCGCCCTGCACCTTACGCACAATTCGCAAAGGCACAATAATAAGAAAAACAGCCCCCGTTTTTAATCGGAGGCTGTTTTTTCATGAGGTTGTGATACTCTCGACATCATTTTGCGTGAGCACGTCCAGTAGACGCGTTGGTGATAAATCCGTCTCAATCAACTGACATAATGGCTCTTGTCCGATTTGTACGGCCAACTGACTAAGCTCTGATGTTGTCAGTCCTAAATCAAGACTCGTGATTGGCTGTCCATTTTTTTGCAAGTACGTACGCAGCTCGTCGTATGCTTCGCTCTCTCCTAATAACTTTTCCTGAATCAAGAGACCATATCCAACCTTACTTCCATGCAAAATCGAATGAGTGGACGCAAAAGGAGACATCGCATTATGGACACCATGACCAATTGCCCCACGCGTCGCATCATCACCAAACCCGCCGACACTCCCCGCTAACGGAATGACGGTTTCCACCAAGTGTTCGATGCTGGACGGATACGCCCGAAAAACCTCCTCGCTGATTGGTGTTTTTAAGATGAGGTCTTCGCACTGCTCGGCAACCCGTAAAGCCATTTCAATGATCGGATTCTCCACTGTGATCCCACTTAACGCACGGGCCTCATACCATTTTGCAAGTGTGTCTACGAGACCCGCGACAAAATAATCATAGGGGCTCGCCGACAGAATCCGATGGTCGAGTAAAAGTGCCTCGATGACAACCGGCAGCGTATCAAAACGAAGATATTGACCTTGCGTGTCGTACATGACGCTCAGTGGCGTCCACGGCGCACAATTCGAAACAATCGTCGGGATAACGATTAACGGTCGATTTAAACGAACGGCAACTTGTTTCGCCGTATCAATCAAGGAACCTCCCCCGAGTGCGATGAGGACGTCATACTCCCCACACGCCTCCGTTAACTGGGCAACTTGTTCATCCGTGCAATGTCCTTGAAATAGGACTTTCGGTAATGCTGGCAAATAAGGATTCGCCGCTTGTAAGGCTTTTGCTCCGTGTAGTAACACACCATTCCGCTCGCCGAGCAACGTGTCGAGCTGAGATACTGCTTCTTTTTCATGTATGTATTGCAAAACTGCTTGACGAATCATCTCAATCGCCTCATTCCATTATTTGTTATTGCTCAGTATACGCATCACCGACCTTCGTTTCAACCTTTCATTTCATTCGATTTTCATACTCAATAAGCGTACACTTATGAAGATAAAACGATTACATGAAGGAGGACTTCCACTCATGCAACACGTCACACTCAACAACAGTCTACAGATGCCTCAACTCGGTTACGGCGTCTTTAAAGTATCCGAAGAAGAAGTGTATCAAGCAGTACTGGAAGCGTTACGTGCCGGCTATCGTTCAATTGATACGGCGATGATTTATGAAAATGAAGCAGGTGTCGGACGCGCATTACGTGACTCTGGAATTCCGCGCGAAGAAATTTTTCTGACGACAAAAGTTTGGAATGCGGACCAAGGATATGCAGAAACGCTCGCAGCCTTCGAAACAAGCCTCACTAAACTCGGAGTCGATTATGTCGATTTGTATCTCATCCATTGGCCGATGCCGAATGAAGATCGTTACATGGACACATGGCATGCACTCGAAGAACTGTACAAGCAAGGAAAAACGAAAGCCATCGGGGTTTCAAACTTCCATGTCCCCCACTTAAAGCGGGTTTTGGAAGAAGGAACGATTGTACCTGCTGTCAATCAGATTGAATTACATCCGTTCTTAAGTCAGGAAGAAATTCGGACGTTTTGTAAGGAACACGACATTTTAGTTGAAGCATGGAGTCCGCTCATGAAGGGACGCGACGCCTTGACTGAACCTGTCATCACGCAGATTGCAGCCTCTAAAAAGAAAACGCCAGCTCAAGTCATTCTCCGCTGGCATCTTCAACATGATGTCATTGCCATTCCGAAATCGGTCACGCCGAGTCGAATTCGTGAAAACTTGGCAGTCTTCGACTTTGAACTTTCACCAGATGAAATGCGACAAATTGATGCGTTAAATCAAAATCAACGGACTGGTTCGAACCCAGACGAAATGCATAAAAAATAATCAAAAAGGGAGGCGCCGTTTTCGGCGCCTCCCTTTTAGTAACTTCTTCAAGAGCGGATTAACGATCGAGATTGTTTCCGTGATCTTGCTCGGCTACATCATCCGTATGGTTCGTAGATTGTCGCTTCCGTTCGTCCTCACGCTCAGAGTCGAGCCGTTTGAAATCATCATCACGACGCATCGCAATGTCCGGCTTACGGTCTTGTTCTACTTTCGCCCGATTGATGGCTTGTTCATCTTGCGGCATCTTATCCGTTCCGGCTCGATGTAAATCGACTTCAGCGTGTTCTTCCTTAGAGTCACGATCGACGTCAAGCGTGTTCCCTGAACCGAGTTGGGCGTTTGAATTTGCAGCATTCGACGTATGTGTCTCATCATAACTACCGTAACGGACTTTGACATCTTCATGCGTATTGTCCGTATTGAGATGCGGGTCGAACTGGATGTCTTGTACTTCAAGCAATAATACGAATCCGCCACCTTCGACCTCGACTTTACGTTCTTCTACATCTTCTGCAGATAAATCAAGTGATTCGAACAGCTGATCGACTTCTTGATCGCGCCCTTTGTTTCCTCGGATTCGATCCATCCATGAGGGTTTTGTCGCAGCGATTTCCGCATCCATTTGACTACGAACAAGTTCGATATCTGATTTTTCCTTGACGATGACATAAAAATCTTCTTCCCGGTGCCCTTGAATGTGTAATTCATCCATTTTTGAGATTAACTCTTCTTCCGAGTAGTACGTACCGATGTATTGTTTCGTTTTCATATGAATCTCCCCTTATGTTCGTTTTGTCGTACAACGTATCCTTATAAGGAGTATTTCCTGTTTTACTCTAAAATATGCCAACAAGTCGGTTCTTCCTAGAAAAAATAATCTAATTGATATGTTTATTCTCCAATCAGCTTTAATCCTACGGTCGAACTCAAGATTAGACCGATGCAGAGCACACGTTTCCAGTCTTTCGCTTCATGATAGAAAATCATGCTGAGTATTGTTCCACCGGCTGCTCCGATTCCCGTCCAAACAGCATACGCCGTTCCCATCGGTAATCCGTTCATTGCGAGTGTCAGAAAAACAAAACTCAAGCCGAATCCAGCAAACATCAATAAACCATTCTTGATCGTCTTATTTTGATTAAACGTATTGATGAAAACGACACCTAACATTTCAAACAATCCGGCAATGACAACAAATAACCAGCTCATGCTTCAGCCTCCCCACTCACTAATTTCAATCCGATGACACCCAACAGAAGAATACCAATCAATCCTAACTTCATCACAGACGCCTCCTGATCAAATAAGACGATATCTAAAATGACCGTTCCGACCGTCCCGAGACCGACGAATACGGCATACACCGTTCCGACAGGTAGATGATTGCTCGCCTTAATAAGAACAGTAAAGCTGATGATGATACTGATGATTGTTCCCATCCACTCGAGCGCGCTGTCAGCATGCTTTAGTCCAACGACCCAAGACACTTCAAAAAACGAGGCCACTACTATACTTAACCAATATTTTGTCATCATTTCTCCTCCTTCATTCATCTTAAAACTACAAAAAGCCCGGAAGCAGGCGTCTAAACGCTCTACTCCCGGGCTTTTATCCCTCCGTTGCATGAGATGTACTCATGTGCCTCCCTCGGTCCAAGACTACGTCACCGTACGGAACCCTAGAGGCTAACTTATTCATTCGATGTTTCCACCCTAGCACGCTTGATTTTACGTGTCAAACAGGAGAATCCACACCGTTTAGCTAATATATAGTAGTGAATCAACTAAAGAGGAGGGTCTCATCATGCGCTACAAAATCAACGATCAACTTCGGATTCGACGCTTCACACCAGAAGATTTGGAAGCTGTGCATTCCTATGCCTCACAACCAATCGCCAGTCAGTATCAATCGTGGGGACCAAACTCTGAGAGTGATACGAAACAATTCTTACACGACGCACTTGAAAGTGAGCTCGAAAATCCACGTCGTCGCTATGTCTTCGCCGTAACATTCCCGGACGATCATGTTATTGGCGCGGGAGAGCTCATCGTCACCGACACAGAACATAAAATCGCAGAAATTGGATATATTTTATCGCCTGACGAATGGGGCAATGGTTAC
This sequence comes from Exiguobacterium oxidotolerans JCM 12280, assembly GCF_000702625.1. Lineage (NCBI taxonomy): Bacteria > Bacillati > Bacillota > Bacilli > Caryophanales > Exiguobacterium > Exiguobacterium oxidotolerans. Next base: position 2,023,316 of record NZ_JNIS01000001.1, on the reverse strand, counting down.
GCGACATCGATTGCAACATTTTTACTCGAATTCGGCTTCGAAAAATTGGACTTACATCGCATCACGGCAACATGTGATCCGCGAAATGTCGCTTCGGAGCGTGTCTTGCAAAAAGTCCGGATGACGCGCGAAGGTTTGTTACGGGAAACCGTTTATTTAGAAGACCACTGGCGGGATTCGTTGATTTACAGCATGCTCGACTGGGAATGGCAGATTGATCATGAAGCAGAATAATATCATTTCACCAAAAGAGATGGGCGAATTTCTAACGAAATTTGCCCGTCTCTTTTTTGATTCATTCACGGCGGAATGTGTCCTACGAAACGGTTCCCATAATTTAGTTCATTTTTACTATTTCTGATATCCAGCTCTTTTTCCAAAAAGAAAGTGCTAAACTTATCTTTAGACATGCTAAATTAAAATTTTAATGATAGGAGCTCAATGAATGAAATCTTATAAATATTGGTTTACGAGTATCACGGCATCTGTCATGTTACTCGGGTCTCTCCCACTACAAGGCCACGCGGATACGAATCCGACACCAACGGAAGTGACAGAACAAGCAGAAACAGAACAAATAGAAACAGAACAAGCAACCGGAACGCAATATACACTTTCCGAAACTCCTGTTTTTGAGACTGCTGACGAGACGACCCTCGTCAAGACGATACCAGCAACGACCGCCGTCGAAACCTTTGGCACAGATGGTCTCTTTACACGCATTTCAATCGACGGTGTCTATTGCTTCGTCAAGACAACGCAACTTGCAAAGCAACCGGTTTATCAAAAAATCGATTCGCAATACATAACAGCACTCGCGCCTTCCTATACGACTGCTTCAATTGATACGCCGACAGGAAAATCAATCACTCAAAATACGTTAATCGATACGTACGGGACATCGGGTGACTTCACGCGGGTCAAACAAGGCGACGTTTACGTCTTCGTTTCAAGTAAATTCTTAAGTAAGACACCTGTTTATGAAGCGACAGGCACTCAATTCGCCCAACAACAAACCGTGATTTATACAGATGCCGATACGACAAGTAAACAACTTGGGAGCTATTCTTTAAATGCAACTGTCAAAACATACGGGACATCCGGCACGTTCACCCGTGTCCAGTTCAATGGCATTTACGGCTTCGTTCTTACAAAACAACTCGGTTCAAAGGAAGTTGAATCGTATCCGCTGACCGGGAAAAAGTACGCCCAACAAACGACATCCATTTACGACAAAGCAGCAACGAGTTCGGTCATCGGGACGTTAGCACCGAATCAATCGGTCGATCTTTACGGGACGTCTGGTCTTTATTCCCGCGTCCGAATCAATGATACGTACGGATACGTATTGACGGCGCACCTCGGCGATTCCGTCGTCTACGCAAAGACCGATCGGCTTTACGTCCAAGATACGACACCGATTCAGGTAGAGCCAAACAGTTCGAGCACGGTCTTGAAGCATCACAAACAAAATACACTTTTGACGGTTTACGGCACGAGCGGTGCCTATAGCCGGATCATTTTCCGTGGCGAGTATGCGTACGTCTTGACGAGCTCACTTGCGAAATCAAAAGTCTATGCCAAAACGGACCGACTGTACATCCAAAAAACGACACCGATTCAGGTAGAGCCAAACAGCTCGAGCGCGGTCCTGAAGCATCACAAACAAAATACACTTTTGACGGTTTACGGCACGAGCGGTGCCTATAGCCGAATCATTTTCCGTGGCGAGTATGCGTACGTCTTGACGAGCTCACTCGCGAAGTCAAAAGTCTATGCCAAAACGGACCGGCTTTACATCCAAAAAACGACACCGATCCAGCAATCGCCAAACAGTTCAAGCACCGTCTTGAAGCATCATAAACAAAATACACTTTTGACGGTTTACGGCACGAGCGGCGCCTATAGCCGAATCATCTTCCGCGGTGAATATGCATACGTCTTGACGAGCTCGCTCGCGAAATCAAAAGTCTATGCCAAAACAGATCGCCTGTACATCCAAAAAACAACACCGATCCAGCAATCCCCAAGCAGTTCAAGTACGGTTCTTAAGCATCATCAAAAGAACACGCGCTTGACGATTTACGGGACGAGCGGCGCCTATAGTCGAATCATCTTCCGCGGTGAATATGCATACGTCTTGACGAGTTCGCTCGCAGCAACGAAAGCAGATTTGTACGCGACGACAGGAACACGTTACGTGACTGAAGACAAGTTGGTCGTCCATCCGAAAGCCAGTCTTAGCGGAAACATTGGGACACTGAAAAAAGGAGCGTTAATCACGACCTATGGAAAAAGCGGTTACTACACACGCGTCAAAATCGGATCACGCTTCGGATTCGTTGACTCAAGTCGGCTCGGTTTAAATAAACCGACGTCTAAAGCCAAAGTCGGGACCGTCTTTTACGTCCATTTCAACCAGACACCGCTCTTTTCTGCTGACGTCGCCTACAGTCGCCCGGCGAGTCACTTAAGCAAAGGAACGAAGTTGATCGGGTTAAAATCGATTGATGATGATTTTTGGCAAGTCCGTCTACCGAATGGTCAAACGGGTTACGTCCTTAATCCTTACATCGGAACGAGTAAACCGGATATGCGGTATAACGAACAAGCCATCAATCGTTCAAAAGTCTATACGGTCAAAACAACGACTTCGTTTTTTGATACACCCACTAGTCCAAAAGGTGCCGGTCTAGTCGAACAAGGCAAGCGTGTGTATCCGCGTTACCGTGTCGGTAACTTCTATGTCATCCAGTCCGGCTGGACACCCGTCTACATCCCGATGACGGCCCTTACAGTGACGAGCGAAACAAAAGTCGACAAGAAAAATAATTCACGTGGTGAAAAGTTGATTCAAGCTGCTGTTGCTCATATCGGTACCCCGTACACATGGGGTTCACAAAACGTGGCCAATGGTGGATTCGATTGTTCCGGATTGATTCACTATGCGACGAACCAAGCTGGAAAATACGGCGGACGGACGAATGTCCGTGGTTACTGGTACGGAGCGTTCTTTACGAATCAGCGCACAAGTATCAGTTCCGGAAAACGTTCGGATATCGTCTTCTTCGAAAATACGTATACGGATGGTCCCTCGCATATCGGGATCATGTTAGATAGTAAACACTTCATCCATGCCGGAGGATCACAACTGCAAATCAGTTCGATTTACGAGCCGCACTGGCGTGAACACTTCCTCGGTTTCAAATCAATGTAATGATTAAAAAAAAAACGGACCTTCCCTAACCCGGGAGGTCCGCTTCTTTTAGCTAACATTAAAATGTCATTTCCGCGTATTTCGTAACTTGGCGATCGATTAAGTACAATTCGATTTGCTCACGATACGCTTTATAGTGGTCTGACGCGATATGCGCTTCTAACGCTTCTTCGTCCTGATAGACTTCATAAAGCATGAACTGATGTTCATCTTCGATCGATTGATGTAAGCTATAACGCAAGCACCCCGGCTCGTTTTGTGAAGCTTTGTAGACTGTACTTAAAATCGGAAAGACTTGATCGGCTAAACCTGCTTTGACTGTGATGACCGCGTTGACAATAATTTCTCCCATGACTTGTTTTCCTCCTCATCATTCGTTACTCCTATCTGTACCCGTTTTATAGAAAGTCATACCTCAAAAACCGAAAAGGATGATTATGATGCAACAGCAACTCTTCACTCAACTCGATCAACTCGAACAACAAATCATTGAACAACGTCGTGATCTGCACCGTCACCCGGAACTCTCTTTTCAAGAAGTGCGGACACCAAATGCAATCGCCTCGTTTTATGATGCGCTTGGTCTCCCTTACCGCAGGAACGTCGGTGGAAGCGGGATCGTCGCGACCCTCAAAGGAAAATATCCTGGAAAAACCATCGCCATTCGGGCTGATTTTGATGCCCTGCCACTGCAGGAGGAAACGGATCTCGCCTTCCGTTCGATTCATCCGGGCGTCATGCATGCGTGCGGACATGACGGACATACGGCGATTGCACTTGGTCTTGCGGCGGCCTTTACAGCACTGCAAGAAGAGCTTCATGGAACAATCGTGTTCATTCATCAACACGGGGAAGAAGTTTTCCCAGGTGGTGCCATTCAAATGATTGAAGACGGATGTCTCGACGGAGTCGATGCAATTTTCGGTACGCATCTCGAAAACGACTTGCCTGTCGGGACAATCGGCTATCACGCAGGACATACGCTTTGTGCCATCGATGAATTTGAAATCGTCGTCCACGGACAGGGTGGTCATGCGCAAGCGCCGCATAAGACACAAGATGCGCTTGTCGCCGGGGCGCAACTCGTCTGTAATCTCCAACACCTCGTCAGTCGTCGCGTTGATCCGTTTTCACCTGCCATCGTCGCGATTGGTTCATTCCATGCCGGAACGGCTCCAAATATTGTTACCGGTGAAGCACGGATTGTCGGAGAAATTCGAACATTTGACGAAACACTCCGGCACCAGTTACGGCAAGAGGTCGATTTAGTTGCCCGGACGACATGTGCCGGAATCGGTGCCAGCTACTCCATCGACTTTACGACCGGTTATCCGTCCCTGTGGAACCATCCGGTAGAAACAAATCTCGTTAAGGAAGCGACAGCTTTCTTAGGTGAGGCATCTGTCAAAGAACTCAAGCCGATGATGGCAGCCGATGATTTCGCCTATTATTTAGAGCGTATCCCAGGAAGCTACTTCTTTACGGGGTCCGCCAAAACGGACGGGAGTACGATTTATCCGCAACACCATCCGAAATATGAAATCGATGAACAGGCGTTACTCATCGGTGCAAAAGCCTTAGGCGCAACCGTCCTGCATGCTTTACAATCTTAAGGATTGACTTTGTCGTTTTAGAGATGCTATTATCACATCAATGATAACGAATTTAATCAACTTCATATAACACTTATCAAGAGTGGACTGAGAGATCTGGATCGATGACGTCCCAGCAACCTGCCTTCAGTGGCAAGGTGCTACGACCAGCAAAGCGCAAGCTTTGGTTGATAAAAAGCGACGACTCCTTTTGCAACCAAGCAAAGGAGTCGTTTTCGTTTTCTCGCTGTCAGAGCACGAATCACTACAGGGCGACTAACGCCAGCGGAAAGGACGAGATATAGATGGAAAAAGCAACATTCGCAGGAGGCTGTTTTTGGTGCATGGTGACACCCTTTGAGGAATTACCGGGGATTCACGGAATTGTTTCCGGTTATACAGGAGGACATGTGGAAAACCCGACATACGAACAAGTGAAAACGGGGACGACAGGTCATGTCGAAGTCGTTGAAGTTACATTTGACCCGGCACTCTTCCCATACGAACGGTTACTCGAACTTTACTGGCCGCAAACGGATCCGACAGATGCCGGCGGACAGTTCCAAGACCGCGGGACCCAATATGCACCTGCCATCTTTTATCATACGGAAGAACAGCGCCTTGCTGCGATTGCTTCACGTGACGCGCTTGCTGCGAGCAATCGCTTTAAGCAACCGATTGTCACACGAATTGAAGCGGCACAAGCGTTTTACCCAGCAGAAGACTATCATCAAGGCTTCCACAAAAAGAATCCAGAGCACTACAAAAAAGACCGGCAAGCATCAGGTCGCGATGAATTCATCGATGTGGCTTGGAAAGAAGAAGTTTCTGTCTAAACTAAAAAAGCCCGCTCTTCGCGTGGGCTTTTTTGGTTGCAAATAAACGCTTATGAAGAGTACATATGCTATAACGAAAGACAATCAGTTCACGCTTCCCTGTCTCGCCTCGTCTTCAAAGCGGCAATCTTCCGCGCCGCTACAGCAAAGCTGCAGGGTCGCGACCGATTGCTTTTCGCTTTAAAAGCGATTCGAGACGGATTGCGCTCTAAAGCTACTCTATGATTTTTCTCTGCGGTATACCCTGAAAGCTTCGTTTTTCGTTGACTCCTGCGGGAAAAAGCGCGTGAACACGCGCTGCCAAGAGGCTGGCAAGACCCTGCTCGTTGTCCGTGAGGATCAAGGAGCAACGGCTTGCGCCTCGCCCGAGGAAAGCAACGAAAAAGGGAGAAGCTTTCATTTCACAACTACTAATTCGTCTTCGCGCTGAAAAATCGACTTGATGTTGCCAGAGCTAACCGTAAGAATTACGATACCTTTTCCGACAACTCATCCGAAGCTTCGATTTCTACGACTTGATATCGTTTCAACACAAAGATACCGGCTAACATCACAATCAATCCAGCGACTTGTCCGAGCGAAAGTTCAAGTTTCGGTAAACCGAACCAACCGAACAAGTCGACACATAATGCAAAACTCAGTTGCGAAATCAAGACGACCGAAATCGCAATCGATGGACCGAGCAGCTGAATCCCACGCATCACACAAAATACGACACCGACACCGACCAGACCACCAAATAAATATAGCGGTTCGACCGTTTGAATGTTCGATAATGTACCACCCCGAAATACGAGTAGCGCAAGCAGTGAACCAACAAACCCGACAAAAAAGACGAGGGTCGTCGTCGCCCATGCCCCGAACGCATGACTCATCCGGGCATTCAATACCGTCTGTAAACTAATCATCATTCCTGCCGTAATCGCACAAAACATACCTAATCCCAAGCTAGCCCCTCCTCATTCGTAACTATTTCCGTTCGCTTTTTCTTTAATCCGCTCTACATCTAAAATAATGATTTTCCCGCGTCGTCTCGCTAAGATTCCTTCCTCACAAAGCGTTGAGATGATGCGGTTTAAATGACGGTAACTCGTCCCGAGCCAATCGGCGACGTCGTGGAGATTCGACGTTCGCATCTCTTGATAAAACAGGCTGTCGGAAACGTCCGAGGTAATCGATAACAAATACCCGGCAAACCGTTCTTCGACCGAGTAGAGGACGTGGAACGATGCTGACTTCGAGTCCGCGTACCATTTGGTCGTAATGACCCGCAGTAAAAATTGTAAAAAGGTGTTCGTCGTATTGTGCTCACGTAAGATCGCATACGGAATGCTGAGTGCCACGACGTCCGTAATCACCTCGATGGTATTCAAGACTTCCCGTTCGTTGATATATTCCGCGTCCCCAATCACCGTCATCGCCTTTTTGAAGCGTAAAATCCGTTGTTTCCCTTCAGCCGATGCTGCAGAGATTTTAATTTTTCCTTCGACGATGAAATACATCCGGTCAATCGGTTCACCCGTCACACATAACAGGTCCCCTTCCGAAAACGTTTCGATGCGTAAATAGCCTTTACTGGTCTCCGTAAAAATATCCACTAAGTCGTACTGTTTTAAATAGGTCTCAATCGTCTGCATAGATCCTCCCTTTAGGACAGTGAAAAAATCGCAACTCCGGCAAGCATCAAACTGATCCCGATCCACTGTCCCCGGTTACTCCTTTTTTTGATGACACCAAACCAGCCGTTCAAATCAATCACGAATGCACATAAAATTTGTGCGACGAGCAACAAACACATCGCCCACGTCATGCCGAGTAACTGAATCGACGTCAGTTCGGTCACGACGACGAGTACGCCAAGCAATCCGCCACTGGCGTAGATGAGCGGAAGCTGCCGAAAGCCGCCGATTTTCCGGTCGCGGACCACACTATAAATCGCTAAACACCCCATCAATCCGACGAAATGAACGATTGTCACGGAAAACCATGGGCCAATGGCATCTCCTAAACGGGCATTAAAAATTCCCTGCAACGCAATGAACAGTCCACTCATTAATGCGAATATAACTCCCTGCACTTTAAGGCACCTCCTTTTGTTTCTTCTGTTATGAGTAGACACTATTTGCACCTCGTCTGAAAAGGACAAATGTCCCGTTTTAAAAAATTGTATAAAAAAAGACGGATTGCCCGTCTTCAGCGTGTAGACAAACGATTAAGAAACGTAAACATGCGATATCGAGATGCAATCCGTTCGTGCTTCCCCATCTCGCCTCGTCTTCAAAGCGGTAGTACCTAAAAAGCGTCATGTTTCGTTGACTCCTACGGGAAAACGTGCGTTTTTAACGCACGTTCAGAGGCAGGCAAGACCCTGCTCGTTGACCGTGAGGACAAAGGAGCAATGGCTTGCGCCTCGCCCGAGGAAAGCAACGAAACATGACGCTTAGTCTCCGATTGCACATTGTCTACAGTCCAAAGACGGATTGCCCGTCTTCCCAGGAACAATCCGCCTTACTGATCCATTACATATAATCCGCCCACACCCGTTCAATTTGCTCAAATGCCTCCCGCTGCATCCGTTCGAATAATTCGGAAACGGTCGGAATATCTGCAACCAGACCGGACACGAGACCGGCATTGACATACCCGTTGACCTCGTCACCATCGACCGCCCCCGTCACATGATAGGATTCTGTCGTCTTCGCGTTAAAATCGTCAAGCGACGAAACATCTTCGAGTGTCGCAACATACGGTCCGCTTAAGACACGCCGGACACGACCGACGGAACGACCGATGATTCGTGTCTCAAGATCCGTTGCTCCTACGAGATGGTTCTTGTAGTTCGGATGAACGGCTGCTTCTTGCGTCGCAATCAGCCGCGTACCGAGTTGAACACCTACTGCACCAAGCATCCAGGCGGCTGCAAGACCACGACCGTCTCCAATTCCACCGGCCGCGACGACAGGGAGTCTGACGTGATCGACGATTTGCGGAACCAGTGTCAGCGTCGTCAGCTCAAGCGGTGAATTAATCCCCGCCGCTTCCACCCCTTCTGCGACAAGCAGGTCGACCCCCGCTGCTTCTGCCTTCAGCGCATGTTTGACCGACGCGACGACCGCCATCGTCGTAATACCGGCGGACCGTAACTGTTTCATGTAAGGTGCTGGATTTCCGGCTGATAAGGACACGACCGGAATCTGTTCTGCTATCGCTAATTCAATCAGGGCTTCCGTATGCGGCGAGACACCAATCGCAATGTTCAAGGCAATCGGATGCGTTGTTAATTGACGGGTCTGCTCAATCAAACGGCGCATTTCTTCCGGCGAACGTGTGCCACAACCGATTGTTCCTAAACCACCGGCATTCGAGACAGCTGCCGTTAAGGCGGCATGACTGACATTTCCCATTCCGCCTTGGATGATTGGAACGCGGATTTGCAGTAACTCACATAATCGGGACATCGTCTTCCTCCAATCTGCTGTTTAAGAATGATATACTAAGTAAGACTGAATTGAAATTCATTAATCGGAAAAGAGGGGTTTTTATGAATATTCCATATCGTGATACGACACCTAGACTTGCGGAGACCGTCTTCGTGGCGCCGGGAGCATTCTTAATCGGTGACGTAACGATCGGTGAAGAGTCAACGGTTTGGTTCAATGCCGTATTACGCGGGGATGAAGGACCGATTACAATCGGGAAGCGTTGCAGCATCCAGGACAACGCGACGATCCATTTATACGAAGGGGCACCGGTCATCGTCGAAGATGAAGTGACGGTCGGACATAATGCCATTCTCCACGGCTGTCGCATCGGCCGCAGATCGATCGTCGGCATGGGGGCGACGGTCCTTGATCACGCCGAAATCGGTGAAGAATCTATCATCGGTGCCAATACGTTGATTCCCCCGGGCAAGAAGTTCCCACCCCGCTCTTTGATTGTCGGGTCACCCGGAAAAGTCGTCCGTCAACTGACACCGGCCGATCTCGAGATGATTCAGGAATCGATTGACTCGTATGTCGATAAAGGCTATGCCTTCCGGGAACAGCTCGGACAATAACTGTTTTCCACATGCGAAAAGTGAACTTCCAGAAGACCAGAGTTCACCTGTAAAAGATGCATTTCTCAATCGACGCTGCGGAAAAGCGCAAGAAGACTTGCGCTTACGACCGCTCCGCAAACAACGGATGTTCCGACGCATCGTAGTCGGAACTTTTTTGTGTCACGTCGTGTGTCTCTTTGAAGATTGACTCAAAAAATCGGCTGGCTGGTGCCGCAAGTAGACGGTAGTATTGTTCGAATAATACAGCCGCATGATGACCGTTCCAGGCATCCGGAAGTAATTCTTGCGGCAGGCCGGGATCCGTAAACAAAAACTTCCGGTACTCATGGACGAGCTTCGTCCGCTCGACAAAACACTGTTCCTCATCCATTTCTCCGAGTTGGATTTGACTTTGGTGAACGATGTAGCGCCGACTGTACTCGACGATGAAGGCTTCGTACCGCGCTTGTAACTCGTCGAGCGGAAAAGCACGTTCGACGAGCGATTGATCTTGTTGCGGTCCGTGGTATTCGCCGACGAAAAAATCGACGTATTCGGTAATCTGATACGCCTCGATCAGACGGGTCGCCTCTTTTTCGAGCGGGTTTGGAGAAATCCAGACCCCGTTCGATAAGTTACCAAAACCACTCCACGTCAGTTCTTTCCGCAGTTCATCCCGAATCTGACGTTTTTCCTCGGGAATCGTATACATCAACGTCCGCCATTTGCCATCCCAGACGTGTGGTGTCGACTTATAAATCCGCCGCGCCGCCTCTTCCATCCGTTCGACCCCACGGTCCGTCAGTGAATAAAAACTTTTTGTTCCTTGTTTTTCTGAAATCAACCATCCTTGTTTGACCATTCGGGAAACGGCAACGCGAACGGCTTGTTCGTTATGTCCGAACTCCTTCAACAACCGAATCAGACTCCCCACCCAAATCTGATTCCCGTAGTGTCGGATATAATCGCCATAAATCGTAAAAATCATTGATTGGGTATTCGCACTCATGTCATTCACTCTCTCTTTGATATAACGTTTTTTTGTGTACCGTTAGTATACGTGTTATTTCAGGTGGCGACCATCCTCATTTCCCTTGAAACTGTGGTGTTCGTTTCTCAGCAAAGGCGCGGAGTGCTTCAAGCCGGTCTTCGGTCGGAATGACTGCCTCATAGGCTTCCGTTTCAAGTCGTAAGCCGTCAGCGAGCGACACATCCATTCCGCCGTCAATCGCTTGTTTCGCCTGACGAATGGCAATCGGCCCATTGCGGAGCATCGCTGCTGCCAGTTCAAAGCAAGCCGGTAATAACTCGTCACGTGTCGCAACGACTTGCGAGACAAGACCATATCGTTCTGCCGTCGCGGCATCAATTTTTTTCGCCGTAAAGATCAATTCTTTCGCTCGTGTCTCCCCAATCAGACGCGGCAGACGTTGCGTCCCACCCGCTCCCGGGATGATCCCGAAACTCGTTTCCGTCAGACCGACCAACGCGCCGTCGACGATAATCCGGAAATCGCAGGCAAGCATCCACTCAAATCCTCCACCTAGCGCATGACCGTTAACCGCTGCAATCGTCGGTTGGGGCAACGCCGCAATGCTCGCAAAGACTTCACGAATCGCCAGCACATTGCGCCGGACTTCTGTTTCATTTAGTGTCACCCGCTCCTTTAAGTCGGCACCGGCACTAAACGCTTTTCCTGTCCCTGTAAATACGACGACCCGGACCGACTCATCTGCTTTGACGGCATCCACAAGTTCTTGCAGCTCGACCAGCGTCGGATAATCAAAACAATTCATCCGTTCCGGGCGGTCAATCCGAATCAGTCCGAGTTGTCCACTGCGTTCAACATGAATCATGTCAGTCCCTCCCGTTCGACTATCAAGGCGATCCCTTGTCCGACCCCGACACACATCGTCGCTAGTCCGTATGTCTGGTTCGTCCGCTTCATTTCATGCAACAAGGTCGTCAAAATCCGGGCACCACTGGCACCGAGTGGATGACCGAATGCGATCGCCCCTCCATTGACATTGACTTTTTCCGCATCAAGACCAAGTTCATAGATACAGGCTAAACTTTGTGCGGCAAACGCTTCATTCAGTTCAATCAGGTCGAGTTCTTCAATCGTCAGTCCTGCGCGCCGTAACGCTTTTTTCGTTGCGTCAATCGGACCAATGCCCATGATGGCAGGTTCGACACCTGCCGTCGCACTCGCCCGGTAAAACCCGAGCGGCGTCAGTCCGAGTTCGCGTGCGTGTTCTTCACTCATCAATAACAAGGCGGATGCACCATCATTGACGCCTGACGCATTCCCCGCCGTGACCGTTCCGTTTGGAAACAACGGACGCAATGTGCCAAGCTTCTCACGCGTCGTCTCTGGTCGCGGATGTTCATCTTGACTGACCTCAAGCATCGCTCCGCGTTTGTTTGCGTAACGAACAGGGACCATCTCGTCCTCAAAACGCCGACTGTCAATCGCCTGTTTTGCCCGCAACTGGCTTGTATACGCGAAGTCGTCCTGGGCATCCCGGCTGATTCCATAACGCGACGCGACATTCTCCGCCGTTTCCGGCATCGAGTCGGTTCCGTATTGTTCGGCCAGCCGTTCATTGACGAACCGCCAGCCGATTGTCGTATCGTATAATGTTTGATTGCCACGTGGGAACGCCGTATCTGGTTTCCCCATCACAAATGGCGCACGGGTCATACTTTCTGTCCCGCCGGCGATATAGACATCTCCTTCGCCTAAGGCAATTGCCCGCGCGGCTGCGATGACAGCATCCAATCCGGAACCACATAACCGATTCATCGTCGTTCCGGCGACACTGACCGGTAAACCGGCAAGTAAACCCGACATCCGGGCAACATTTCGATTGTCTTCGCCCGCTTGGTTTGCGTTGCCGAAGATGACCTCTTCAATCGTTTCAGGGGCAACACGCGTGTTGCGGGCGAGTAAGGCTTCAATCACGACCGCTCCTAAGTCATCCGGCCGGACGTCTTTTAACGCCCCATTGTACCGTCCGATCGGTGTCCGGACGGCGTCGATGATTGCGACACGCCTCATGGTGCCTTCACCCCGCTTTTCGCATAGTCATATACTCCGCGTCCCGTCTTACGACCGAGCCGTCCCGCTTTGACGTATTGTTCGAGCAATGGAGCCGGACGGTATTTTTCTCCGAGCTTCTCATGTAAGTAACGTAAATTATGCAGGCGCGTATCGAGCCCGACTAAGTCTCCCAGTTCGAACGGTCCCATCGGATAATTCAACCCAAGCTTGATCGCCTTATCGATTTCTTCCGGCGTTCCAAGTCCTTCTTGCAACATGTAGAAGGCTTCGTTACCAACGAGGGCACTGATCCGTGACGTGACGAACCCCGGGAACTCCTGAATGACGACCGTTTCTTTCCCCATCCGTTCGGCGACGTCCGTCAGTGCCGTCACTGTCTCATCCGACGTCTCAAGTCCACGGACGAGTTCGACGAGCGGCATCAGATGAACCGGATTAAAGAAATGCATCGCCATGACACGGTCCGGTCGCATCGTGAACGAGGCGATTTCCGTCGGACTCATCGTTGACGTGTTCGTCGCAAAGAAACATGACGGTCGGGCTGCGGCTTCAATCGTCCGGAAGACGGACTGTTTAATCTCGAGCCGTTCCGGAACAGCTTCAATCACGAGATCGGCGTCTGCTGCGGCCGCTGTTAAGTCTGTTGAAAAACGAAGGTGTAAAAACAGTTGTTCGACTTCATCCGCCGACATCTTCCCGCGGACGATTCCTTTTTCGGCAATCCGCTCCAACTCCTGTTTGGCAGAAGTGAGCAAGGCCGTTTCGATATCGACGAGTGTGACGTCGAACCCTTTTGCGGCTGCGACGTAAGCGATTCCGCGCCCCATGACACCTGATCCAACAACGACAATCTGATTAATCATCTGAATTCCTCCTTATAAAAAAATGTGCGGACTCGCGTCCGCACGTTGGTGTTTACAGTCCGAACGGATTAAGCGGACGGCTTCCGTAATACGATAAGATACTTTTCGTTTCCGTATATAAATCAAGCGTTTCGATACAGAGTTCACGACCGAAACCGGATTGTTTGTAGCCACCGAACGGCGTACCCGGGAACGCGGAGAACGGACAGTTAACCATGACGATGCCGGCTTTGATTTGGTTCGCGACCCGTGTCGCCCGTGCCCCGTCCTTCGTCCAGACCGCTGAACCGAGACCAAACTCCGTATCGTTCGCGAGACGGACCGCTTCTTTTTCATCTTTGAATGGCATGACGACGACGACCGGTCCGAAGATTTCTTCCTGAACGGCTTTCATGTCATGTGTGACATCCGTAATGATCGTCGGTGCATACCAGAATCCTTTTTCAAATCCTTCGACCTGTTCGATTTGACCGCCCGCAAGGATCGTTGCCCCGTCTGCTTTTGCCGACTGGACGTACCCGTCGATGACATCGAGTTGCTGTTGATCGATGATTGCTCCTACATGTGTCCCTTTATCAAATGGATTGCCGAGAACGAGTTGTTTTGTTTTTGCGACGAATTGCTCCATGAACGCGTCGTAAATATCCTCGTGAACGTACAGACGTGACCGTGCCTCACATGACTGGCCACTGTTATAGAAGATGCCGAACAACGAGCCGTCGACAGCAGCTGTGATATCCGCATCTTCAAAGACGATGTTCGGTGACTTACCACCGAGCTCGAGCGTGACACGTTTCAGTGTCTCCGATGCCCGACCCATGATGTCTTTTCCGACCGGCGTCGAACCGGTGAAGGCTACTTTATCGACGTGCGGATGCTCGACGAGATGGTTCCCGATTTCGCGTCCTGATCCCGGAATGACGTTGACGACGCCGGCCGGAACACCGGCTTCCAGACAAATTTCTCCGAGAATGATGGCAGTCAGCGGCGTCAGCGTTGCCGGTTTGACGACGACGGAACAACCGACCGCGATCGCTGGTGCGACTTTCCAGGCCGCCATCATCAACGGATAGTTCCATGGAATGATTTGGGCACAAACACCGACTGCTTCTTTTTCTGTGTAGTTATGGAATTGTCCCGGCACGTTATTGACGACACCGCGGTGACCGACGATCGCCCCGGCATAAAATTCGAAGTCTTCGATTGCTTGCGTGACTTGTCCTTGCGCAGCCGCTAACGATTTTCCGGTATCGAGAATCTCGAGTTCGACGATTTCATTGAAGCGCGACCGCATGATGCTTGCGATTTTGTTCAAGATTTGCGCACGGCGACCAACTGGCCACATCTTCCACTTGCCATGGTCAAAGGCATCACGTGCTGCCTTGACGGCACGGTCAGCATCTTCTTTTGACGCTTTCGCCACTTCTGCCAGGACTTCCCCTGTCGCCGGGTTATAGGTCTTAAACGTCTCGCCTGTCTCGCCTTCGACTTGCTCCCCATTGATGACGAGGTGATAGACCGACCGTTTCATTTCGATTGTTTTTTCGTGTACCGTTGACATGACATCCACTCCCTTTTTAGTTTCCTTTGAATGTAGGTTGACGTTTTTCAAGAAAGGCCTGCATGCCTTCCGTCTGATCGTCTGTCGCAAATAACAAGTAGAAATTTCGCCGTTCGTGTTCCATTCCGTCCTGGATCGACAAATCGCCGGCTTTATCGACGGCATCCTTAATCAGACGGACCGACATCTTCGGTTGCGCCGCAATCCGGTGGGCGACGGTCAGGACCGTCGCTTCGAGTTGGTCGGCTTCGACGAGTCGGTTGACGAGCCCAAAACGCTCCGCTTGATCGGCTGTCATCTGCTCCCCCGTCCATAACCATTCGAGGGCACGTGTCCGACCGATCCGCTTCGTCAGTCGCTGTGTTCCGCCTGCTCCCGGCATGACTCCAAGATTGACCTCCGGGAACCCGAACCGTGTCGCATCTGTTGCATAAATTAAATCGCAGGCAAGTGCCAATTCAAACCCACCACCAAGGACATAGCCGTGAACGGCAGCGAGCAGCGGCTTCTTCACCCGGCTGATGCGGTCCCAATCGGCGAAAGGGTCCAGAAGTTCCATCGTAATCGGTGTTGCCTCTACCATCTCGTCGATGTCTGCCCCGGCAGAAAAGGATTTTCCGGCGCCACTCAACATGATGGCACCAATCATCTCATCGCGGTCGAACTGCTCCATCGCTTCGACGATTTCATGAATCATCGCCCGGTTGAGGGCGTTATAACGCTCCGGTCGATTGAGAATGATGCGTCCGACCGCTCCATCAATTGCCGTCTTAACGTACTGTGGCATCGGCATGGACTTCTTCACCAATCATCAATGTGACGAGGTCCCCTGCGAAGCTCATCAAGTCCTTCCCCGATGCTTTCCCTTCAAGTGACCGCATGCCGGCTTGCATCGTCTCGTGACTTTCATAGACCATTTCACACATCAAATAATATTTTCCTTCGCCACCCATCGGTGAACCGACGATTTTCGTCACGGTCATCTCTTGTAGCCCGGGAATTTTAGCCGTGATCGGACCATGAACATTGAAGTAGTGCTCGTCAAACTGTTCCTTGTTCTCCGGGTGTTTATAAAGCGCGATTAGTTTTACCATATCAATTACCTTCCTTCACATGAGAGTAGAGACGGGTTTCATCGCCTCGAATGGATTTTTACACGTTTTACAGTACAGAATGCTGCGACATGCGGTCGGACCAAAGAGGTTTTCGATCGATACGAACGTCGAACCACAGTACGGACAATCAATTTCCCACGATCCGTCGACGACACGTGGTGGGGCAATCCCGAATGATTTCAGTCCTTCGATGCCTCGCTCGGTGATCCGGTCCGACGTCCACGGCGGATCAAAGATGAAGACGACATCGATTGTTTGTAACGCCGTAATTTGTTCGAGTGCCGCAATCGTATTTTTTTTGATGATGTCGAGTGCCGGACACCCGAGGAATGTCGGAAGTAACGTCACCCGAATCGCGTAGCCGCCTGCAGATTCCGTCAATTCCATCTTGTCGAACATCCCGAGATCAAGAATGCTGACGGCATCGATTTCCGGATCTTTGACGGTATCGAGCGCGGCCTGAATTTCTTGTTGTAACGCAAGCGTCGTCATGACGCATCCCTCCTCACCATACGGCGGACTGGTCAATCAAATAAACTTCTCCAAGCGTCGACAAGGCATCGTTTAAGTCAGCCGAATGCTCACCATTGCGGCCATTGGCTGACATCCGCATCTCGGGTAACGTGACATCCAACTCGACAAGTGTCGGCGTCAATGTCTGATACCAGCGGTCGAGCAAGATCCCTTGTCCTTCAATCAAGCGCATCTCTTCGATCACGTCACCGTGCTCCCCGTAATCAAACATGTCACCGAAGTCCGCCAACACTTGTTCAAGTGCCGCATCCATCTTTTGGCGTGCCGTCGGAGTCGCTTGATACAGTTGCGTGAACCACGTTTGCCAGTGGAGCAGGTGATAGTACAACTCCATATTGATTTTGACGGCGGCTGCCGCGAGTGGGGCATAGCTGCTGTTTTTTAAGGCATCAATGCGGATTTTTTTCGCCAGCGTGTAACAGTAGTTCCGGACGACGGCATACGCCCAGTCATACTCCGGTGTCTCCATGTAGTATCCGGGACCGTTGACCCGTTCGACGAGAACCGAATTTTTCCGTTCATGCGCCAGCCGGACGTGTGCTAAGGCATCCGCCTTCCCTTCCCCTAACTCTTCGAGCAACTGATAATACATCGCCGCGTGTCCCATCGAATCCTGGGCAATGGATGAGGACGCGACATCTTCTTCGATATGCGGTGCCAGACCAAGCCATTCCGAGCCGCGGAACGCATAAAGAAAATCGTCATCCGCTAACTGATACAGTAACGCTGCGAGCGCCGTCCGTTCTTGCTCCGTCATTTCGAGTCGCCTCCTTGCCAAGACATGATTTCTTTTTCGTCGAGCATCTGCTGTTCATAATGGCGCCACTTCTTCTTCAAGTAGCCGTACCCTTTCGTCGTCCGGTAATCCTTGTTATCGAGTCGCGTCAACATCTGCTTTTCGTCCGGAGTCAAGCCGCGGACGTCCGTCCGTTTGACGACCCAAATGTCGACGACCGGTTCACGACGCATGAAGTTTTCTTGCGCCATCAGTAAGGCCATCTCTTTGTTTGGTGCAAGCAAGCTGAATTGATGCGTGAACGCGGCGTTCGGCGTCCGTTTACTAAACACTTCGAACTCCTGATAAAATGTTTCCGTCATGTCGTTTCCCCCCTTCATGCCATCGTCTCGGCCAACGCTTCACGGACCCACGCGTTATTTTGATAAGACGTCCGGCGTAAGGCGAGACGCTCCTTCGAACGCGGTCCCCCGCCTTGAATGATTTTCTTGAACTCCGACCAATCGGGCTGGGCATAAATCCATTGCCCCGACTCTTCGTCAAAACGGAGGGTCGGATCCGGAATGACCAGTCCAAGCGATTGAATCCGCGGGACATACTTCGTAAAGAAATTTTGGCGGAGTTCTTCGTTTGTCTTCGTCCGAATCTTATAGGCAATCGTGATGTCTTGTTTTGATGTCCCGGTCGTTTCTTTTGTCGCGGGTCCGAAGAACATCAAGAGCGACTCCCACCATTCATCCAGCGATTCCTGAATCATTGCTTTTTGTTCGGGTGTTCCTTCAGCAAGTGCCATGATGATCGATTCACCATGCTGGGCATGGAACACTTCTTCCGCACAAATTCGTTGTAAGGCACGGGCATACGGACCGTATGACGCCCCTAACATGTTCGTCTGGGTGATGATTGCCGCCCCATCAACGAGCCAACCGATCGTTCCGGCATCTGCCCACGTACGGGTCGGCATGTGGAAGACGTTGTGAAACTTCAGACGTCCCGTAAACAGGTCATCCATCAAATCACCGCGCGTTTTCCCGTACGGTTTCATCAAATCCTCGACGACGCGGAGCAACAGTTGTCCGTGCCCCATTTCATCCTGGACTTTCGCCATGATCCCAAGTTTTCGCCGGAGGGACGGGGCTTTCGGGACCCATTCCTTCTCTGGTAAGGCGCCCATGATTTCGCTGATTCCGTGCATCGAAATCAATTTGATTAACGTATCGCGGTAAAACGCAGGCATCCAGTCATCCGCTTCAATCTTTTCACCGTTCTCGATTCGTTCCGTGAACCGGGCGAGCTTTTCCTCTTCCGTCATGACTTCCGGTTCGAACAAGTGTGTTGCATCGTACATGTTGAGTTCCTCCTCTTGTCTTAAACAGGTTCTTTATCCGACGTTTCGGTCCGACGATCGACAATCCGCTCTGCTTTTCCTTCTGAACGGGTGACGCCATACCGCGGGTGACAGATCATCTCAATCGAAATCAGGCATTCTGATTTGATGGCTTCACAGACGGTTCGCATGACCGCTTCTTGCTGCGTCTGTTCTTCGAGCTCGACGTGTAACTCGATCGCATCAAGTCCATGTCGTTTGACGAGATGAATTTGATAATGTGGTGTGACACCATCTTGTTTCAATAGGACACGTTCAATCTCCGACGGGAAGACGTTGACACCGCGGATGATCATCATGTCGTCCGTCCGTCCCGTAATCCGGGACATCCGGGTCGTCGTTCGACCGCAAGCGCATGTTTCACGTGTAATCGAAGCGAGGTCCCCCGTCCGGTAGCGAATGATTGGAAGCGCTTTCTTTTTTAAACTTGTAAAAACGAGTTCCCCGACCATCCCTTCTGGTAACGGTTCCCCCGTGCTCGGATCAATGACTTCCGTGATGAACAAGTCATCCATGATGTGTAATCCCTGTTGCGCTGGACATTCGATTGCGACGCCCGGACCCATGATTTCGCTCAGTCCGTAAATATCAAGTGCAGTAATATTCAATTTTTTCTCGAGCGTCCGACGCATTTCTTCCGACCACGGTTCAGCTCCGAAAATTCCATAACGTAAGCCCGTTGTCCGAGGATTGATTCCCCGCTCTTCCATCCGTTCTGCGAGGCGCAGCACATAAGAAGGTGTCCCGCAAATCCCTGCCGGTTTGAAGTCTTCGATCAATGTGATTTGCCGATCCGTATTCCCGCCGGATACAGGAACGACCGTCATTCCGAGTTTTTCTGCTCCGGCATGTAAACCGAGACCACCCGTGAACAGTCCATACCCATACGCGTTATGCAACAAATCCGTCCGTTTTGCACCTGCCATGACGAGACCACGTGCGACGGCACCTGCCCAGTCGTCCAAATCTTCCTGCGTGTACCCGACGACCGTCGCCTTGCCGCTCGTTCCGGATGAGGCGTGAATTCGCGCCACCTCTTCTTGTTTGACGGCAAACAGTCCGAATGGATAGTTCTCACGTAAATCACTTTTTCGGGTGAACGGAAGTTTTTGAATATCTTCTAGCTGATCAAAGGCAACAGCATCAAGCCCGGCTTCCTCAAAACGTTTCCGATAAAATGGAACACGTTCCATCGCATACCGGACCGTTTCACGTAAACGATTGAGTTGCAGTTGTTGTCGTGTTTCATGCGTCATCGTCTCAAGTGCCTCATCATAGAACATCGTGCACCTCCTCATTCATTTAACACAATAAAAATACGCTCGTTTAAATTTAGTTATATGTTAAACCTACGATACGTTCACAATGTTGTCAATGATTCATTTTGTTAAAAGCTCCCATATCTTTCGTCAATTAATCTATTCTTCGTCCTTTTTCGGATTTAAGGTCTTTTCACCATCCTAAAACGGCATAACATACTACTGTTTGGAAAAAATTTCTGAAATGGTTTGCTCATTTTGTAACTGATTGATAAAATATCGTGTGACAAGTGTTATACTATTTTTGGTAAGACCACCTGGAGAGAAACAGATATGTTTTGAAGGTAAAGGAGGATTCTATGAAACCTGGTTTAGCCCTTGGTCAGACGGCACGTGTCGAAACGACCGTCACGGAAGAGATGTTCGCACAGTTTGACGGAACCGTCGTCCATCCCGCCTACTCCACCGTGTCGATGGTCTATCATATGGAGTGGGCCGCCCGCAAAATCATCCTCCCTTATCTGGAATCGTTCGAAGAAGGCGTCGGGGGAGCAGTCAACGTAAAACATTTGAATATGGCACCACTCGGGTCGAACGTCACTATCATAGCGACGGTGACGGAACTGCGGGACAACCGCGTCCGGACAAAAATCGACGTCACGAACGAACATGGGTTGATCGGCGTCGGCGAAGTCACACAAATCATTTTGGATAAACGATTGATTGAAAAAAAGTTGACGACACACGTTTTTTAAACCAAAAAATGAAAGCGCTTACTTAGAAACTCAAGGAGGCTTTGATATGAATATGATCAATCCATCTACAAACGCATCATTATCAATCATGGAAAAAATCGCAGGACACGAGCAGGTCGTCTTTTGTAACGATCCGATTTCGGGACTTCAAGCCATCATCGCGATTCACGATACGACACTTGGTCCGGCACTTGGCGGTTGTCGTATGGCGCCATACGCAAGCGTCGATGAAGCGCTCGACGATGTCCTGCGTCTGTCACGTGGCATGACCTATAAATGTGCCGCTGCCGACGTCGACTTCGGCGGAGGAAAAGCCGTCATCATCGGCAATCCGGCAACGGACAAAACACCGGAAATGTTTCGTGCGTTCGGTCGATTCGTCGATTCGTTAGGCGGACGTTTTTATACAGGGACAGACATGGGGACGACGATGGACGACTTCGTCCATGCGAGTCGCGAAACCTCACGGATCGTCGGTATCCCGGAAGCCTTTGGCGGGAGTGGTGATTCGTCGATTCCGACTGCTGAAGGGGTCATCAACGGATTACGTGCAACGATTGAAAGTTTGTTCGGATCTGACGACTTGAGTCGTGCCTCTTATGCCGTCCAAGGACTTGGAAAAGTCGGTTATAAGGTCGCAGAGCAACTTTTACATGCAGGTGCCAATTTGTACGTCTCAGACATTAACGAAGTAGCACTCGCCTCGATCGTTAAAGAAGCCGAGATGACACCGGGAACGGTTCATGTCGTTGCCCCACACGAGATTCACCTGACGGATGCCGATGTCTTCGTCCCTTGTGCCTACGGTGGTGTCATCCGTGCCGATAACATCGCAAGTCTTCCATGTAAGGCAATCTGCGGTTCAGCCAACAATCAGCTTGCAGACGATTCGCTCGCTGAAGCATTGATGCAACGTGGCATCCTTTATGCTCCTGATTACATCGTCAATGGCGGTGGTCTGATTCAAGTCGCAGATGAACTGTACGGAGCCAATCATGAACGGGTCCTCCTGAAAACGCGCCACATTTACGATGCCGTCCTCGAAGTATTCGGACAATCCCATGCCGAGTCGATCACGACACTCGAAGCCGCAAACCGGATGTGTGACAAACGGATTCACGTCCGCGCCCGTCACAATAACATCTTCACGAATACAACAAAACCGAAGTGGAACATTCGCAATCAATCTTGATGGAGGTGGACGAGATGGAATCACAATTCCCGATTCAACGCATCATCGACGATGCCGGTCAAATCGTCGACGAGACGAAACGAGACGCATTGACGAAAGAACTAGCGTTACAGTTATTCACGCATATGAACCGGATTCGGACATTCGATCGAAAAGCAATCAACTTGCAACGCCAAGGACGACTCGGAACCTATGCCCCGTTTGAAGGACAGGAAGCGGCTCAAGTCGGCAGTGCCCTGGCATTAAACGATACGGACTGGATTTTCCCGACGTACCGTGATCACGGGGCGACGTTGACGTTCGGTGCCGATATGGTACGGACACTCCTTTACTGGAATGGACGGGTCGAGGGGTGTGTTCCGACGGATGACTTGCATATCTTCCCGCCTGCCGTTCCGATTGCCACACAAATCCCCCACGCGGTCGGTGCCGCATGGGCGGAAAAACGAAAAGGAACGACTGCCGTCTCCGTTGCCTATTTCGGAGACGGGGCGACATCTGAAGGTGACTTCCATGAAGGGATGAACTTCGCGAGTGTCTTCCAGGCACCGGTCATTCTGTTCAACCAAAATAACGGTTATGCGATTTCTGTCCCGATCCAAAAGCAGATGCACTCGGAGACCATCGCCCAAAAAGCACTCGCTTACGGCATGCCGAGCGTCCGGATTGATGGAAACGATGCCTTTGCCGTCTACTTCACGATGCAAGAAGCTGTCGCCCGCGCACGGAACGGTCAGGGACCGACATTGATTGAGGCCGTCACATGGCGGTTCGGTGCCCATACGACAGCGGACGACCCGTCGAAGTACCGCGATCAAGAACGGTCGCGCGACCGTGTCGATCCGCTCACGCGCCTCGAACAATTCATGCGTGAACAAGGGTTTTACGACGACACGGAAATCGATGCAATCCGGGCACGCCATCAAATGGAGGTCGAGGAGGCCGTCAAAGCGATGGAAGCCTTCAAGCCACCGGCAATCGATGACCTCTTCGATCATACCTATGCGACGTTGCCAGCAGACGTCGCGCGTCAAAAAGCCGATTACCTGACTGCGAGGGGGAACTAACATGGCGACACCAATCAATCAGCAAACCGATATGACACTCATCCAAGCCGTCACGGATGCATTACGAATTAAATTAGCGACCGATGACACGACGCTTGTCCTCGGCGAAGATGTCGGGAAAAACGGCGGTGTCTTCCGGGCAACGGACGGACTGCAAGCTGAATTCGGCGAAGACCGTGTCATCGACACCCCACTCAGTGAAGCGGGGATTGTCGGGACCTCGGTCGGACTTGCCGTCAATGGCTTTAAACCGATCGTCGAAATTCAATTTCTCGGATTCATTTATCCGGCTTATGAACAAATCATGACCCACGTCTCGCGTATCCGGATGCGGACGATGGGACGCTACAGCGTACCGATGGTCATCCGTGCGCCGTATGGTGCCGGCATCCGCGCCCCGGAAATCCATTCGGACAGCACGGAAAGTTTATTCACCTCGATGCCCGGACTCAAGGTCGTCTGTCCTGCGACGCCTTACGACGCCAAAGGACTGTTACTTGCTGCAATCGATGACCCCGACCCCGTCTTGTTCCTCGAATCGATGCGGAGCTATCGCGCTTTCAAGGAACCCGTTCCAAACGAAGCCTATACGATTGAAATCGGTAAAGCGCACATCGTCTCGGAAGGGGCAGATGTCACGTTGATTGCTTGGGGGGGCATGGTACAAGTCGCTCAAAAAGCAGCCGCACAGGCAGAAAAACAAGGGCTCTCCTGTGAAGTGCTCGACCTGCGGACACTCTATCCGCTCGATCAAGAGACAATCGCCGCCTCCGTCCAAAAAACAGGACGTGTCGTCATCATCCACGAGGCCCATGCGATGGGCGGTCTCGGGACAGACTTGATTGCTTTGATTAATGACACATCCTTCCTCTACTTGCGGGCACCAATCGCCCGTGTGACCGGATTTGATGTCCCGGTCCCGTTGTTCGCACTAGAGGATCACTATATTCCGACACCTGCCCGCGTACTTGAAGCGATTACGCGGACGGTCGACTTCTAAGGAGCTGAGTTTATGACTGAAGTGAAACTACATGATGTCGGAGAAGGCATGACGGAAGGCGAAATCGCCCATTACCTCGTCAAGATCGGCGATCATGTGACACTTGATCAACCGGTTGTCGAAGTATCGACCGATAAGATGGTCGCTGAACTGCCGGCACCGGTTTCCGGCGTCATCAAGGACATCTTAATTCCGATTGGACAGACTGTCACGGTCGGAACGACGCTCCTTCTGATTGAATCCGGTGACGAGGAAGCGGCAACACCTGAAACCGTCACCGAGTCATCGCGTCCTGTCGTGAACGCGCGAACACCGCTTGCCGTACAGACGCGCCGTGTCCTCGCGACACCGTACACACGAAAAATCGCTCGCGATCACGGAATTGATATCGAACAAGTACCTGCATCGGACCCATCCGGACGCGTTTCGGAAGAAGATGTTTTGCAGTTCGTCGCCCAGCCAGAACCCGTATCACCGAAAACGGAAACGGAAACACCCGAAGTCAAAGCAGCTCCTGAAACAGGACATTCTCCAGCTAATCCGGTGACTTTACCGTTTCGTGGAATCCGCAAACAGATTGCGAAGAAGATGACGCAATCGCTCTTTACGATTCCTCATGTCACGCACTTTGAAGAAATCGACATGACACGTCTCCTCGTACTGCGGGCAGAACTAAAAGCGAACGGGACACCGATCAGTGTCAATGCCTTCTTCGTCAAGGCACTTGTCGTTGCCTTAAAAGACTTCCCGGTCTTCAATGCCAAACTGGATGAAGCCAATGATCAAATCATTTTAGAGCAGGAGTACCATATCGGCATCGCGACGGAAACGGAAGACGGCTTAATCGTCCCTGTCGTCCGTCAAGCCGACCAGCTCTCACTCCGCGTGTTACATGAACAACTCGCCGGACTGCAGACACGGGCGAAAACAAACGAGTTGCGGGCGGGCGACTTAAAAGCGAGCACGTTCACGATGAGTAATGTCGGACCGCTCGGCAGTACCGGTGCGACGCCCATCATCAACTACCCGGAGACCGCCCTGATCGCTTTTCATAAAACAAAAAAACGAGCTTGCGTCGATGAAAACGATCAAATCGTCGTCCGCTCGATGATGAACGTCTCGATGTCGTTTGATCACCGCGTCGCGGACGGAGCGACGGCCGTCGCCTTCACGAATCGCTTCGCCGGTCTGATTGAACAACCGACTACTTTATTAATGGAGTTGATTTAAATGGTCGTAGGAGAACTGACACAAGAGCGTGACCTTATCATTCTCGGCGGTGGCCCGGCTGGTTACACAGCTGCGATTCGGGCGAAACAGCTTGGACGCGACGTCACATTGATTGAACGGGAACGGCTTGGCGGAACATGCTTGAACGTCGGATGTATTCCGTCGAAAGTATTGGCGCATGCCGCGCAGGAGCGGACACGTCTCTCACACTTGTCGGCACTCGGCTTTTCCGTCGACACGACGCATGACTTCAGCCAGTTAGCGAACTACCGGGATCACGTCGTGACGAAGCTGCGCCAAGGCGTCGAAGCGCTTTGTAAAGCAAACGATATTGAATACGTGACCGGGTCTGCGTCCTTCCTCTCAAACGACCGGATCGGTGTCGAACAAGGACATCAGTTCGATACGTATCGTTTTCAAGATGTCGTCATCGCAACCGGCAGCCACAGCATCCGGGAAGAATCATCCGTTCTCTTGAACGCGGAACAACTGTATCAATTACAGGAGTTACCGGAGAGCCTGATCATCATCGGGAACGATTACATCGCGATTGAAGCGGCGATGAGTTTTCAAGCACTCGGGACAGACGTGACGTTGATCGCTGACGGCTTCGGGCTCGACATGAGTCTCGAAAAAGAATTAAAGCGGACATTCAAAAAACAAAAAATCACACTTGTCAGCGGCACCGTGACGACGATAACACCGACGGATACGCATGTCGACGTCACAATCGTCAAGGCGGAACAAGAAAAAACGGTCCAGGCCAGTTACCTCTTCCACTCGTTGCCACGCGTGGCGAATACACTTGATTTAGGTGTCGACCGGCTTGGTCTGACGTTAAACGAGGATGCAACACTTGTCGTAGATGCGCTTGGTCGAACAAACTTCCCCCATATTTATGCGATTGGAGACGTCACACCGGGTCCGCAACTCGCGACGCGGGCGATCCATGAAGCAAAACGGACGGCGGAACATCTCGGTGGCGCTTCACCTGATACGATGATTCCTTACTTCCCGACGATCGTCCGCTCACTTCCACCAATCGCTTCCATCGGCTTGACGGAACAAGCGGCGACCGACGCCGGTCACACGGTGCAAGTCGGACAGTTCCCATTGACGGCAAACGGAGCGAGTAGCATCGATGCGGGCAGTGGCTTCATCAAGGTCGTCTCGGACGCAAAGACATCACTGATTTTAGGCATTCATATGATCGGGGACGGTGCCCTGGAACTCGCCGGTACGTTTGCGCTTGCACTGGAAATGGCCGCAAAACAAGAGGATTTACGTTTTCCGGTCCAAGCACACCCGAGTCGCAACGAAGCGTTGACGGAAGCACTCGAAGCACTGGTCGGGCAAGCAATCCACCTTCCACCACGCCAGCAAGCCGTCTTCTCGAACACGTAACCATACTACTTGTTTTTGAAGGAGCAACGCCCGATGGAACTTTACTTCACGAAACTCGAATGGGAGCACCATTGCTTTCCGATTGCCGCGACGCCAGACGGTCTCTGTTATGTCGGTGCGTTTGACGAACCGTCCGAACTGTTTGAGGACTGGAAACGAAAGTACCTCCCGCGGGCTGAAGTCCTAATTGACGATTCAAGAATCAACCCGTATCGGGAGCAACTGCTCGGTTATTTGCAGGGAGAGCAGACGGCCTTTACACTGCCGCTTCATCCAATCGGGACACCGTTCCAGCTTGATGTCTGGCAAGCCTTGCAAGCTGTCCCATACGGAAGCACGGCAACGTATTCCGAGATTGCAGCGGCCGTCGCACGCCCTCGTGCCATCCGAGCCGTTGGGACGGCAATCGGGAAAAACCGGTTGCTGTTGGTCATCCCCTGTCACCGGATCGTCGGCAAGAATGGTGATTTGATCGGCTACTGGGGTGGATTGAACATGAAACGCCGTTTGCTTGCCTTAGAGCAGGAAATCCGTCCGAACTCGATGTAATCGAAAACCCGAGCGACTCCGTTTTCTAACAAGAAACGGAGCACTCGGGTTTTCACGTAGACACGGCATTCATTACGTCGCGGTTGATGAACAATCAGCCTTTTGTTCATATGTGTTTCTCGGTTGAGGCATGAGTCATCGAGATTAACACAACATGAAATGGAGACAAGCTAAAGATCATTCGCGGTTTGTTGATTCTCATGCGAGACTTCGCTTTCCACGGGCGGAAGGCGATCCTCGAGCAAGCACTAAACGATCTTGACCTATAAGAAGTTGCATAGAAATAGCCGATGATTCCCTGAAAAGTGGAATCATCGGCCATTTGATTGATGGAGGGCGGAAACATTCATCCTCGACTCCTACTGGAATCAGTTTACATCACTGACCCCAAACCGATATGTCGTCTCCCACTGGTACATCGCACCCGGTTCGACGAGAATCGATGGAAAACGGGATTC
The DNA here is from genome assembly GCF_000702625.1 of Exiguobacterium oxidotolerans JCM 12280. Classification (NCBI taxonomy): domain Bacteria; kingdom Bacillati; phylum Bacillota; class Bacilli; order Caryophanales; genus Exiguobacterium; species Exiguobacterium oxidotolerans. Next base: position 1,995,458 of record NZ_JNIS01000001.1, on the reverse strand, counting down.
ATTGACAGCATTCGGATGGACTTGTGCCTCAAGACAAAGACCGAGCGACGGACGGGACGGAACACCACGAACCGTATAGTCGGTCAAGAGTTGTGTTCCCGTGTATAAGACGACGACCGGCTGATTCGTCGTCACCTGTAACGTTCGTCCTGATACCGGATCAATAAGTTGCGCGCTTCCTTCTCCTTCATCTAAGACGAACGGATGATCATAACCATTCCCGGCATTGACCGTCTCTTCACTTTCCGATTCAGCGCCACTGCGAATCGACCGCCCTGTCTGAAAATCAAGGACCGTTCCGTCGACCGGACGGAATTCCCCCGTCGGTAGCAGATCGGGTCCAAGCGGTAGATAGGTCGAACTCGGTAACGTCAACTGATGATCCAGAATATCGCGTTGTAAGTTGCCGGACAGGTTCCAGTACGTGTGATTCGTCACGTTCAATGGTGTCGTCTGATCCGTCGTTGCTTCAATCGACAACGTCAATGCTGTTCCGTTTAGCCGGTAGATGACATCCACGGTTACATTTCCGGGATACCCTTCGCAACCATCCGGACTGAGCGTCCGTAAGTGCAACAGTTGTTCCGTTGCTTCGATGACATCAAAGAAGACTTGATCGAAGCCGTGCGTGCCGCCATGTAAGTGATTCGTTCCGTCATTTGCCGCAAGGTGATAAGTTTGTTCAGCAATTGAAAAACGGGCTTGCCCAATCCGTCCCGCGACCCGGCCGACGATTGCTCCGAAATACGGCGAATGTTCTTTGTAAGCAGCCAGTGTATCAAAGCCCAGCACGACACTCTCCAGCTTGCCCGTTCGATTTTTGACCTGGACGTCGTTGATGATCCCACCGTAATTCCAAATCTCGACTTCCATGTCCGGTTGCATCAGGCGATGCCGCACGAGTCGCGCGTCTTCTGTTGGATGTGTCTCGTACGTCATCGCCGGTCACCTGCCACTTGGCGTGTCACCGTCTGCAAAAATTTGGCAAGTCCTGCTTGACCTGCCTCCGTTTGTTTGAAGACACCGCAGTCTTCGAGTCCACGGACGAATTTCTCAGCCACGGCTTGTTCGACGTAAGATGTGACCGGTTGACCGGTGTACTGTTGCTTCAACTCTTCCGCCCAAGTCCGGTGTACCGGCAAGACGTCCGTCGTTTCACCGACGATGAACTGTTCGACCTGTTTTAGCTCTTCCAGCAACCGGGCCGGTAAGACGGCAAGTCCCATCACTTCAATCAAGCCGATATTTTCCCGTTTGATGTGATGGATGTCCGCGTGCGTATGGAAAATGCCATCTGGATGTTCGACAGAGGTCCGATTGTTTCGTAAGACGAGATCGAGTTCATAGCTGCCGTTTCGCATCCGGGCGATCGGTGTCACGGTGTTATGGCGGACGCCGTCCGTCATCGCGATGATGTCTTGGTCCGCATCACTGTAGGTCAGCCATGTCGTATAGATATCATCGGCGGCAGCAAGTAACTGCTGACGATCCTTACTGCTCAAGCGGATGACGCTGAGCGGCCAGTGTAACGTTTGCCCACTGACATCCGGTTGTTGCGGCAAATCGAACCGGCTTTGGATCGTTGCCCGGTCCATCGCGAACTCATAACGTCCGCCTTGATAATGATCATGCGTTAAAATCGAACCGCCGACGATTGGTAAATCAGCATTTGACCCTGCAAAATAATGCGGGAATTGATCGACGAATTCAAGTAATCGTTCAAAGGCGGCGCGGTTGATTACCATGTCGCGGTGCGTCTGCGACAAAATGATGCTGTGTTCGTTGTAGTAGACGTATGGCGAATACTGCAATGCCCAAGCCTCACCTTGAAGTGTCAACGGAACGATCCGGTGGTTCGCCCGAGCCGGATGATTGCTGCGTCCGGCATAACCGACGTTCTCGACACAAAGCAAACACGTTGGATACGTCGATGCTGCAACAGGTTCCGTCCGAGCTGCCGCAATTTCGCGTGGATCTTTTTCCGGTTTCGATAAGTTGATCGTAATATCGATTTCTCCGTAAGTCGTCGCTGCCTTGTACTGGATGTTTTTCGCAATCCGTTTCGTCTGGATATAATTGCTCGCCTGACTGAGTTGATAGAAATAATCCGTTGCTTGCACCGGATTTTCTTTGTAAAGCTGATTGAACGTCGTCGTGATCGTCGAAGGACGATCAACGAACACATCCATTAATTCAGCTGCAAAACGTTCTTTTTCGTCGAGTCGTGCGGCAAGCCGTCCGGACGCGATCATTTCTTCCACCAGCGCCTCGAGGATGTCAGGAATCGGTTCCGCTGTAACGGTCCCTGGATCGGTATAATCCGCCTGACCGACAAGCGCAAGAATTCGATTACGCGCATAGATTTCATCTTCTGCGTCAATCAGATGTTCAGCAATCGCTTGCTCAATCAATCGTTTGATGTGTTCATTCATCGCCTTCACTCTCCTCAATCCATTCTCTCTCTTATGTTGTCTGATAGCCGTTCGGACGGCGTTCGTGCCAGTTCCAGGCATCACGGATGATTTGGTCGATGTCCGTCCGACGCGGTGACCAGCCGAGAACACGTTTTGCTTTTTCTGATCCTGCGATTAACGTACTCGGATCACCGGCACGTCTAGCGACGACTTGTTCCGGAATCGGATGTTTTGTCACCCGGCGTGCTGCTTCGATGATTTCGCGGACGGAAAATCCGTTGCTCGAACCGAGGTTAAAGACGTCACTCGCGTGTCCTTGTTGTAAGTAATCGAGTGCGAGAATATGGGCATCAATCAAATCTTCGACATGAATGTAATCCCGGATGCATGTCCCGTCCGGTGTCGCGTAGTCGTCCCCATAAATCGAGATGACAGACCGCTGATTGTTTGCGACTTCAAGGACGAGCGGCACGAGGTGAGTTTCTGGTGTGTGATCCTCCCCGATTTCTCCTGTCGCGCGTGCTCCAGCGACGTTGAAGTAGCGTAACGCCACATAACGAAGACCATGTGCTTGTTCGCACCATTTCATCATCTTCTCCATCATCAATTTCGTTTCACCATACGTATTCGTCGGATTCGTCACTGCTGTCTCGAGAATCGGCATCGTTTCCTGCTCGCCGTATGTCGCTGCCGTCGAGGAGAAGACGATTTGTTTGATGTCATGCGCGACCATTGCTTCGAGTAAGACTTCTGTTCCGTAGACATTATTATTGAAATACTTTAATGGCTGTTCCATCGACTCCCCGACTAACGAAAAGGCGGCGAAGTGAACGACCTGTTCAATCGTCTCTTCTGTAAAGACATGGTCAAGGAACGACCGGTCGCGAATATCACCTTCGTATAAACGGGCTTGCGGATGGACCGCCTTCTTGTGACCTGCCTGTAAATGATCAATGACGACGACGTCTTTTCCAGCATCAATCAACTGATAAACGGCATGGGAGCCGATATAGCCGGCCCCACCGACAACTAGTACGGCCATATTAGATGACCTCCCGTTCGACTTCACGTGCTCCGTCTCCGACAGTCGCCGTGTAGAACGTTGCCGGATAACCGATCCGGCTTTCATAGCGCTGTCCGACGGCATCGATGAATCGGTCGACTGTTGACGTTTCAACGATTGCAATCGCACAGCCACCAAAGCCGGCTCCTGTCATCCGTGCCCCAAGGACACCCGGTTGTGCCCAAGCCGCTTCGACCAACGCGTCGAGTTCTTGCCCTGTCACTTCATAATCGTGTTGGAGTGACCGGTGCGACGCATTCATCAATTCTCCGAATTCCTCGAGTTGCCCTGCTTGTAGTGCTTCTAGGGCTTGTAACGTCCGCTCATTTTCAGAAATCGCATGGCGTGCCCGACGCATCAAGCGTTCGTCGTCGAGTGTGACGGTTTCGAATTCTGCCATCGACCAATCTCCGAGCGTTGCATACGGACGGACTTGCTGTAACTGTTCGAGCGCCTGTTCACATTCTGCACGCCGCTCGTTGTATTTTGAATCGGCGAGTTCCCGCCGCTTGTTCGTGTTCATGATGATGATCGTATAACCCGTCAAGTCGAGCGGCGCATACGTGTAGTCAAGCGTTTGGCAGTCAAGGAGTAATCCTGATCCTGCCTGTCCCATCCCGATTGCAAACTGATCCATGATGCCACTGTTGACGCCGATGTAATGATTTTCGACTTGCTGACCGAATTTCACGAGTTCGACCCGGTCAAGCGATAAGTCATAGAGACGCTCGAGCATCACACCGATGACGAGTTCGAGTGAAGCAGACGAAGACAACCCTGCTCCGTTCGGAATATCGCCCTTGATTAAAACATCAAATCCTGACGTGATGGCGTAACCCGCTTCGCGAAGGACGTGCACCATTCCTTTGGCATAATTCGTCCAACCGTCTTGCGGATTATGGGTCAAGTCGTCTAATCCGACTTCGATGATGCCGTCTGCTTCGAAGTTGAGTGAATAGAAACGACACGTTGCATCATCGCGTTTTCGGGCAATCGCATGCGTCCCAAGCGTCAAGGCACATGGAAACACATGACCTCCGTTATAGTCCGTATGCTCTCCAATCAAATTGATACGCCCTGGCGCAAAAAAGCGATGTGTCGCCTGTACACCGAATTGCTCTTCAAAGATTTGTTCTAACGTCTGGTCGGTCATGCGATCGGCTCCTTTTGCTCAATTTGTCTCAATTGATGGATGGGTTGAATCCGTAAACAACGTGCTTCATAGTCCGTCGAATAAGAGAAGTTCAGTCCTTGGTTCATCAAGTAAGCACCGCTCACCTGGCGATCTTCCACTTGGTACAGTCTATTTGCATCTAATCCCGTCAGTTTAAAGCTGTACTGGTGAATGCCATGCTTACGCATCGGTGCAACCGCCAAAATGACCGTCTCAGATTCAGACGTATACTGCATGATGCTCGCTGTCGTTTGTGAGAATGGACTGATACGGTATTGACGTCCGTGCTGAACTGTCGGTCGAATCGTCTTGTATGTCTCAATCCATCCTTTTGCTTCCGCGAGTTCACTTGCCGTCCACTCACTTAAGTTTCCACCGATACCGAGCGTCCCTTGCATCGAAGAGACGAACCGCGTCGCAAGCGGTAAGTTCCGCCCGTTCAACCAGTTCGGACCATCCGTCACCCAGCAGCTCATCATCTTCGCATTATAGGCAAACGAGAAGTCATGTTGAATCGTCAACCGGTCAAGCGGGTCCGTGTTGTCACTCGTCCAAACTTGTTCCGTCCGCTCTAAAATCCCGAGATCAATCCGACCTCCGCCACCGGCACATGCTTCGAAGTCGACCGTCGGATGCCCGAGTCGTAGCTCGTCGAAGATTCGGTATAAGGCATCGACGTGGCGTTTCCAAAGTTCTTGTTGCGCGTCCGGTGTTCGCGACGGGACGCCCGGCTCAGAAAACGCCCGGTTCATGTCCCACTTGATGTAGTCGATTTCATGCGTCGTCAATAATTCATCCATCATGTCATAAACGAACCGTTCGACTTCTGGTAAACCAAGGTTCAAGACGAACTGGTTTCTCGATGTCGTCCGGACAGCGCCCGGAGCATGATAAATCCAGTCCGGATGTGCGCGATATAAATCGGAGTCCGGATTGACCATCTCCGGCTCGACCCAAAGACCAAACTGCATGTTTTTCCCCTTCACATACTCAATCAATGGCGTCAGACCGTTCGGAAACTTTTTCTTGTTGACGACCCAGTCCCCTAAGCCCGCTTGATCGGAGTGACGTTCACCGAACCAGCCGTCATCGACGACGAATAGTTCGCATCCGATATCAGCTGCTTGATCGACGAGTGCCCGTTGTCCCTGTTCCGTTACGTCGAAATACGTCGCTTCCCACGAGTTATAGAGGACCGGCCGAACGTTTTCACGGTCAGACGCTGGCATGATGATGTGACGCTGGAAGTCATGCGCGCGCGCACTCATTCCGGCAAAGCCGTCCGGGGCGTAGCCGATATAAAAGACCGGCGTCGTCAGACGTTGTTCCGCGTCAAGCGTCCAGCTGAAATCAAATCCGTTCATCCCACCCGATAGTTGGACGAACCCGAAGGCATCCTGCTCGGCATGAATCGCCCAGTTACCCGAGTAGGCCAAGTGACCATAAATGACTTCGCCCGTCGTCTCTGTTGCGTCATGCTCAAGTGCGAACCAAGGATTGGCTTGGTGGCTCGTCACACCACGACGGCTTTCAATCGTCTTGCGTCCTGCTGTCAGCGGCGTGATTTGTTTTTGGAATTCGCCCGTCCATGTCCCAGCATAATGATGGAAGTTGAGCGTCGGACGATTTAAAAGTCCCATCGCGAACGACTGTGCCGTCGTCAAACGGACAGGTTTTTCTCCTGCGTTTTCGACGATCAGCGAACGCCCGATTGTATCGTATGCCGCAAAAAGTTCATACCGTACTCCGACACGCAAGTCTTGGAGCGGATCGTGGAGCCATAAGGTGAGCACCGTATCCGACAGCTCTGCTTGTTCGAATGAAAACTGACTGATTCGCGCTCCGTCTGTCCGTTCTGATTTTAACGTCGGTTCTGTATAGACCATCTCACCGAACGGGATGAAGTCGTACGTCGCAACACCGTCCGGTGACTCGAATGAGCTATGGGCGAGGACGGCACTCGGCAATGCCGCATAATCTGCCTGATAAGGAAGTCGTGCGCCAAAATACGTATGGACGAGTTTTCCATCCCCCCCGACCGTCACGACGTGTGCGACAGCTTGTCCTTCGATTACGAACCGGTTTTTCGATACTTCAAAGATTGCCATGGTCTACCTCCTTACGTCGTCAGAATCAGTGTCGCAAGCGGTGCGAGTGTCACTGTTCCACTGTATGTCTCTTGCGTCGTCAGCTCCTGATATGTTCCGTCGAGCGTGACTTGTTTCGGTTCTTTTGTGTCATGGTTCATCAGGAAGACGAAATCGCGTGTTTCCCCGTGACGGCGAACGACTTCGACCTGGTCCGGCACTTCAAACGTCTCGATTCCTGCTTCTTCAAAGGCTTGCGCGTAAATCGTATCAATCATCGCATCATCGATTGACGCTCCGATGTACGTCACCGTTCCTTTATATTGATTTCGTGTGACAGCTGCGACCCCGTCATAAAATGTATCGCGATACACGGCGAGCGGCTCTGCCGTCGTCGGTGTAATCAAATCGCACCACAGCCGTGCCGGTGACGATTGTCCGCTGAAAGCGCCGATTCCTTCGACACGATTTTCCTGCACAGCCTGGAGGGATTCATATTCATCGATTTCAATCCCTGCGTATGTCGCGAATTTTCCAGGCAGTGTTTTCGGGATGACATTGTTATGCGGATCCTTGACACCTGTCCGGTACGTAAAGATGACGTGGCCACCTTGTTCCATGTAATCAATCAGTGCTTGATCGAACGTCGGGTTCGTCAGGAAGTACAGCGGCACGATGATCAGTTTGTAGCCGTCAAGCGCGTCGCCCGGGAAGACGATGTCCGTCGCAACCTGCTTGCGGACAGCCCCGCCATAAAAACGGACGAACTCGGTCCGGAAATCAAACGCATCGCTATGTGGTTGATGGGTCCAGGCCCAAACATTTTCTTGATCAAAATAGACACCGACATCCGCTCGATACGTACTGGCATTGATCTCGTCACCAAACGTATTCAGTTCCGTCATGATCTGTTTGACTTCAGCAAATTTCCGTTTCGGTTTCCCATCGTGGTCGATGATGCCGTGACAAAATTCTTCCGTCCCGAACAAGGCGGCCCGGAAGCGGAAATAAACGATCGCTTCCGCACCACGCGCGACGGCTTGATACGTCCAGAGGCGAATATGACCCGGGCGTGGTAAGTATCCGATTTTGCTCCAACCTTGTGCGCCACTAAGTTGTTCCATGACCCAAAAGCCTTTGCCCTGTTTCGATGAGCGGCAGAGGTCGTGATCGCTCGCCATCTTCTCGAAACGGTTCGGCTCCGGTAACCCACCCCAGACGGGATAGTTATCAAACGAGACATAATCAAGATCTTGCGCCATCTGTTGTTGATTCACAGCCATATCGCTGTAGACGAGGTTATGTGTGATGAAGGCATCCGGATGGATATGTTCCCGTAAGGCATCGACTTGCAGCTTGTTGTAATGGGTATACCCATCGGCACAAAACCGATCAAAATCGACGAGCAGGGCCGGACTATGTTCTTGGTAGACCTTACGCGGGACGGGGATTTGTTCCCATGCCGTATAGGTTTGACTCCAAAAAACCGTTCCCCATGTTTCGTTTAATGCGTCAAGCGTGCCATAGCGGTTCTTGAGCCAGATCTGGAAGGCAGCCCGGTCGACATCACTGTAAGAGCGGTCCGACTTTTCATGACCATATTCATTATCCGTCTGCCAACCGATGACACGCGGATGTTTCCCGTATCGCTTCGCCATTTCTGTCGTAATCGCAACGGAGAACTTTTGATACGTCTCACTGTGAACCGTGTAGTGACGACGCGCGCCAAAACTGATCGTCACACCGTTTTCGTCTGCCGGCAGAATCTCAGGATAGCGGTGACACATCCAAGCGGGTGGTGTCGCCGTCGGTGTCCCGAGAACGATATCGAAGCCCGCGTCACTGAGTCGTTCGACGACGTCATCCCAAAAGCCAAAGTCATAGACCCCTTCTTCCGGTTCCATCATCGTCCACGCGAATTCTGCGATTCGGACGACATTGACCCCCAGCTCTTTCATCAAACGAAAATCTTCCTCCCACAACTCACGTGGCGTTTGTTCCGGATAATAATCGACTCCTAAATACATGCTGCTCCCCCTGACTCAAAAAACAAATTATTTTACTGCACCAGCTGTCATTCCTTTTTGGAAGAAACGTTGGAAGAAGATATAGAACACCATTGTCGGTAAACTGATTAACACAAGTGACGCATAGATTTTACCCGGATCGCCGCCAAGTGCATCCTTGAAGAAACTCGGTGCCATCGTGACGGTCTGGTAAGCAGGATCCGTCATGAAGGTTAAGACCATCAAGTACTCGTTCCACGAGTTGAGGAAGGCATAGATCAAAGCTGTCGCGAGCGCCGGTTTAGCGAGCGGCAACATGACTTTGAAGAAGACTTCTAAAATCGTCGCACCGTCGATATAGGCCGCTTCCATCAATTCGTTCGGCAGTTCGTCAAAGTACCCTTTGATGAGCATCAAGCCGAACGGGAGGAAAAACGCAACTTCCGCCCCAATCAATCCCCAATGATTGTTCAGTCCGTCAAATGAACGGAGCGTAAAGAACAAAGGGACGATCATCGAAGCAACCGGTAACATTAAACCGGCGAGGACCATGTTGAACATGAGACGCTTTCCTGCGAACTCGAGCTTTGAAAAAGCGAACGCTGCAAACGCAAGAATCGTGATTGAGATGATGATCATGAAGAAAGCAACAAAGAAACTGTTGAAGACGAACGTTGGGAAATTCGGGTTTTGTAACGTCGCGATATAGTTCTCAAATCCATTGACACGTAAGCTCTCCTTGAACATGACAAAGATTGGGAACAGCCAGACGATTGAAGCTAAGGCAAGGACAAGGTTGATTATCCAACGACTCTTTTTAGATTCTACATTCATGGTACGTTCCTCCTTAGTTATCCATTTTCTTTTGTATCCGTAATTGGAAGTACGTGATCAGCAACGCGATTGTAAGTAGCACGATGGCAACAGCACTCGAGTAGCCGACTTCCTGTTGAAGCATTGATTTTCGGAATAAGTAGGTCGAGATAAATTCTGTGGACGATCCCGGTCCGCCGGCAGTCGTGATCCAGACTAAGTCAAACGTCTTCAGTCCACCGATGACACCAAGGATCGATAAGGTGAAGGTCGTGCCCTTTAAGTTCGGGAAGACGATGCTCCACAGTGTCCGGAAGAACCCTGCTCCATCAATTTTTGCGGCTTCGAAAATTTCTTTTTCAATCGTCAACATCGCCATGTAGTACATGACCATCGATGACCCTGTCCACTGGAAGATGTTGATCGCGATGACGGAATAAAGCGCGATATCCGGATCGCCGAGCCAGTTCTGCTCGAGGCTCCCAAGACCGATTGCACGTAAGAATTCGTTGATGTAGCCAAAAAGGTGTTTTTGAGCGAAAGATAAAAATCCGGATCTCCGAACATTTCCGCATAGTTTGAAAGTCCGACGAACGCTTTATCAAACGAAATTCCGTCCCATGAGAAAAACGAGTTATAGGCATTGTAGAAAATCCCGTAGTAAATGAAACTGACGACGAAAAGGACGATTGGTGCGACAAATGCCCAACCGACCATATTTTGTTTCATCTTGCCTTTTTTTCTTGGAGCAGGTGAACGTGTCGCTGCTGGTTTTAACGGCTCTGCTTTTGGTTTAATCGGCAATTCCTGACGCTCTGTCTGCATGTTGATTCCTCACTTTCCTCTTTTCCAAAAATCAGGAAGTGATACGCCAGGCGCATCACTTCGCTGTCTACTGCTTATTTCGCCGATTTATCCGCTGTATCTTGCACACGTTGAAGTGCTTCTTTCGGATCTTGACCTGTTGCGATATTTTGAAGTTCCTTCCCGAGGATATCGTTCAATTTCGTATCCCGGATTCCGCGGCTCGCGACTGCTTCAGCAAGCGTATCATTCAACATTTTGTATGATTCTTTTTCACCTTCCGTTGTGAAAGCTGAATCGGAATCAATCGTGACATCTTTAATTCCTGGTGCCATCTCGAACTCGCCCATGTAGACTTCTTGTCCTTCACCTTGACTCATGAAGGCGATGAACTCTGCTGCACCTTCTTGTTGTTTCGACTCTTTATTGACACCAAGCGCCATATCGATTGAAGCGATGATCGGTTGTTCTGTTCCGCCTACGAGGTTAGGAAGTGGTGCAAATCCAAGCTCATCGTCAATTTTCCATTTGTCTTTTTTCTCAGCCGTCGTCATCGAGTGTGCTTCCCATGAACCGATGACCCACATCGCAGCTTTTTTATCGAAGAACTGGTTCATCCCGTCATTGTAAGTCGCAAGACCAAGCGCTCCTTCTTGGAAGACTTTATCTTCGAAGAGGTCTTGCCAGACTTGTGCTGTTTTGACCATTTCGTCATCTGTCCATTTTGCTTCACCCGACAAGACTTTTTGAATATAACCCGGTGCGACTTGGTGACTGAGGACGTTGTAGACATCGATGTCGATCCAAGCATCTTTTGCTCCGAGCATCAATGGAATGACTTTATCGCCAGACGCTTTGATTTTTTTGACGGCATCGACCGTTTCTTTATAGTTCTTAGGTGGCGTGACACCATATTTATCAAGCATCGTCTTGTTGTACATCAAGTATGCTTGTCCTGTGAAACCGATTGGGACTGCGTATTGTGTCCCGTCAAGTGTCGTCTGTTCAATCCCGAGCTCGACGAATTTATCTTTCCATCCATCTCCGGCTGCTTTATCCATATATGAATCGACCGGTACGACACGATCTTTATACTGCTGAATCATCGGTTCTTTTAAGCCAATGATGTCTGGGCCTTTACCTGACAACATTGCGACTTGAAGTTGCTTTTCATAGTCTTCACTGTACCGTTTGAATTCGACTGAATACTTGTCTTGCGATTTATTGAACGCATCGACAACCGCTTTCCCAGCTTCAGGTTGTGGTGCCCAGCCCCACCAGGTAACGATTGTTTTACCGTCTTTTGTTGTCGTCTGTTTTTCATCTTCGCCACCACAAGCTGCGAGTAGTGCTGATAATGTAAGAACCGATGCTGCCGCTAAAATTTTCGATTTTTTAAATTTCATCTGATTGATCCCCTTTTTATGTGTAAGTATCATGCGTATTTTTGACCGTGTTGCCCTTCCAGTTTCGCTTGTTTGCACCAGTCTTCCATCACCGTTTGGTCAATTGGCATTCCCTGTAGCCGAATCAACACGCGGGCAATCAAACGTAACCGATAATCGAGTGTGTCGACTTCGCGAGCGACAAATAAGTAAAACTCCCCGCCAAGTGTCAAGCAGCCTGCCGTCCGCATTTGTTGCATCAATGCGCGTAATTCGATGTATCCGCTCTCATTTTTTCGAACATGCAGTTCTGAGGAACGGATTGTCAATACTCCTTGCACGGATGACATCCGGAATTGAAAAACTCCATCTTGTCGCGGACGGACGAGCACGATGTCTTGGTCCGGTGACCGTTCATCCCCTAATTGTTGTTCAGTCATCCGCTGCGTTTGACGATCATAGTAAAAGCCGCGGATGGCCCCGTAACGCCCAAAAGCTTCACGATAGGAAACCCACGGATCTTTTGTTTCCATCGGCGCGTTGCTTCCTTCTTTCCGTTTCAGCTCGACTGGTCTTCGCCAGTCCGCATCCACCTCCACCGTTCACATGAACTTAGTAAATTAAATTTATTATCTATCTTTAAAAAGACTATAGCATATCGATTCTATGATTGTAAACGTTTTCATAAATTATTTTTTGGAGTTATCTCGAGATTGCTTGAAGTCCTAATAACTGAGGACGTTACAAAGCGTCTTTTTTGTTGCTTTCCTCGGACGAGGCCCCAGCCGTTGCTCCTTGGACAACGAGCAGAGTCTTGCCTGCCTCTGAAAGTGCGTTAAAAACGCACTTTTTCCCGTAGGAGTCAACGAAACGTGACGCTTTTTAGGTAATACCGCGAGAGAAATCCAGGCGCGCAGACGATTTGGCGCGCAATCCGTCTTGAATCGCTTTAGGCCAATTGCCGCTTTGAAGATGAAGCGAGAACTGATTGCTTCTCGTTATCGCATTTTCATTCTTCATAAGATTTTGCCTACAGTCAAAAAAACTACTTCCGTCATATCGATGGAAGTAGTTTATACTTTAAATCGTTTGAAAGACACTATTTGTCGCTAAGGCAGCTGCACTGAGTGCACCTTGCTTTTCACTCCACGGAACCATTTTCACGTCCGTATGACGCGAAGCTGTTGTCAGTGCCGTATGCGCGACCCGTTCTTTAATCTGCTCGACGATGCCCGGTGCGCGTTCAAACATCGGGCCGCCTAGTAAAATCCGTTTCGGGTTCAACAAGTGAATCGTATTCAATACCCCGATTCCGATATATTCACCTGCCCGGTGATACGCACGGATTGCTTGTTCATCCCCTGATGCTAGACGACTTCGAAGTTCTGTTAGTGTCTGTACTTGTGGATCAATGACTTCAAAATCGCGCAACAGTGACTTTTCGCCTGCCAATGCCTCGAGGCATCCCCGGTTCCCGCAGGAGCAAATGGGTCCATCTAAATCAAGACGCATATGCCCGACTTCACCGGTGATATGGTTTTCTCCATCAATCAGCTTCCCACCGAGAACGTATGCCCCACCAATCCCTTCTCCCGCGTAGAGATAGAAGAATTGATCGACACCGACGCCCTCACCAAATAACAGTTCAAACGAGGCGAGTGCCCGGACATCATTCTCAATGAAGACGGGATAGGGAAAGCGTTCTTCTAAATGTGTTTTTAATTCAACATCATGGAGATGGAACCGAGGTGCGAATAAAATGACACCTGTTTCCGGATTGACCATCCCGTGGACAGAAATCCCGATGCCATGAATCGTCCCGACACCTTTTGTCGCTTCAATCAGTTCTCCACACAGTTGACTGACGGCATCAATCATATCGTCATTCGTATCAAACTGTCCGAGTGATTCGACTTCATGGATCGTATTTCCACTCAAGTCGGCGATGACACCGATGAAACGATGACTCGTCGCATCGATTCCAATGACATATTGTTCCGTCGCAACCAATTCAAGCATGATTGGTTTGCGTCCCCCATTCGAAACTCCGAGTTCCCGTTCCGTCACGAGACCATCGGCAATCAACTCACTGACGATGTTCGAGACCGTCGGCTTCGTCAAATTTGTCCGCTGGGCAAGTTCGACTCTCGAAATCGGCTGATGCATTCGAATCAGGCGTAACACAAGTGCCCGATTGTAGGAGCGCATCCATTTTGAATTACGTGGTGTCTCTTTCGTCATGCTTCCCCTCATCCCCTCTAACCTTCTCCTTCCTATCTTCGCACATTTTGTAAGGGATTTCACTGTCCCGTTTCAACCCTTTTCTTCAAACCAAAAAATGTCCTCTTCACTGGCTTAGCAAAGAAGACGATTCTACATCTACACATGTCATGCCTCATCGTACGGTTGTTCAATGACTAAAATCCGACTGCCATCTGGATTCTCTGTCAATTCCATCTCGATGATGGCTCGTCCGACTAACAACACGGTCGGTAAATCGGGTGTCGCCTGACGGAAGAAGCCGACGTGCCCTTGATAGGCATCCATATAATCAGCAAATAAAAACGTCCCGTTCACATGAAGCTCATCTTGCTTTGGATTGAACTCTAAACGCGGAACCCCGAACCAAGCTTCCCCATTTAAATACAATAACGGTTTTTTTCCAATCCCTTCGTTTGTCGCTCGACGCACCTCGATTGCTCCTTTCGTCGCATAATATAGTCGGTCATCCCCTCTCGTTGCGATGACGATGGGGTTGCCTTGATACAATACGATTTCAAGAATCTCATCCGCCTGTTCGACATAATATCCTGACGCGTCTGCTTGCGCGAAACTAATCGTGTACAGTTGAATCCAGGCGACGACGTCTGTTACTTCGACCGGCTTCAAAAACAACGCGGAGACGAGATACGTCTGCTCCGGCATCACGATTAAGTTGACACATATATCTGCCAATTGAATCGTTCGTACTTGTGTTGAAGGATACATTTCTTCGTAATCTTTCATAAAAATCACTTCATAATAATGCGTCGTCTCCCGGAGCTCTCTCCCAGGTAAACGACGATCAAAGTCGGCAATCTGGATGCGTTTCATGTTGTGCCTCCTCTGCAAAAACCTGTAAGTGTCTCATGGTGATTATTACCCAAAATTTGGTCTCTTTGCACTCCCCTAAAAATCAAAAAATCACCTCCCGATTTTTTCAGGAAGGTGACGCGTCAGATTGTTCTTATTGGAGATACAAGTCATAGAGGACATAGAGCACTAGCGCAATCACAAAGACGAAAAAGAATTTTCCCGTACCAAAAAAAACACGGTCGCTTGTTTCGTTCCGATTATTTTTATCCGGATACATTATACAACTCCCTTTCTCAACTATCCAATTTTTCTCATATTGAACAATTTCGCCTTTGGCGGCATCAATTCCTTCCGAACTGACAATCGATTGCTTTAAGATTTCATCCCGTTCGCAAAAAAGACGAGTGTTTCTTCTTCGTCCGTCGTTAACACACGGTCGACCGTTTCTTTGTATAACCGACGCATCTCTGAAATCTTCCCACCTGCTCGCTCCGTCACATCCATCGCCTGACGTAACATCGCGACTTCTTGTTCGAACACTTCGCGGGGCATCGCCTCACCATGCGACCAGACATAATACGCCGCATCATACTCCGCGATTGCATCGAGTAGCAACGTCATTCGCTCGACCGTATAGTTCCATTTCGCCGAAAAGATATCGGCATACATCGCGTCCCCTAAAAATAAGACACGTTCTTCCGGTATGTAAACGAGCAGACTACCGGGTGAATGATCGTTTTCAACTTCTCGTAATATACAGTGTACGCCCCCTAAGTCGACGACAAGTTCTCCCTCGAATTGAATATCTGGCAATTGTACTGCTATATCACGTGTCGGACCAAACTCGAGCTTGATGGCATCGGCACAAAACGGAATCTCGATTCCCTGCCCAATCCGCGCTTCAAGTGCTTCATCTGTCCAATCATAATCAAGCATCTGTTCAATTCGCGCGACTGTCCGCTTCGTCGCGATGGACGGTACGTTCATTTCTTTCAAACCAAAAATATGATCCCAGTGCCAATGCGTCAATGCCAGTAAATCAGGTTTTTTCAAGCCCTGTCGCTCCACTTCTTCTAAAAACAGTGCCGCATGCTGGCTCGAGTTTCCTGCGTCAATCATCAGACTGCGTTTTGCTCCGACAATCAACCCTAAAATCGGTCGATCCGTTTCACTGACCGGTGTTTGATACCACACACGGTCCGTCAATTGATTGAATTGTTGCATCTTCATCGCCTCCTGCTTGTAGTATAACGAAAAAGCCCATCCGGATGACGCCCGGATGGACTAGTTTAATGCCTTTACTTCTTATTTTCTTTTTGACGGAAAGGCCACCAGACACCTGAACCGAACGAAACCGTAATCGCTGGGATCAAGAGCGGTAAGACAATCAATCCATACAAGAGAAGACCCGTGATGACAATCGTCGCGATTTGAACGAGACTGAGGACACCGGATGGCATCATCGCACCGAACGTACCGGCGAGAATGATTGCTGCCGTAATGATGACCGATCCCATTTTTTTCATCGAGATGTACATCGCTTCTTTCGTCTCAAGTCCGTTGATCGTTTCTTCACGGAAGCGATCTAGGAGGAAGATTGAATAGTCGATGCCAAGTGCAACGAGCATGACGAAACCGAAGAACGGAACCGCCCAACTGATCCCGTCATACCCAAGTCCGTTGACGAAAATCAACTCTGCAATCGAGACCGACGTATAGTACGTCAGTAACAATGAACCAATCATGAACAGCGGCATGATGAACGAACGGAACATGATTGCGAGGACGATGAACAGACTCACGATCATAATCGCGACCGTCCGCGAAAAGTCCGCTTTTGACGTATCATTTAAGTCACTGTTGATGCTTGAAATACCACCGTAAGCCACTTTCGCCTCTTCGAGTGGCGTATCTTTTAACGTACTCGCAGTCGTTTTTTTAATCGCCGCGACTGTTTCGATCGCTTTTGGCGAATAGGGATCGTCGTTTAAGATGACTTCAAACTTCAATCCTGTTTCGTCATCAATTGCATATCGTTCGATGACCGGTTCAAACTCTTTATTCGTTAACGTCTCTTTCGGAATAAACATTCCGGTCCCGCGAATCGTTTTCGAATCGCCCATCTCAGTCAGAATATCCGCTACATCCGTTAAACCGTCTTCGATTTTTTGAAGACCGTCATTTGCCGAACCGACACCGTCCGCAAGTTGCGTCAAGCCACCACCGAGCTGTCCAGCTTGTGCACCTTGTTGTTCAATTCCTGTCGCCGCTTGCGCAATCCCGGTTTCAATTTGCGTCAATTGTTCCGATAAAGCGGACAACGTCCCGACCGCTTGCGGTATGTTTTGTGTCGTTTGCAGTCCTTGACCGACAGCGCCGAGCTGTTGATTGATTTGACCGAGACCATCTGCTGCCTGTTGCAATTGTGTTGCCCCAGCCGTCGCTTCGTCTCCAGCCGGAAGCTGTCCACTGATCGATTGAAGGTTTTTTTCGACTTCCTCTAGACCTTGACTGACTTCACCAAGACCCGCATTGGCATCTTTGACTCCATCTGCAATTTGCGCGAGTTGGCGGTCGACGTATAAATCGGGGATGACCTCACCCGTTGGTCTTGAAATCGACCGAACGGATTTGACACCATCCAATTTGACGAGCTCACGACTTAACTGCTCCGCGTAAGGGAGCGTTTCTTCTGTCACGATGTCTTTATCGTCCTTTAAGATGACGTTGACGGGGAGCGATTCTCCCGCACCAAATCCGTCTGAAATCGCATTTAACCCTTTGACGGTTTCGTATTTTTCTCCAATCTCATCGACTGTATTGAATGAAAGATCGTCATCATACGTAAAGAGCGTCGGGACTGTAATGACAGCGACGATTGCCATCGCGAGCAATGGACGGCGAATCGATAATCCGCCGTAACGTGCCCATAACTTACTATCACGGTGACTCGCGGCACTTTTCGACGGCCAGAATAATTTTTCTTTTAGCGTCGCCATGAAGAATGGAACGAGTGTAAACAGGACGAGCAGTAAGACGGCAATCCCGACTGCGACTGCAACCGATGATTTAAAGATCGGGAAATCTGCGAATCCGATTGCCGAGAAACCGACGAGAACGGCAATCCCACTGATCAGCAATGTCCGACCCGCTGTTTTATACGTGTTGACGATTGCCGTTTCGACGTCATGTCCAGCTGTCAGTTCTTCTTTGTAGCGGCTTAACAGTAAGATACAGTAATCTGTCCCAATCCCGAATAAAATCGCGACGAGGAAGATTTGTGTGAAGTTCGAGACCGGGAAACCGAACCAATCAACAAAAAACGCCACAAACGATTGGCTCATCAGGTAGGTTACGCCGACTGCAAGCAGTGGAACGAACGGTGTGACGATCGAACGGAAAACGATGAGCAATAAACCAAAAATCAAACCGACAGTAATTAACTCCGTCCGTTTCAGTCCTTCTTGCGAACTTTTGTTGACGTCCGCATTAATCAGCGATTCACCTGTCAGATAAAT
Organism: Exiguobacterium oxidotolerans JCM 12280; assembly: GCF_000702625.1. Classification (NCBI taxonomy): domain Bacteria; kingdom Bacillati; phylum Bacillota; class Bacilli; order Caryophanales; genus Exiguobacterium; species Exiguobacterium oxidotolerans. Next base: position 1,977,119 of record NZ_JNIS01000001.1, on the reverse strand, counting down.
CGTCCGGTCGTTCGGAAGGACATCCGCCCGGATTTTTTCCGCGAGCGCTGTAATTTCTTCTTGCGACCCGTCCACTGTAATTGGAACGAGCACTGTTTTTTTATCTTTTGAGACGAGTTGTCCTTCCGTTTCCTCACTTTCAAACGGATTAAGGACACCGGTCACAGGTTTGTCGAGTTTTTCTAAATCCGTCACGATTTGACCGATGTCAGTGCGGTCAGACGCTGAGACCTTGTCCTTTAACGGGATGACGAGCGAAATGGTTTCTTCGCTTGCACCAGCTGCCTGTAAAATATCTGCTGCGCGCTGCGAGTCTGCATCACTTGCGAGTTGAATCGCTCCCGCATCTTCTGCTTGTTTCGATAAGTTCGGTGCCGCTAAAAATAGACCGACTGTCGCAATCAACAAGACGATTACGATTGGCCAGCGCCACTTGACGATTTGTCGCATGCCTTCTCCACCTCTTCTAGTTCTATTTTTCTCTGCTGCTTAATCTTCAATCTTTAAAATCGATTTGACCTTTTTAAACGTTTCGATAAACTGTTGAATTTCATCGTCCTCGACCTTACCGTCAATCAATTGTTCCAAATAGAGATAGATTGCCTGGTTCGATTCCTCGACGACATCGTGTCCTGCTTGCGTCAAAATGATTTGTTTTGTCCGATGATCATCTTCCGCCCGTTCGACTTCAACGAGTCCTTTTTCATTCAACTTTTTCAGACGGTTTGAAATCGCGCTTTTATGGACACCTTGCATGACGGCGATTCGTCCTGAAGCAATCGGTCCGTACTTACCGACGATTTTCAATAAATGAAGTTGCTCTGGAGAATACAAACGCCACACGGGAGATTCAACGGACTTTAATACGCGTTCCGTCCCATGAATCATGACTTCCTCAAACAGAAGGACGGCTTCCCGAAGATTGTCTTTCATTTTAGTTTACCTCCTAAACTGTTAGTGTTAGTTTAGCCCCTCAACTAGCTGACGTCAACTTCAAACTGTCACAATTAGGCAGACAGACGCAATCAATGTTCGATATGATGAAAGAGAGCTCATGCTTGGTACATGAAGGAGGTAACAGAATGACAGCTTTATTTTGGATTGCCCTTGTGATTTGCATCATTGGACTTATTTTTACACTCATGGTCGGACGTAGCCGCAATGAAGAAAGCTACAGTAACAAAACAACTGCTAAAAACATGGTTTGGATGTACTTGATTTTACTACCGGTCATCTTAATCGTACTTGGTGTATTTTATTACCTGCTAACAAAGTAACCTAAAAAAGATAAGCGATCTCTTAAGCTACTATCGTTAAGAGACTGCTTATCTTTTTTGATTAATTTAACGTTTTTGGACGGACGATGTAAATGTCGCATTTCGCATAACGGGCAATGTTTTCAGACACACTCCCAATCATGATCCGTTCCATCGCGTTCATGCCGACAGCCCCACAGACAATCAGTCCCGCCCCGACACGCGGTGCAATCACTTTCGGGATCAGCGTCTTCGGTGACCCTGTCTCGATGACGAGCTCGACTGCATCCACCCCGGCTTCATGTGCCTGTTTTTCGTATCGTTCAAGTAATTCTTGTGCATACTCTGTCACGTTTTGGTCAATGAAACGTTGGTTGGCACGGACATTTGCGAACGTCTGAATGTCGATGACATGTGTGATGACGAGCTTTGCATGATCAATTTTTGCAAACTGGACCGCTTTATCAAATGCCAAGTCTGGCGTCTTTGATCCGTCTACTGCGACTAGAATTGTATGGTAGTGGCTGTCCATCATGGTTCACCCTCTCCACTCAAACAAAAGCAACACTCATAATTTATCGTTGTTTTCGTTCTCCAATGCCCTGTTTTCATGATCAAGTTTCCGTTCTGCTTCGATGCCTTCCGGCTCCGTCTCCAAGATACTTTTAGGTGACGGTGTCGGTCGCTCCGCACCTTCTCGATCCGCAAACAAAACGTAAGCACCATGCCGGACACCGACGACATGACGTTCGATTTCATCGTCCGCTAGACCAAGTGACGTAAATGCTGTTCGAATTTCCTCTTCTGTCGCCGGCTTTCCAGTAAAACGCTCGAACAATGTCCGTTTACCCGTGACGAGTTGTGCTGCTGACTGTCCCCGCAACATCGCCATATCGGTTTTATCCTGTAAGACGACATATAAATCTTCCTCAAGATACCCTTTAAAATGTAAATCTTCAATATCCCGAATCAATTCGGTTTCATTTTCATACGTTCCGATAAATTGTTTTTTCCCCATTTGACTGTGTCCCCCTTTTTAACTTCTATTTTTTTCCCCATTTGACTGTGTCCCCCTTTTTAACTTCTATAAGGGATATACCCGAAAAAACGAAAAGCAATGATTCAAACTGTCGTTTTCTTTCAAGAAACTGGTGTTTTTTGTTCTGAAAAAATCTTTTGTCGTCTCCGAAAGACCACTACTGTAACGATTGCGACTGCCACCGTCGCAATCACGGTAATCCATTCCTGTGTCCAAGTGAGACGATCGTTAAAGAACAGCCCACTATAAAACCAAATCATCACTACACCAAACACCCAATCCGAATGGAACCAGCTGAATACGAGTACACCACCGGCGAAAACAATCAGCATGATACTCGTCCAAAGCGAGACACTTAAACCAAATAGTTCCTCAAACCGGAAATCACGTAAAATCCGAAACGGTAAAATTAAGATTTGAACGCTCGACCAGGCTAGAAAGACAGAAAAAGGCGAACGCATCCAAGGTGAACGGTTCGGATGCTGTTGAATTTTTGAATAGATGAGACAAAGACTTATGAAAGAGACTGTCATCAACACGAGTTCCCACGGCGGACCTACAATCGAACTTGCTCCGAGTCCAATCATCGTCAAACTGAACCATCCACTTATATCAAGTATCAACGTTCGATCGGCCGGATAAGAGCGGACTGGACGGATGCACCAAATCAGGAGTGTCGTATACAGAACACCGAGGACAGCATCAACGAATGGTGCCGGCATGATTGCTAACGGTAACTCGGTCGGCGTCTTATACCACACGACACGAGCAAGTAAAACGAATAAAAACGATGAAAAATTGAGTAAACGAAGTCCCGTCAGTGTCAACATCTCGCGTCCACCTCCTTACCTATTCTTTCCCCGACGTGACATGCTCGAAAACAAAAAAACTGTCTTCAAGAAACGGAATCAGGTACGATGGAAAGATAAAGGAGCGTTGATTATATGCAACCATTCATCAAGCCCCACCAATATAATTTCATCCGGAATCAAATTGAATTATTACTTCAACAATTAACGACCGTGAATGACCCTGATGTCCGTGATGCCGTTTTGTACAGCGCAACGACAAAAATCTTCGACATCATTCCCGTTCTGTCACCGGAACAAGAGGAACTTTTGATGACGATCCGGAATCAAGCTTCAGAACAGCAGCTGTTCACGTATCTCGATCAAATCGAACCGTTCGTCGAGCCATTTCCAGCGATTACAGTTGCCGAAATCCAGGCACTCTTTCCAAAAACAAAAAAACTCCATCTTCCGCCCCTCGATACGATTGATTTTTCAGCGACGACGTATTTGAGCTGGAATGATACGAGCAACAAAAGGAAATTTTTTGTTTATCCGCTCGATGGGACGTGGATTGGACTCGAGAGCAGTTATTTACCAAACATTCAGCATGGAATTTGTAGCCTCTGTAAAACAAACAATGAGGTCGCGCTCGTCTCGGTCCGAACAAATAAATCAGCTGATCATTATCGTGCTGTCGGGAACTACTTATGCATCGACAGCGACCAGTGTAACGCTTCCATCACAGCGATTTCTGATCTCGAAAAATTTTTAGCAAATGCTAAATAACTGCAAAAGCGAAGCCACCTGTTTTCCCGGGAGGCTTCGCTTTTTAATCAGCTTGTAGATAGAACTGGTTTTTCCCACGCCGCTTTGCTTCATACATCGCAACATCCGCTTGTTCGATCAACGTCGTCCGTGACGTCGCATGCGTCGGATAGATCGCACACCCGATGCTCGCTGTCATGAAGACCGGGGTCTCTTGAAGAATAAAGGGTCGTTCAAACAATTGTACGAGTACTTGTCCACACTCTTCAATCACGTTCGTTTCTTTCACGTCAAATAAAAGGACAACGAATTCATCGCCCCCTTGACGGGAAATGACGGTGTTGTGTGGTAATTTTTTCTCAAGACGGCTGGCAATATCAATGATGAGTTGATCGCCGATTTGGTGACCATACGTGTCATTGATTTGTTTGAAGTGATCCACATCAATAAAATACAAGGCGGCTAAGCGTTCATGTATTTCTGCGCGACGCAGCTCTTCTTTAAAGAGACGGGCAAACAAATACCGGTTCGGCAAATTCGTCAATGCGTCGTGATAAGCCATGTGCTCCATTTCTTCGAGCGCTCGCTCCAAGTCCGCCGTCCGCTGGTCGACTTTCGCCTCCAAGTTTTCCCGAAGGCGTTGATTGTCCATGACAATACGAATTTGTCGCGAAATCAACAACGGTGTCGCAATCATCAGTCCGATGGTCAAGCCGTTAAAGGTGACGGCTTGGCGCGCCATTGTGATAAATAAAATCAACAAGAAAATATAAGGCGTCACTAAACGTACCCAATCCAGCACGCGACGATTTAGCATGAAATCGAGGGACCGCTCATCTGCATCAAATAAAATCGCGGCTCCCCCTACTGTCAATGTCGTCGCAAGCCAAACCGGATCAAGCCACATCGCAGACACCGGGAAGTCCGCCCGGTATAAGACGACATACAAGAGGTCAGCTAATAGTTGTAAGTGAAAACCTAATAAGACGAGCAACAACGATTTACTGTTGCCTCGTTTCATCACGCCAAAGAATAAGATGATCATTCCTCCTAGGAGTAACAAATCACCTAGCGGATAACGAATCAAAAGTAAAGTTTCTAAGTCAAATCCGGTCGCATTTTCTAAATAGGGTGTAATCATATAGTGCCAAGATATCGATCCTGCAACAATCAAAATAATCAATTCATCGAATAAGAAAAATCGCAGATTGATTTGCGTACGGCGGTTGAATAAAAAGTAACAAAACGCAATCAAATAAAAGATGATTTGCAAGCTGAAGACAAAATCAATCCAGTCGAATGGTCCAAGGCGTTCAGCCCGCTGAATTTGCAAAACCAATTGACCTACTTCACCGGCAATCAGAGCGATATTTCCTAAGAGCAATAAGAAAAAAAGTCGTTGCGTAAAGGAACGAGTGGGATGTTTATAAATCGCCAGTAGGAGCATTGCAGACGATAAAACGGCACCACCCGTCGTAAATAGACTATTACCGATTCGTGCGAGATCGGAGGACGTTCCTACGATACCTAACCAGCTAAAATGACTCACAATCCAAGCAATTATCAAAATATAAATTAATTTTTGTCTCACTTCGTCCTCCTCCCTTCAAATAGTTCTAATGTCCTATATTCTATCGGTCAAAACAATATATTTTTAACCTTCTTTTCTTATTATATTCAAAAAATTTTTTATTTTCCTCTATTCCGCCTATCGAAGTATTTGGTTTGGTCGACCCTAAAAAATGCTTGCTCGAATGAACGAGCAAGCATTTTCGTATTTTTAAGATGGAAGTACGCTAGACACTGGAAGTAGAATCGTAAATGTACTGCCTTCGCCTTCTTCAGATTCAACGTGGATCGTTCCATCATGTTCCTTGACGATTTCTTTACAGATTGATAATCCGAGCCCCGTTCCACCGATACGACGCGTATCGGAATTGTCTACGCGATAAAATTTATCAAATAGATGAGCAAACGCATGATGCGGTATGCCGATCCCTTCGTCAATAATATGAATGATGACATTCTCATCATCCAAATCCAGAACGACGTCAATTTCTCCACCATCCGGTGAATATTTGATTGCATTGTTTATTAAATTACTTAAGAGCTGTTTAATGCGATCTTCGTCAGCATGAATGGGTGGCAATTCTTTATTTAAGAGGCGTAGTCGAATCGAGTGGCGCACACTCGACGTCTCATAAATTTCGACGACTTGTTTCGTGACAGTATACAAATCAAGTGTCATCTTTTGATAGAGCTGCGCTCCTGATTGCATCCGTTGAACGTCTAAGAAGTCTGTCACTAAGTTCGATAAACGACCTGTTTCGTCATGAATCGTTGCTAAATATTTTTTTTGCTTCATGACATCGATTTCACGATTCAACATCAACTCCGTAAATCCATAAATGGATGAAAGCGGTGTCCGTAACTCATGGGAGACCGTTGACACGAGTTCTGTTTTCAGGCGATCCGCCTCTGTTTCCCGGGTAATATCACGAATGACAAGAATAACACCTTTCCATCCGCCTTCAATATCAATCCGCTCTGCATACACTTCAAGGTGTGCTGTATTGTTTCGCACATCGAACTGAAACTTATCCGGGGGAACGATGCCTGAGCGAATTAAAGTGACATACTCATCAAATACGTCACGATCGTCTACTACACTTCGCATCACTTCAATCACATAGGACCCGGATGATAAGGTCCGGTCACTCGTGAACTCCGATTGTAATTCTGGAATCAGGTCAAACAGTGGACGGTTGACATACAGTTCGTCATTTCCGTCTTCTAGGTAGATGATGGCCTCACGAATCGAGTCTAAGACTTGTTCCGTCTTTTTCTTTTCTTGTTTCATCTCTTCATACGAACGTGTCCGCAACAGAGAGAGCGTCATTTGTTGGGAGAAATCGCGCATATCAAGTAGCTGTTGCTTTTTGTAAGGCGACTTGTATCGGACTAAATAAACTGCTGCCATCAACTGGCCACTTGCCGGATCATAAATAGGTAGTGCCACTTCGTGTGTACTAAAACTGTACGGAATGTCCGCTGTGCGGTCGACACGTTTTTCAGATTGAACAATCTGTTTACCTAACAGCATCCGGCTTAACACAGACGTGTCGTCAGTTCGTAAGGCTTCCAGGTGAGTTTGTTTCATCCCATTCGTCGTCGCCCCGATGTACATGCCTGCTTCATAAAGCAAAAGCGCTCCGTACTCCGAAGACGTGATATCAATCATTTTCTGGATGATGGATGGATAGGCTTCCATCGTTTCTCGAACAGCTAAGGCTTCCGTCAATTCACTTCTGAGCTTTAATTTTTCTTCATTTTGTTTCGTTGCTTGGTAAGCTTCTTCTAACTCTTCTTGTTGCGCTTGCAATTCTTCTTGTTGTGCAAGCAATTCTTCACTTTGCGCTTGCAACTCTTCATTTTTCCCCTGCATCTCATCTTTATGGGCATTCGTCGTCATCGCCATTTGATTGAATGAGGCCCGGAGTAGACCGATTTCATCCGGACGTTGTTGTGCCACTTCGTCTATTTCAATCGGTTCACTCCGTGTTAACTTTTGATTGTCGTCAATTAAGCGGAATAACTGCTTTGTTACCCGACGAATGAATGGATGAACGAATAAGAGAATGAAACTGATTAAAACAAAAATACTTGAAATCCAAATCCATTGTGTATTCGCAACTTCCGTCCGTAATTTTAAAACGGCTGCTTCTTGTTGTTGCTGCAACGTGTCACGGTATTCCTCGAGTGCTGATGATGCTTTTTCAATGTCTGGTGTGATATCAATCGACCCGTCTGCCGTCGGTTTGATTTGGCCTTGCTCGACAAGACGTTGTGCGATTGGTAACGAAAACAAACTATCGCCTTGTAAAAAATCTTCATTGATGCGATTTGCTTTTTTCTCCGTTACGTACGATTGCGTCAGCGGGAACAATGCCCCGTAATATAAATCATACAAGTTCAACATTTGCGCTGAGAATTCTTCTTCTTGGTCTGTTTCTGCTCTGCGTCCAAACCAATCCGTCTCACTTTTGATTTCAGTCCGCAAAGCTTCGATTTCATCAAATCGTTCTTGATCTCCAAAAATTACGAATCCGCGTAACCCGAATTGGACGGTCTGCCAATTATCCCAAAGCGTATCAGCCCGTCTGTTTTTTTCACTAATCGTCTCAAGATTACTTCGGGACGATTCGATTCGTGTCTCCATATAGTCATACACAAAAAATGATGTCACCGATACTAATAGTAATACTACATAAAACACCGCTAACAACTGGCGTCCGATTCGTCTCCGAATCCACTTGATCATAGAATATCCCCCTCACCATCCCCTGAAGGATGATGCCTTTTTTGAAATTGTTTCAGTTACTTAAAAATAGCATAATCTACCGAAAAATACCTTAAAAATAATTAACTACAAAAAATCCTCCTCCAGATGACTGGAGAAGGCCCGTTCAATAGATTATTTCTTTGCTTTTTTGACCGTGACCGACGTCTTTACACTTGTCTGTTGATGCGCGTTGACAAGATAAACGGAAAGTTTCGTTCCTGCTTTTTGTTTTGCGATTTTTACAGAGAACGTTCCTTTTGACGTGACGGCTCCTTTAGCGATGACTTTCTTTTTCGCATTTTGTACGTAGACGCGCGTTTTTTTCTCACCTGTCCCAGACAGTTTCGTCTGACTACTAGTGATCGCTTTGACTTTTGGTGCCGCAGGTGGTGCCAAAACCGTTACGACAGTGGGTTTACTTGAACGTTTTGCGATATCAAGCACCGTCACACTGAGGCGCGCTCCAGCTGTTTGTTTTGGTACTTTGACGCTGAACTTACCTTTGGCATCGACCATGCTTGTGGCAACCGTCTTATTCTTCGCGTCCTTCATGACGATTTTCCCATTTGCACTGGCTGTCCCTGTCACTTTCGTCGCGCCTGCGAGTACAGGATTCACTTTCGGTGCAGCAGGTGCTTTCCCAGGCAATACTTCCGTCCGCTCAGATGTAACATCCGTTCCATTCGCATAACGAATCGTCAAGACCGTTTCTTTTGTTTGGCGTGGAATTTGAACGGAGAACGTACCAGCTTTCGCTACCGTCGAAGCTAAACGTTTTGTTGACCAGACTTCTACTTTTGTGCCCGTCTTAACAGTCCCGCTGACAACGAGTTGATTGTCATAGACCGGTTTGACTTTTCCTTGTAAATGCAATTGTGAGATGGCACGCAAAATATTGATTTTCCCGTAACCGGATACCGGACTGACGTAGGCCGGAAGTTTTTCTGGCGCTTTACCAGGAGGATACTCGTCCTCCATATCCTCTTCATCATCCTCATACCAATCATTCGGATTTTCGAAAGCAAGTGGTTCTGCACTCGTTCGTAAGATATTTTCGATTTCTTTTGGTTTCAGTGTCCCGTCAAGTGACGCCAAGATACCGGCGACTGCAGCAACGTGTGGTGATGCCATACTCGTTCCATCCATGTAGACGGTATTACCGTCCGGGACGAGACTTGCGATTTTTGATCCTGGTGCTACGACGTCAAGCCCGAAGCCGTAGTTGGAATAGTCAGCGACCATTCCGAGTGGATTCGTTGCTCCAACGGAAATCGCATATTCTGAACTTGCCGGGAATCCGACATAACTGTCATATTCATTCCCAGACGCCGCAACGACTGTGACACCGTTGTCCGCTGCGTACTTCATCATGTAAGCCATCGTTCGACTCTCGCCGCCACCGAGGCTCATGTTGATGACTTTTGCTCCGTGATCGACAGCATATTTAATCCCGAGTGCGATGGCATCTGTTTCGCCTTCACCATTTGCATTCAACACTTTAATCGGGAGAATTTTAGCAGATTGGTGAATCCCGCGAATGCCATATTCATTTTCGAGTGCTGCTGCGATAACGCCTGAGACGTGTGTCCCGTGACCATTGTCGTCAAGGGCATCTCCTTGTCCGTTGACATCGACATAGTTTTTTTCGTTCGCGATGTCGACTTTTCCTTGTAAATCTTTCAGGCGGTAATCGACGCCTGTATCGATGACAGCAATCGTCACCGGAGTCAGTGTTTTGCTGATTGGACTGGCGACGAATTGTTCAAAACCGATTCCGACATCCGGTAACTGTTCGACGATCGCATTTTTATTTAGCGCCCACTGGTAGTCATAGTTGATGTCCCCTGTTGCGCGGTACGTCTGAATTTTCTCGACATACTCGACGGCAGAAGACCGGCCAAGTGACTGTTTCAGTGCCGTTGCGGTTTGACTTTTGACTGTCGGATCTTCCGTAACAATGACGAAGTCGCCCGCCTTACCAAGCGATAAACGCTCAACATCTGTCGCCTTAGTTCCAGCAATCTTCATCGACCGATTCATCTGACCCGGTTTTAATTTAACGATGAACCGTGTTTTTTCTTCTGATTGAATCGTCATTCCGAGTGAACGGAACGTTTCACTCAGCGTGCTTCCACCGAGTGTTGAAATTTCCATCTTTTTCGCATACTGATTGATTTCATTCGCGATGACTTCTGGTGACGCGTCACGTGTTAATTCAAACAGACGATTGACCGCCTGCTGATCGGCTTTTGATAACGTATACGTCGTCCCGTTGACGAGCGCCGTCATCGCTGGTTTCAACGTCTTCAAGTCTTCTGCTGCTTGCGTGCGCTTATCTTTATTAAATAAAATCGCTTTGACGACGTAGGGTGACGCTTTGTAATACAGCGACGTCAAGCTGCGTCCTTGCTCCGATTGACTCAACACTTGTTTTTGAATCGCGTGCATCAACGCTAGCATTGGCTTTTCTTCAGTCGTTTGCTTCAACGCTTCTTCCGCGGCACAGCTAATATCACTGATTGGTTCGTACTCGACTGCCAGTTTGACATCGTTGTATGTCAGTTTAACGTGTGCTGCTTTCGTCGTTTTGCCTTCTTCGATGTTCGGATAGTAATCGACTTTTATATAATACGGGCCATCCCAAGCGTAGGGAACCGCCAGTTTCATGGCTTCTTTTTCATTCGGTTCAGCGTAGCTCCGGTAACGATCGAATGTTTCATCTTTCGCTGCCATTTCTTCACTCGGATAGGCGGTCACTTCGATCGATTGATCCGTATCAAGTGATAATTCGAAGTGCGATGCCGTTTTTTCGATTCCTGCTTGCTGTTCGACCTTATACCAATATGTATTCTTTTCATTCGTTCCTGTCTCAAGGACTGTTTCTTGCCCAACCTTCAATTCAATCGCCTGTCCGAGTTCGTCCGCTGCTACCGTCTTCGTAGCGAGTGGTCCCACTCCAAGTGTCAGAATGAGGCAGCTCAACATGAGCCAAATCGTCAACTTCTTCACTAATGTTCCTCCTTAGAAAAATAAAATCGCACTTTTCTCAAGTATAAACATTATTTGGATAAATATGATAATTTTTTCGTTATATTACCTTACAATTTCGAAAGAAAAAATATTCACTTGACCGAACGACTTGTTCCCCCTGCTTTTTTCAGAAAAAAACCACCCTCTCAAACGAAAGGATGGGGCGCCTATGTTATTTAAATTCAGACAGATACTGGCCGTACCCTTCTTTTTCTAAATCTTCCTTAGGAATGAACTTCAAGGCTGCCGAGTTCATACAATACCTTAGACCAGTCGGCTCGGGACCATCATTAAAGACGTGACCGAGATGGGCATTGCCGTGACGGCTTCGGACTTCCATCCGCTTCATCCCAAGGGCAAAGTCACTTTTTTCGATAATATTACCCGGTTCAAGCGGTTGACTGAAACTCGGCCACCCTGTTTTTGAATCGTACTTATCTTTTGACGAAAAGAGCGGTTCGCCAGAAATCAAATCGACATAAATCCCGTCTGCCTTTAAGTCATGATAGGGATTGTCAAAGGCAGGTTCCGTTCCATCTTCTTGCGTGACTTTATACTGAATATCGGTCAATTTCGCTTTCTTTTGAGCATCCGTTAACTTGTCATACTTCGGTAAATCGAGTTTCGGTTGATCGTTCCAGTGCCGATTGATGAAATCATCTCGTCCGGAAGCGGCACGGTAAAACTTATACTTTTTCTCGCTCTTCAAGTAGTAGTCCTGATGATATGCCTCCGCCTCATAAAAAGGACCGGCCGCAATCAAAGGTGTGACGATTTTGTCGTCAAAGATGCCGCGATCTGCCAGATCTTGTTTTGACTGTTCAGCGATTTGCTTTTGGTCGTCGTTTGTATAAAAAATCGCTGTCGTATACGACTCGCCTTGATCGACGAATTGACCGTTCGGATCGGTTGGATCGATTTGGCGCCAGTAGACATCGAGTAACTGTTTGTACGAAATGACAGTCGGGTCAAACGTAATCAAAACGGCTTCCCGGTGACCGGTCGTCTCAGCAGACACTTGATTGTACGTCGGGTTTTCAACGTCACCGCCGGTATAACCTGAGATGACGGATTTCACGCCCTTCAATTCCTCAAATGGCGGTTCCATACACCAAAAACAGCCCCCTGCTAAAATCGCCGTCTCCTCTTTCGCATAAGTCAGTTCTTTACTTCCGCTCGACTTCGCCTGTTGTTGCTGGAAAACAAAATACCCACCAATCATGATGGCAAGTAATGCCACGACGGATAGAATCGTCAACATTCGCTTCTTCATCTCCCTTCGCCTCCTTTTTAAAGCATACGTTCCGGGTGAATGGTTAGATGTCTTTTTTCTAATGTACCTTGATTTCACATAGTTTGTCGTTGACCGTGCCTCAAAATTGCACATCTGATGCGGAATGATTATTTAATGAAAAAGTAGGGAACAGTTTTAAGACTAAACACCAGGAGGGGTATCGATGTTTGATTATACAGTTACGACTGAACACTCAACAGAAGAAACCATCACACGTTTGAAAGAGGAACTCCAAAAAGTTTCGTTTGGTGTCCTCTGGGAATTCGATTTAGCAGGCAAGCTCGATGAAAAAGGACTCGACTTTGAAGGCGAGTACCATATTCTCGAAGTCTGTAACCCGAAAGAAGCACACCGCGTCCTGTCAGCTGAACGACGTGCGGGTTACTTCCTACCTTGTAAACTGGCTGTCTTTACGGAGAGTGGACAAACGAAAATCGGCATGCCACGTCCGACGGCATTGATTGCGCTCGTGGAAGATGAACAATTAAAACAAGTCGCAAAAGAAGTCGAAGAGCAATTGCTTCACGTCATCGACGCAAGCAAGTAAGCAAAAAAACGAGTCGGTTTCGTCTTTTGACGATACCGACTCGTTTTTTGTCTGCTTACAAAATATCAAGCCAAATCTTAATTGCTGTCGCGAGAATCAAGACGGCAAGTGTCACTTGCAGAATTTTAGTATTCATCTTTTTCCCGGCGATCGCTCCGAGTGGCGCCGCAATCAGACTGGCAACGACCATGATGGCTGCAGGACCCCAATCGACTTGCCCCGTCGTAATTTTACCGACGGTCGCGCCAATCGAAGAGATGAACGTAATCGCGAGGGACGAAGCGATCGTCATCCGCGTTGGAATTTTTAAGATGACGAGCATGATCGGGACGAGTAAGAATGCCCCGGCAGCACCGACGATTCCAGCACCAATCCCGACGATGAAGGCAGCACTTGCTGCGATACCTTTATTGAACTTCACTTGATCGAGCGGAATGTCATCGAGCCCTTTTTTCGGAACGAACATCATGACGGCAGCCGTCAACGCTAATATGCCGTAGACGAGATTGATTGTATCTTCCGCTAAGACATTCGAGCCATATGCGCCGATGAAGCTCCCAATCAAAATCGCTCCACCCATGTTGATGATCAACGATTTGTTCAGGTAACCGCCTTTACGATACGCCCAGACGCCACCAATCGTCGCAAAAAATACTTGAATGGCACTGATTCCTGCGACCTCATGAGCAGAAAACGCAGCAAATCCGAGCAGTGGCGGAATATAAAGTAACATCGGATACTTGATGATCGACCCGCCAATCCCTAACATCCCGGAGATGTAAGAACCGACGAAACCGATTAAGAAGATGGTAATGATAAAACCGATTTCCATGTAGATCACTCCTTTAAAAAAAGGGGACTGTCAGCAGCCCCCTTCAACTTGAATTACCCTTTTTGAATCCAGAATTTCAAGACACTCGCTTCTTCTTCGTGTTTAACGAGCTCATGACCGCCTGAGTTTGCCCAAGCTTGTAAATCATTTTTAGCGCCTTTATCCGTAGCATGCACTTCTAAAATTTGTCCTGATTCAAGTCCTGCGATTGCTTTTTTTGTTTTGACGATCGGCATTGGACATGCAAGTCCTTTTGCGTCGAGTACGAGTTCTGATTTCATTGGTGAATTCCTCCTAATAGTTGCTTGCTTTAGTTTAGTTTTCGAGCTGATTAACGAACGGCACACCGGTTCGGACCGACTTCCATCTCACGCTGTGTTTCGAGATCGGGTGTCTTCTTACCCATGTTCGTTTCGCGGATTTCTTGATACGCATTTGGTTGCGGCGGCAAGTTCTCTGTCACCATCTTACGGAAGACGGCTTCGTCTTCGATGTTCAATCCATGATTGTTCGCGAGGAGGATACTGAGTTTCTCCGCGACACTGCCATCTACGTTTAACTCTTCAATCAACATGAAGTGTGCCGGAAGCACGATCAAGTCGTTCGAAAGTTCACGGTACGTCTTGTAGAGTGAGTTTCGTAAGTCACCGACCCAGTCGTCCGCAAGACCTGCGAGGTCAGGGCGACCAATTGAATCGATGAATAGAATATCGCCCGTTAAGAGATACCGGTTGTCGACGACGAATGATGTCGAACCAATCGTATGTCCCGGGGAATAAAGGGCAAGTACGTCGATTTGTGTATCTCCGACTTGCACATGGCTGCCATCTTCAAGTGCTGCGTATTCGAATGTCACATCCGTCGCATCTTTTGGTGGTAACCAATAAGTCGCACCCGTTTTTTCAGCGATTTCACGACCACCTGAAATATGATCGGCATGTAAGTGTGTATCAAATACATGTGTAATCTTGACATTACGTGCTGCTGCATAATCAAGATAGACATCTGTCATCCGTGTTGCGTCAACGAGGACCGCTTCGCCTTCCGAGATAATCATATAAGACAGGCAGCCTTTTCCGATTCGGACGAACTGGACGACTTCACCACGATCTTGACCTGTTTCATTTAATGTTCCGAGTGAAATCGGTTCGAGGTGCTCGCTCCATGCTTTCATTCCACCTGCTAGATAAGAAACAGTCCGTCCTGCTTCTTCTAACATCTCGGCGACGAAGATGGAAGAACCTTCTTTTGCACAGACGACGAGAACGTCTTGATCCGTTGGCAGTTGATCGAGAATGTCTTCGACACCATCGAGTAAATCGAAGTATGGAACGTTCAGGTAATTGAAGTTCTCGCCTTCAATTTTCCAGTCCGCGAATGCATCTTCGTTCCGGACGTCTAAGATAAAGAGTGGTTGACGGTTAATAACTTTTTGTGTGACTTCTTGAGTCGTCATTGCATGTGCCATCTGTTGTTGTTCCTCCTAAGCGGTTTAGTAATTAAACAGTCGTTGCCGTATCAAATGTCCACTGGCTCATGCCCGGGACGACATTTTGGACCGTGAATCCTTTTGCATCGAGTTGTTGTGATGCGAGGTCACTCCGGCTCCCTGTCCGGCAAACGACATAAATCGTTTTTGTTTTATCGAGTTCTTCGCTGCGTGTGTCAAGTTCACCGAGCGGAATGTTGATTGCGTTCGGAATATGGGCGAAAGCATACTCGGCCGTTTCACGTACATCAAGAACGAGCACATCATCGTTTGAGCGGACTGCTTCGAGTGTCTCGTTATTCACTACTTGTGTGAAAGCAGGTGCTTCCTGATCGTTTCCGGAAGACTTCCGGACGTAATGACGTAACACGTCCCCTTCTTCAATCGTTCCGAGGTACTGGTTGCCTGTACTGTTCGCCCAAGCACGTAAATCAGCAGTTGACCCTTTATCGGTTGCTTGCACTTCGATGACTTGACCTGGTTCGAGTGTCTTGATTGATTTTTTCGTACGGACGATCGGCATCGGACAAGCGAGTCCGCGTGCGTCGAGTACAACGTCTGTTTTAATTGTCTGCAAAAGTATTCGCTCCTTTTACCTCTAGGGGTATAATTAAGATTAAATTTTTTACTCTGTTTTTCCTTCGTAAGACATCATGCCGCCATCCATGTTGATGACTTGGAAGCCTTGTCCTTCGAGATATGTTGCCGCGCGACCACTACGTCCACCAGAGCGGCAAACCATGACGTACTCTTTTTTCTTATCGAGTTCATTCATTTTGAATTCAACGAGGCCAAGCGGAATATGATTCGCTCCAGGAATCTTGCCTTCTTTCACTTCGTCGACTTCACGTACGTCGATGATGTTCAGTTGTTCCCCGTTTTCAATCTTCTCTTGTACTTCTTTAGCTGTTAGTCGTTTCATTTAGTTCATCCTCCTTTAGTTTACGTTCAGCGCCACGCGTTCATGCCGCCCGATACTTCCGTCACGTTCGGATAACCTGCTTTTTTGAGTTGCTTGACAGCCTGCTTACTCCGCATCCCACTTTGACAGATTACGATGACTTCCTTGTCTTTCGGAATTTTGTCGAGTTGCGCCGGTAACGTTTGGAGCGGAATATTTTTAAACCCTTTAATGTGGTTGCCTTTAAACTCGCCCGGTGTCCGGACATCCAAGTAAAAGCGGTTGCGGTCATTTAATTTACTCTTTAATTCAGTTGTTGAAACCTTTGCGACACCTTTCGTCGGTGCAAACATCCGGTAAGCAAGAAACGCGACAATCGCTAGAAAAACAACGGTTAAGATATCCACTTTGTGATGCCCCCATTCTCTAATTAGATGAAGAGATTGACGTTTCCGTCTTCTGCGTCTGCGAGGTATGCTGCAACACCTGCGTATTCGATGCCATCATGTAATTCTTCTTGTTTCAAACCAAGTAAGTCCATTGTCATCGTACAAGCGACAAGCTTCACGTCTTGTTCTTTCGCCAGTTCAATCAAATCCGGAAGTGGCATCGCATTGTGTTTTTTCATGACGTTTTTGATCATTTTTTGACCGGCTCCACCGAAGTTCATTTTCGAAAGTGGCATTTTATCGGCACCGCGTGGCATGAATTTACCAAACATTTTTTCGAGGAACGTTTTATCCGGTTGGATCGGTTCATCTTTACGCATCGCGTTTAATCCCCAAAACGTATGAAAAATCGTAACTTCGTGATCGTACGCTGCTGCTCCATTTGCGATGATATATGCTGCCATCACTTTGTCGTAATCTCCACTGAACAATACAATCGTTGTTTTTTTAACATCTGACATTTAATTAATTCCTCCATCTAATTTACCCTATGGGGTATAAAATATTCTAAAAAATTTTACCGACTTTTTAACAGCAACTGAACGGCTTCTGCAACAGCCTGTTCATGGTTTTCTTCTGTCTCATCATTCTTGACACAACCGATGAGGTTTTCACTCACAACCAGTCCGATGACACGATCAATTGCACTTCGTGTCGCACTGAGCTGTGTGACGACATCCTTACAAGAAGCATCCTCTTTCATCATGCGGACGATGCCATGTAGTTGTCCTTCAATCCGGTTCATTCGATGAATGATTCGATCTTCATATAATTTTTCCATTTGAAGACCACTCTCCTTTTTCGTGTGACATTCGTCATACCTCGTTGGTACATTTCATACTTTAATACCTACGGGGGTATAAGTCAACGAAAAAGTTTTTCTTTTTAATTTTAAGTTCATAATTCAATGAAATAATTTTTTAAAGCAAAATCGACAAGCTCATGTTTATGCTTAATTTGTAACTTCGACATAACGCGCGCCTTATGATTTTCAACGGTCTTAGGACTGATTCCTAACTTATTCGCCATTTCAATATTCGTATATCCGAGGACTGTCAGACGAACAATTTCAATTTCCCGACGAGACAACGTATTTTTTTTATTCGTTTTTACGGACAACAACCGTTCTATCTCATGCTCTGGAAGGGATGTCTGATAATGTCTTTTTCCATGGTACACGCGCTTGATGGCTCCACATAGTTCAGAGATGTCACTATTTTTAGATAGATACCCGGGTATATTTTGTTCGATTGCCTTTTGAACATAAATTTCTTCATCATGCATCGTCAACAAGATGATTTTACTATTCGGAACTTCCTGCTGAAGCGCCTGACTCGTCATAAAGCCGTCAAGTCCACCAGGCATCGTGACATCCAGCAAGATGACATCAGGTTGATGTTGGATTGCTAACCTAATCGCCGTTCCTCCATCCCCCGCTTCTGCAACGACACATAAGTCTGGATCTTTTTCGATTAATAATCGTAGTCCGTTTCGAATGAGCATGTGGTCATCTACGATTAATAGTTGAATCGGCGTCCGCCTCATCTTCAACACTCCCATATGCTAAGTTGATCGTAACGTGTGTTCCTGAACTGATTGTACTTTTTAGATGGACCACTGCCCCAATCGTCGAAGCCCGTTCATTGATATGCTGTAAGCCTAACCCATTTTGATGTTTTTTTACATCAAACCCAATACCATTGTCTTGAATCGAAAGTACAAGTTGATCTTTCTCCTCATGAAGCACTACCTTGATCCGAGCAGGAAATGCATGTTTTAGACTATTCATGACTGCTTCTTGTACAATCCGATATAAATTGATTTCTACGATTGCATCTAAACGCGACATCGTCGGTTTTGTGTGAAGAATAAATTGGACATCCGGCTTTTGCTTGCGAAAGCCGATCAACAAATTTTCAAGCGCCGTCGCAAGACCGAATTGATCAAGTTCAAGAGGACGTAACTGTTTGGAATAGAGCCGTAAATCATTCATGACACGTTTCATTTCTTGCGAGACTTCACTCAAATAAGCCGTCGTCTTCTCATCCATCGTACTATTCTTTAAAGTATCAAGCGCAATCGATAATCCAAATAGAGATTGACCAACACCATCATGCAATTCCATCGCCAGTCGTTTATGTTCCTCCTCACGTGCCGCAATCAGTTGTTGGACCATCCGCTGTCTTCCTTCATGTTCCTGTTGTTTCTTCCGTTCCGAGAAGTCACGTAGAACGAGTAAATAATATGTTGCACCATTATCCTTATCTTGAATAATTTTCGCAGTACTCATCTCGACATCTACCATTTCTCCCGAGTACGTCGGCATCTCTGAAGAAAAATACGGTGATTGTTCATGAGTCACCAAGTAACACCGTTCTTCGCCCGGACCAATAAAACGTTTTTGACAAAAAGAACAGTACGGGACGAGTCCACCTAGTTTCCACCCCGTCAATTTCTCGGCTGAAGGGTTAAGTGCAACAATACTTCTTGTTTGATCCATCACGATGATTCCATCTTGGATGACATTGAGAATTTGTTGACCGAACTGTTCAATTTCCATGTAGACTCCCCCCATAAAAACGACCGCGTCTATCCTAGACACGGTCGTTCAATTAATTTCATCTTACGATTGGACAACCGGTTTGTCAGCTTTTTTCCAAGCATTATATCCACCCGTTAAGTTATAGACATTTTCATACCCGGCTCGTTTCATTAAACTCATCGCGATCGCAGAACGTGCACCTGATTGACATTGCATCACAATTTTTGCATCGTGCGGTATCTCAGAGAAATTAGCTTCTAACGTTCCTAGCATGAGGTGATGGGCACCTTTTATATGTCCAGTCTCCCACTCTGATTGATTTCTGACATCAATCAAAAAGACATCGTCAGAATCTAGTTCCTGTTGTAACTCCTCAGCGCTGACTTCAGGATAGACTTGCGTGAACTCTAGATTATCAACATCGATATACCCTCGAATTCGATCGATGCCGACTGAATGAAGAGCAGTTACGATATCTGTAATCTGTTCTTTTTTTGCCAAAATCATGATGTCTTGATCGTAAGGAAGCAACCATCCCGCCCAGTTTGTAAAAGACTTATTGAATGGGATATTGATTGTCCCTTTTCGATAGCCAACACGGAATTCGTTCGCCGGACGTGTATCGAGAAGTTGCACTCCAGCCTCCGGTAAAAGTGAAATCTCTTCTATTTTATCATCGCTCAATATTTCAGGTCCGATTTTATTAACTCGTTTCATGACTGCGAAATACGTCGGTGGCTCCGGCTGACCGGATAAGAGCTCCTTGACGAAATCTGCTTCATCTTCGTTACGTAACGCCCAGTTATTTTGCTTTTCGTATCCTACAGTCGTCATTGGTACTGCGCCAAGTGACTTTCCACATGCACTTCCCGCTCCGTGCCCAGGCCAGACCTGGAGGAAATCGGGTAGCGCTCGAAATTTTTTTAAAGACTGAAACAGTTGCCGTGCACCTAAAGCAGATGTGCCTTTTACCCCTGCTGCCTTTTCGAGTAAATCTGGTCGCCCGACGTCTCCCACAAATACGAAGTCTCCTGTGAATATTCCCATTGGAACACTTGATCCTCCACCTTCATCCGTTAAGATGAAACTGATATGTTCTGGTGTGTGCCCTGGTGTATGCAGCACATCAAATCGAATGTTCCCTACATAGAAGGTGTCCCCGTCCTTTAATAAGACGACGCTTTTCGGCGTATCATATTGATACTTCCACCCTTCATCCCCTTCATCTGAAAGGTATAGTTGAACGTCTCCTCGACTTGCCAATTGTCGTGCTCCAGATACGAAGTCAGCATGAATATGCGTTTCAGTCGCTGCAGTCAAGCGTAAGCCTTCCGCTTTCGCAATCTCCTGATAAATCTTCGTATCGCGTGCTGGATCGATGACGATGGCTTCACCAGTCTTTTGACATCCTATGACATAAGAAAATTGAGCGAGTTTTGAATCAAAACAAGAACGAAAATACATCGCCTTTCATCCCCTTTTCTTTTTTTTCATTTCGAAAGTCTCAAGTAAACTTTCGACGTATAAAAAACCTTGTTTCCACATCGGATGTCGTACTAAG
Source organism: Exiguobacterium oxidotolerans JCM 12280 (assembly GCF_000702625.1). Classification (NCBI taxonomy): domain Bacteria; kingdom Bacillati; phylum Bacillota; class Bacilli; order Caryophanales; genus Exiguobacterium; species Exiguobacterium oxidotolerans. The sequence continues at coordinate 1,956,281 of NZ_JNIS01000001.1, read as the reverse complement.
CGTAGGATACGTAGAGGAGAGATTCGTTTTTTCTCCAATTGTTTATGGGTATAGCGACGTTTCGTCTCCTCGAGCATCGGTACTCGTGGAGGAGAGGATAATAGGTCTTTCATCGATTGTTCATCTTCGACAACGGTTTTAACAAAAAGCAAACTTGTTACACCTTGCTTTAAGAGCGGCGTCACTTCAGGTAACAGTCTTGAAAGTTCAATCATTGAATCCAAGTGTGCTTTTGTCAGACCTGTCTGTTCGACGCGTCGCTCTACTTCCTTCACGAGAGGAAGGACTGATTCTTTATCTTGTAAGACATGTTCAGCAAAGCTCACACTTTTTTCTAACTGTTCAAGTCTAGCAACGAGAACAGGTAAATCACGAAGTAGCTGGGCAAGGGCTTCTTGTTGTTCAGGTTGTTGTAACAAATCATTCACAGGATTTTGTCTTGTAAATTCCGTCTCCATGATTTCCCTCCTCACATCAATCCTTTGAGCATTCCGTCCCAATATAAAACCGGCAAAAAGTGTTTTTTAACGATGAACATCGATAAACGTTCTTTCGATTGGTCAATCGGAAAACTTTCTGCTGGGTGCTTTTCATAATCGAATTCAGCCATAATCAGGCTATTGTAACCTGTAACGAGCGGACAAGATGTATAGCCATCGTACTCTGCCTTATCTTGCTCATTGTGTTCCATTATTAAGATTAGATTTTCGACGACGACCGGGGCCTGTTTACGAATCGCGGCACCTGTTTTCGATGTCGGAAGATTTGAACAGTCTCCTAATGCAAACACGTTTTTGAAACGATCGTGTTGAAGTGTCTTCTTATCTACATCTACCCATCCCGAATCGTCCGATATCGGACTATTCTTCAAGAAATCCATCGGTCCCATCGGTGGAGTAACATGAATCATGTCGAATTTTTGTGTAAATCGCTCTTTTGTATCTAAATTTTCGAATGTCGCGACGCGATTTGGCCCGTCAATTTCAACGAGTTCTGTTTTGAAATGCGTTTCAATTCGTTTCCGACGTACGACTTCGTTTAAGGTTTTTTCATAACGTGGTACCGCAAACATATTTGGGAGTGCTGTCATGAACTGAACACTCGATTGGTTTCGGACACCGTGCTTTTCGAAATATTCTTCAGCTAGATACATGATTTTCTGGGGAGCTCCTCCACATTTTATAGGGGTACTCGGCATGGTGAATAAAGCTACGCCCCCTTTGAAATTTCGAATCGCTTCCCATGTGGACGAGACGGTGTCGAATGAATAATTACTGCAAACACCATTTTTCCCAATTGTTTCACGAAGTCCCGGAACCGCGCTCCAATTTAATTGAATGCCTCCTGCTACGATTAAATAGTCATATTCAATCACTGTTCCAGCACCTGTTACGAGTCTGTTTTGATCAGGTTCAAATGTCTGTACAGATTCTTGAAGCCAATCTGCACCTTCTGGAATAAGCGAAGCCATCGGTCGTGCAGTCGTTTCTTTTTTGACATCACCCGCTCCGACCAGCGTCCATAACGGTTGATAGTAGTGTTGTTCAGCCGGGTCGATTAATAATATATTTCCTTTAAGAGAAGGGCGTTTACGTAATAACTGCGCTACTGCCGTAATCCCACCTGATCCGGCACCTACGACGACAAGTTTTGCTTTCCGATTCATATCCACTTAAAAATCCCCCTCCGATTTTGTTTTACTAGATATATCCATTTTAATGAAAGCGTTCTCTCGCTGATATAGGGGAATCCCCCTAAGTTCTTTTTTCGAGTCCTTACTGATCCGTCAAGGCAAATTACATCCCGACTTCTGACTGGTGTCTCGCCTGAAGAAAATAAATGAAGGCGAGAAGTTTTAGTTAGACCATTCGTTAACGAACCGACAAGTAGACTATAATGGCGTTATCGAATAGATGTTCACTTAATATTTTGATTCATGAAAAGGTGATATGCATGCTAAAACAAGAACTCATTGGAAAATCAGTTCTCCTCGTCGAAGACCATCCGGAGATTCGACAGCTTTTGAAAATGTATTTACTAAAAGAAGGATATGAAGTATTAGAGGCCGCAGATGGATTAGAAGGAAAACGAATGATTGAGATGTACGACCCCTGTATCATACTGCTCGATTTGACGTTACCGAAGTTAAGCGGGGAAGACCTTTGCCACTGGATTCGTGAAGACTTCCAAAGCATGATGCCGATCATCATACTTACAGCTAAAGATTCTGAAGAAAATAAATTGTACGGATTTAGATTAGGGGCTGATGATTATATCACCAAACCTTTTAGTCCAGCTGAAGTGATGAGTCGGATTTCAGCTGTCTTAAGACGAACAGCCAGTCGCTGTGGAAAATTGAGTTTCACGGGTTTTCTCTTAAAACCATTACGCGGTGAAGCATCCATCAATGGAACCGAACTTCATCTCACTTCATTTGAGTTCAGGTTGTTACAGCTTTTGATGCAACATCCGAATCAAATCTTAACGCGCACACAGTTACTCGACCGGATTTATGAGAATGATGAAAAAGCAGTTAGCAATCGGACCATCGACGTCCATATCCGTCATTTACGCAATAAAATTAAAGAAGAAACAGACTTTCCCTATATCCAAACCGTTCGTGGAATGGGCTATAAATTTATCGGAAGCTGACCACCTCTCCAATCTTTGAAAAATACACCACCTGTTCCTTCTTCATCATTCCTTAACAATTGAATGAAATACTGATCATAGTATCCTGAAAGGAGACACAATTATGCACTATATTATCGAAGAAGAGGCAGTTACTACGTCCTTACCACATGGCTCTCTCCCTGTATCAAAGAACCCGGAAGTTGGTTTTCGTCCGCTTGAACTTTTCGTCACATCACTTGCTGGGTGTAGCGGCACGCTATTACGAAATCTTCTACAAAAGAAACGGATTTCATACCAAAGTCTCACGATGAACGTCGATGTCACACGTGACACAGAACGTGCCAATCGAATTACCAAACTTCACTTTACTGTCGAAATGGATGGCGAGATCAGCGAAAAACAAGCTTCTTCCATCGCAGAGCTCGTCCTTAAAAATTGTGGCATGATTCAATCTGTTATCGATTCAATCGAAATTACGTTCGAGTTAACACGCCTGTCCTCTAATGAATAATTATCTTCAAATCGGACAGTTTTCGATTTCCTTCACTTGGTTATCGGTTGTTTTAGCGCTTTTCCTCCTTTCAATTTCATATCGTATCTTGTTGCATCGGCGTCTAGGTGACTGGATGATAAATAGTTTTTTACTCTTCGTTTTGGTATGGAAAGGAAGCTATATTCTCTTCCATCTACCACTCGTCTTAGCGATGCCTAAATCCGCTCTCTTTTTTGATGGGGGAACCCGTGGGTTATTCCTATCTTTACTTGGACTGATTTTGTATTGGGTGAGAAAAGTCGATTCAGCCACCTTACGCATACTACCGTTCCTATCCGTCCTATACTTATTTCAGTTTGAATTTATCTTAAACACACTCCAGGCGAACTGGCTGGCTGTTTTGTATGGAGGACTTGTTTTAACACTCATCTTATTGTTTTACAACGTGCCTTCCATGTTGGCGCTAGAATGGATGGTTGTCTTTTTATTTTTTCATTTCATTATCCAATCACTAATCGGACTGTCTGAGTGGCAGGTGATGCTATTCCAATTTTTATTCGTAAGCGGGGCAGGACTTGCAGAAAAACTAGGAGGGACGCATGAATCAAAATAAAAAAATAGCTCTATTGCTAATCCTGTTTCTCGTTGTACTGTTAGCTACCATTAATGTGTACCGAAACCAGCAATCTCAAAAACAAGAAGCGATAGCACTTTCAAATCCAAAAGCATCAAAAGACGAGGCACATCATGAACTGGCGACCGATTTCTCGCTAAAGACAGTAGATGGTGAGACGATTCGCCTTTCCGACTATCGAGGGAAAACAGTCATTCTCAATTTTTGGGCGACTTGGTGTCCACCTTGTCAGGCAGAAATGCCGCATATTCAAAAGTTTCATGCTTCTCACAAAGAAAATGTAGAAGTCATCGCGGTGAATTTAACGTCACAAGATAACGGGACAGCAGCTTTACAAAAATTCATCGATGACTATAAACTCACCTTTACAATTCCACTTGATACGGATGGAACAATCGGAAAACAGTATAAAGCCTATACGGTTCCGACCAGTTATATCATTGATTCTAAAGGATATATCGTAAACAAAGTGATCGGACCTATGAATCAAGAAATGATGGAAAAATTGGTGCAGTCTCATCGATAACTGTTATTTGTACTTAACCAAAGATAGGTCGATTCATGTATTGGAAAAGAACACACGTACCTGAAACAAACAAACAACCCCCGACACGCTGTCCGAAAAGCGGAAAGCATGTCGGGGGTTGACTACGTAAAGAATGTTAAAAGGTACAGCGAGACTCGTTGTCAATCGATTCATTGTTCCTTATTGTTTTGATACGGAGTCTATTGGATACGATAGGTCGTCCGGTGGATCTCCATTCGGGTAATCTTTTTCTTTTCCTTTCATGACCGGTCGACCAACTGAATTGATATACGCAGCAACGTCAACTGCCTCCTGTCTTGTCAGTCCCCCAGTTTCGACTCCTCCCATTGGCTCTTTTGGCATATAATTTTGAATGAAGCCAGCTGTCGTCCGAAGCCGATTCATTCCGGCGCCATCATTATAGGAATTCTTACCGAAGACAGCAAGACCATGTCCATCCGCTTGTGTCGAACCGTGACAAGCCATGCAAGAATTCGAATAAATATCTTTCCCATTGCCTATGTTAGGTTTTGGCAAGTCACCTTCGAGCGCGATTTTTGTCCATGGTCGTTCCTTGATTCCATCTGGAGTATCTTTTGCAAGAAAATCCAAGTAGGCTACAATCGCTTTCATTTCCTTACCGTCCAAATCAAGTTTTGTCCCGTTCATGCTTCGTGTAAAACACCCATTTACACGTTCTTCAATGGAAACATCTTTCCCCGCACGCTTATTATATTGTGGATACTCTTTTGTGACCCCAACTAAATCAAGTGATCCACCTGTTGCTCCTGTCGCATGACAACTAGCACATGACATCGTACTTCCCACATGATCAGGAAGAAGACTACTTGTATGATTGATATAGTCTCTCCCTTGCTTGATGTCTTCTGCATTCGCTTCTTGGTCCAAGGTGTTCAGACTCGGTCCATGTGCTGCTTGTATGACGTTTTCTTCTGTCGGTGCTAAAAATTTGACCCACACAAATAGACCGATGATGAAGAACATGATCGTTACGACAATCATTTTTTCCTTTTTCATTCATAAATTCCCCCTCGTTATCGCTTTACTAAAAGAATCCCCTACATTATAACCCCCATATTTTTACTGTTATCATAGTTTTGATTAATAGACTAAATAAAAAAACATAATAAGTAGCTTTAATTAATTGATGGAGTCAAGATTTCTTTATCGTTTCTTCAATCCACTTGAGCGCGAGACGGGATGGATGTGCTTTTGGAATCGCAAATTGAAATGTTCTTTGTTCAATGTCTTCTGCATAAATTCGGTAGTCATTCGATTTTTTTAAGGGTTGAATAAATCGTTCTGATAATGTCGAAATACCAGTTCCATTCATAATCAGTTGACGGATTAAATGATTAGAGTGAACCGTTATAGTTTTTTGAGGCTGAATCTTTTTTTCTTCCAACCACCGCATCAAGGCAACACGTGCAGCTGAACCTTCCTCTCTAAAAATCCAAGTAGCTTCTAACATGTCCAACTCTGTCCGCCCGATGACATGTAACTGATCCTTCGCAAAAGGAATACAATTGATGTTTTGAACTAACGGATCACCTTCGACAAGTCCGATATCAATTTCATGATGTAATAACGCTTGTTCAACTTGATCATGGTTCATAATCCGTGCGTCAATTGAGACATCTGGGTATGCAATTAAGAAGTCATGGATCATCTCTTCTAATATCGTTTCATAAATGGTATGCGTTGCTGCAAGTCGTAGTGTCCCCCGAATGAAACCTTTCAGTTCATCTAGTTCTAATTGCATTTGTTCTGCTTGAAACAACATTTCTTTTGCATGGTGATACACAACCCAGCCTGCATCAGACACTTCAAGCGATGCATTAAACACGTTACGAAGTAATAATAGTTGTCCTAAATCTTCCTCTAATCGTTTTAAGTGAACACTAACTGTCGGTTGTGAAATAAACAAGAGTTCAGCCGTTCGCGTAAAATGTTTTGTATCTACAAGTGTTACGAATGTTTTTAATTCATGCAGTTTCATCTATATCTACCACCTTATTATTTTTTTAAATCATTATCATTATTATAATTCATTTTCATAATAATATCTGTTCACTTATACTAATTACACAAAGAAACAAAACATGAAAGAAGGGCTCATATGGAGTTTGTACTATTTATCATACTTGGAGCAGTAATTGGTATTCTATCCGGCTTTTTCGGAATCGGCGGAGGAATTATTTTAACTCCTCTTTTATTAATCCTCGGTTATCCACCCAGTACCGCGATCGTCCTCAGTCTGTTATTGACACTCGGTTCGACCGTGACCGGGACGGTATCGCATATGCGTCTGAAAAATTTCCATGCCCGTGATGCGTTAGCCGTCGGATTATCGGGGATCGTCGGTTCTGCAGTCATCACGCCGGTCGTCTTTTGGCTCGAACAACGGACCGGTGCCGATGCCATGATTTCCGTCCTCTACATCGTCTTGTTGACGTGGTTTGCGATTCAATTCTTAAAACCATCGAAACGAAAACCAGTCGAAGGACACGTCACACAAGCGAATCTCTATAAATTGATGGTGATCGGATTTGCTGCCGGAATTCTGTCATCCCTCATGGGGGTCAGTGGTGGCTTCTTGCTTACCCCACTCTTGATGGGTTGGGTCCGTTTCCCACTCAAACAAGCCATCGGCACGAGCATCGCCTCGGCGACACTGATCGTCCTCGGCGGTGTCACCAGTTATCTTGCTTCCGGTACCGAGGCTCCGCTTTATCTCGGCATTGCTTTAATCGTCGGTGCGTTTATCGGCTCTCCGATCGGTGCTTCCTTGCTTCATCTATTTGAAGACCATTTCGTCCGGAAGAGTCTTGGCGTCTTTTACGCCGTCGTCGCCGTCAGTGTCATTTTAAAAGTCTTAGGGCAGGAAACAGGATCGCTCATCTTGCTCGGTGTCTTTACGATTGGATTATTGCTTCTATTTTTCTATCAAAAAGTAAGAAGTAGACATTCCTAGGACATGAGTTTTTTTGAATCGCGTCCAAAGCGAAAAATAATCTTCATAACCCTTTATCTGCAAACTGAAGACAACGTGTTATCAGGAGATCAAGCGTCTTTTTTCGTTGCTTTCCTCGGGCGAGGCGCAAGCCATTGCTCCTTGATCCTCACGGACAACGAGCAGGGTCTTGCCTGCCTCTGAAAGTGCGTTGAAAACGCACTTTTTCCCGTAGGAGTCAACGAAACGTGACGCTTTTTAGAGGATGTCGTGACGGAAAGCTGGGCATGCAGGCGGTTTAAATCGCACTCCGTCTCGAATCGCTTTAGAACCGCGACCGATTGCCGCTTTGAAGACGATGCGAGACAAAGAAACGCGAACGGATTGTCTCTCGATATCGCATTTTCACGCTTCATAAGAGTTTATCTACACGCTAAAGAAACTGCCCTCAGCGGACAGTTTCTTTTTTGATTTTTTCAGGCTTCATGATCTTCGCCTCTTTTTTCTGCCGCATTCGTTCTGCGTTCATCAATCCACCGAGCATCAAAACGACGGAGGATAAATAAAACCAGGTCATCAAGACGATGATTCCTGCGAGCTGACCGTAGAGACGATTGTAACTCCCAAACTCCGCATAGTACGAGAAGGCTTCCGATACGACCTGCCAGGCAATCGTCGTAAACAATGCCCCCGGGAGTACTTGACGAATCGTTAATCGAACACTTGGTAAAACGCGATACAATAACACAAAGAACACGAATAGAAACAAGGAACCGAGCCCCCAGCGGAATACAAACCAGATGGACGAATAGTCCGCTGCAATATCTGCGATGAGTGCAAAATGACTGATGAAACGCCGGGCCAATTTCTCGGCGACCGGAACAAGTAGCGAAAACGGCAAGATGAACATCATACCAATCGTAAATCCGAAATCTTGTAATAAGCCCCGCCAAAACGGCACTTTCCTTGTTACCTCAAGGGCGTCATTGAGGGAACGGACAAGCGACTGGACCGACATCGAGGCGAGCCAAAAGGCTGCGATGAAGCTAATCGAAGCAAGTTTTAATCCCCCTTCGTCAAAAATCCCTACGACATTTCGGCGAATTAAATCATAGGTTTCCGCTGGTGCGAAAGGACGAATCAAATCAAGGACTTCACCGGAAGTGAACGGTAAAAAAGATACTAATCCGACAACGAATAATAAGAATGGAAATAAGGACAACATCAAATAATAGGCGAGCTGTGCCGACTTATCAAAAAAAGCTTCGCCAAAAAAGCGAATAAAAACCGGTTTGACTAAAGACATGCCAAGTTCCTCACTTTCGATTGATTCTCTTATCTATCCCCCTTCCCTCTCCCGCTTAATCTGCGAACGTCTTTTGAACGTGTCAAAAAACGGGCAATTGCTATGAGTTGGCGCTCCCCCCATTCACCTTGTACACTAGAATAAGAAACTCTGTCGCTTTGGATGAAGAAAGGACTCAAACGCCGTGCAACATTTACTAGACGAAGCAGAACGCTTCTTGACGACTTATATAGAAGAGACACCACATACACAAAATCGTTTGAACGACGTGCGCGATGAAATTTTACGAACGGGAAGCTATACACAAACAACGGATGAAGTGACGTTCGGAGCGAAACTTGCTTGGCGTAACAGCAACCGGTGCATCGGACGGCTCTTTTGGGATCAACTGCACGTCATCGATGCCCGTGCGGCGACAACAATCGAAGCGATTCGAGACGCGTTGTTCCACCACATTCGCCACGCCACCAATGAGGGACGGATCCGCTCGACAATCACGATTTTCCATCCGCAACGTGTCCGCGTCCTCAATCATCAATTGATTCGTTACGCTGGATACGAAACGGTCGACGGCGTTCTTGGTGACCCGGCATCGCTTGCCTTCACGAAGCAGTGCCAGGCACTTGGTTGGACAGGACAAGGAACGGCCTTTGATATTTTGCCGCTCCTGATTGAACTTGATGGTCAAGTGACAGTCCATGAGATTCCGCAAGAACTGATTCTTGAAGTTACGATCATCCATCCCGAATACGACTTATTCGCCGGACGCGAAATCAAGTGGTACGCGGTCCCGATGATTTCCGACATGCGCCTTGAAATCGGCGGCATTTCGTACCCATGTGCTCCGTTCAATGGCTGGTATATGGGAACTGAAATCGGAGCCCGAAATCTTGCTGACGCGGACCGTTATAATCTCTTACCGCTTGTCGCAAAACAACTTGGTCTGAACACGTCCCGCGAACGCGCCTTATGGAAAGACCGGGCCCTCGTCGAACTCAATGTCGCCGTCCTCGAATCCTTCGAGCGGTCCGGAGTGACGATCGTCGATCATCATACGGCGGCTAAACAATTCGCCCGGTTCGAAAAAAATGAAGCCACTTGCGGTCGCGACGTCACTGGGGAATGGTCGTGGCTCGTTCCGCCGATGAGCGGAGCAGCGACACACGTCTTCCATAAAGATTATGACAATGCGTTACAGCGACCGAACTTTTTCCCGAAACAGACGCAAGCTACGGGATGCCCGTTCCATCAGGAGGTGCCGCGATGAATTACGTCAAATCCATCCGTGATTTAGTCGGACCCACTCCGCTGATTTTAGTCGGTGCCGTCGTTCTCGTCATTAAGGAAGGTCAGATTTTACTCGAACAACGAAATGAAGATCAAGCACGTTTCGGTCTTCCGGGTGGTCTCATGGAATGGGAAGAATCGACGGAAGAGACGGCCCGACGTGAGTTATTCGAAGAAACCGGACTCGTTGCGGAGACGCTTGCGTTGCTTGGTGTCTACTCCGGTAAAAATTATGTCACGACACTCGCGAATGGGGATGTCTTTCAAAGCGTCACCCTTGCGTACATTGCGTCCGATACTTCCGGCACACTCCGTGTCAGTGATGAAAGTGTTGCATTGACGTATGTGTCGCTGACGGACTTGCCGGATAATATCGTCGGGTCGCATCTTGTGATGATTCAAGATTATATAGCACGTATTTCTTCATAAATTCATTCTTAGAGATGAGGCATTTTCCAATGATGAACAAAATTATGCTTATCATGCTGGGTGGCACTGGAATCTTATTCGTAATTTTCGCCATCATCGTCATGATTAGTTTATGGACATGACAAATAGCCATTCGTTCCAAAGTAGTGGTTGCTACTTACGAACGATGGCTATTTTTTTCGTTAACGAATCGCTTTACTCATGACGAATTGTTTTAAATCACGCTGTGCCCATCCTTCTTCACGCAATGCTTCCCAGACGAGTGGATTCGTCGACTGCAATTGATACGTCGTTCCACTCAAACGTCGGGTCGCTTCCGTTGCGATGCGTGCGACCTCCGATTCTTCTGTCAAGATGGCAAAAATCGAGTCGTTTGAAGCAGCGATGAATGCTCCGTCGAGTTCATAATAGGTGGCCTTCCTATATTTCATCACGCCCGGATCTTGTTGCCAGATGTATTCGCCTTGTTGGGCGTATCTCCGTTCAAATGCCACTTCATCAATCTCAACGAGTGGATTCACCTGGTTCGGTTCATCGCGCTGAAAATAACCGAGTTCATGGTCTTGGCGGTAGCCGAGATGGTGATACAAATCAATTGCAGGTGTATTACCTTGGATGACTTCAAGCATCAATCGATCGACTTCCAGCTCTTTCGCATAACTTAGTTGAGCCTCGTATAATGCTTTTGCGATGCCGAGACGGCGATACTGCGGATCTATACCAAGACCACCACACCGCATGACTTGTTCCTTCTTGATTTTCTTGAGACCGTTCAGCCATAACCCGACAGGTCGTTCTCCATGAAAAGCGACAAACGAGTGCTCCAACTGGTTAGCATCCCGCGTCAAAATCCGTTCCTGAAAAACTTCAAGTGACAAACCGAGCGGAATTATGTAATCGCTGAACCCTTCTTGCATCGCTTTGTAGGCAGATTCTAAATCAGGATTTCTTTTAATATGAATCATATGTAGTTCCTCCTCTTCTCTCTTCAATCGTTCGACTCTTTGAGAGAGGTTTCCTGCACTTGTTTCCAACAAAAAATCACCCTCGATGAAATCGAGAGTGATCATGTACTTAATTTAATTTCGAACGGCTTCTTCCGTAACCGAAGTAGACAAGCAAACCAATCGCCGTCCAGATGAAGAACGCAATCCATGTAAAGGTTTGAAGATTCAACATCAACATGATACATGCGAGGACTGATAAAATCGGAAGAACCGGGACGAACGGGACTTTGAATGCCCGTTTTAAGTCAGGACGCGTCCGACGCAAGATGATGACGGCGACGGAGATTAAAGCGAACGCAGCGAGTGTCCCGATGTTAATCAATTCCGCCAACGTACCGAGTGGGACGAATCCAGCAATCAAACCAGAAGCGGTACCGAGAATCCAAGTCGCCTTGACCGGTGTATGCGATTTTTCATTGACGTCCGAGAAGACTTTCGGCAATAACCCGTCACGGCTCATCGCGAACAACAGACGGACGAGACCAAACGTCATGACGAGAATGACCGTCGTCATCCCGACGATGGCTCCTAAATCAACAAAGCCGGCAACCCAGTTTTGACCTGCGACTTTCAACGCAAGCGAAACCGGACTATCGACACCTTCAAATTGTTTGAACGGGACGATTCCGACCATGATTGCAGAGACGACGACGTACAAGACGGTAACGATTGCGAGTGATCCTAAAATGCCAATCGGTAAATTCCGACCGGGATCCTTTACTTCTTCTGCTGCCGACGTGACGGCATCGAAGCCAAGGTAAGCAAAAAAGGCAATCGCCGACGCTTGCAGGACGCCGCTGATTCCGAATGGCGCAAATGGTGTATAGTTGCTTGGTTCAACGTACCAAATCCCGACGACGATGAACAAGATGACGACGGCGACTTTAACAAGTACCATCACATTGTTCACGCGTTTTGTTTCCTTGATTCCAAGTGACAACAAGAACGTAATGACCATCAAAATCAAGAATGCCGGTAAGTTAAAGAACGTGTCACTGCCTGGTACGGCCCCCGGTGCGGCACGGAGTGCTGTCGGAAGTTCAATGCCGAATCCGGATAACAGCGACTGGAAGTAACCTGACCACCCTGTCGCGACAGCACTCGAAGCGAGACCGTATTCTAAAATCAAACACCACCCGATGATCCAGGCAACGAGTTCGCCAATCGTAGCGTAGGTGTACGTATATACACTACCCGAGACAGGAATCATTGAGGAAAATTCGGCATAACAGAGAGCGGCTAACGCACAAACGATGGCTGAAATAATAAATGAGACCGGTAATGCTGGACCTGCGTATAAGGCGCCTGTTCCTGTTAATACGAAAATACCTGTACCAATGATGGCACCGATTCCGAGTAAGATTAAATCGAAACCAGATAGATGACGCGCAAGCTTAGAATGACTTTTGTTTTCCATCATTACGCTGACATCTTTTTTACGAAGCAAACTCATGATTCATCCTCCGAACTTTTCTCTTTTTTCTGAATATTCAAATCATTTTCTGATTGACCTTCTCATCATAACAAACGATGTTAGCTTTTATAAGTCGCCCTTTCTGTGTTTTTTCACAAATTGGTCAAACCACTTTTGTTTACTTACTACAATGCATATATGCAAAGATGCGTTGACGCACTAAAAACCCCTTCGCAAGTGCACGAAGGAGTCTCTTTTCTACTTACGGACGATCATTCGGATGATCGAGGTTCGGTCCAAGATCCGGGTCAATCGGATAATCATCCTGTTGTGCCAAATCATTTTCAGGAAGCGCACCTTTCGGCTTACCGTGCGTCGGTTTCTCATCAGTCGATTCCGTCGAACGGGAAGCACGTGGGGCACGGTCTGGCGTGACATCGTCTGCTGCGTTCGATGCTGCACCTTTTGCTGCATCTTTTAAGCTAGGTTTTGTTGACGCAGACGGTGTGTTGTTTGATGATAAGTTAGATGTGTCGATGTCTGCGTTTTCCGCTTTTTTCTGGAGACGATCAAGATAACGTGACGCATTATCACGACCACCTAAACCAAAGGCGAGACCGAAGGCAAGGGCAACTGCTCCGAGAATCAAGATGAACGCGGAGTTGACGATTGTTGCCGCAACTCCAAGCTGATCAAGGGCCATGAAGACAGCAAGAGCAAGGATAGCGTACTTCGCGACGCTTGAAAGTACTTTTAAATCGGATTTCGCAAACAAGCTATCCATCGTACGTTTCACCAAGTTGCTGACGATGATACCAATCGCCAAGATGACGATTGCCGTCAAGACGCTCGGAAGGAAAGCAAGAACAGCTCGTCCGAGATCGACCATGAAGTCAAGACCAATCAGATTGAAGGCTTCGACGACGAACAGGACGACGATAATAATTTCAACGAGTGAGCCAACAATCGATGATGGCGATGTCGACGTATTATTCGCATCCCAGTTACCGATTTTCAGGTGACGTGTCAAGTTATCAAATCCAAGGCGTGACAAGAGATCCGCGACGAATTTCTTGACGAAACGTCCGACATAAAGACCAACAAGAATTAAGACGACACCGATGATGATGTTCGGAATCATCCCAAGTACATCATTTAGCATGTTAATCGCGGGTTCTGATATTCCTTTAATATTAAGTTGATCCAGTGCTGAAATCGTGATTGGAATCAAAATTAAGATGAAGACGACTGTTCCCAAAATAGAAGAAAGGGATTTTTTATCTTTTTGATCGTTTGTACCTAAATTAAAGCGTGAAGCAAATTTATCTGTTCCAACTGCATGAAGAAAGTTCGTCACGATATCGCGGACGATTTTCGCAACAAGGTATCCGACGAAGAAGATAGCTGCAGCAGCAATCAGACGTGGGATGAAACTAAGGAATGACGATAATAGTTGACTGAACGGTTCCGAAACACTACTGATGTTCAAGGCATCGAGTACACCTGGTAGGAAAATCAACAAGACCAAGTAAAAGACGATGTCTCCAGCAATTTTCGGATAGTTCGATAAATCGGTTTGTCCTTGCAACATTTTATTTGACCGAACTTTTTCATTCGCCATCAACTTCGTTCCGCCTTTGACGATGATCATCCGTAAGACGACGGCAAGAACATAGGCGAATAATAGAACAAGTGCTGCTTTCAAGATATTCGGGATGGCACCAAGCAACGTACTCATCGTGTCTGCGAGCGGTGCTGCGATGATTCCGAGGTTAAGAATATTGAATACTAAAATTAGTACAAAAACCATCACGACCCAAAAAATGACTGTGCCGATAACTTTTTCTGGCGTCCATTTCTTTTTCTCCGTTTTCGATTCAGCTGACTTTTCTGGCATCAATTTCTCGACGACACCTGATTTTTCTAGTGCTTTTTGAATGCCATTCGCAATCAATTTCGCGATCAGCCATCCAATCAGGAATACGATCAATGCACCTAAAATATTTCCGAGAGTTCCAAGAATCCCGTTTGCGTCAAATGACGTCGTGTTCCAAAAGTTGTTCATCTTTCCACACCCCTTCATCTCTAAAATGAATTCATATATTTCTGACACTTCTTTAATTTCCCCCACTAAAGGATAAGTTAAACAATTTACAACACTAAATATTTCTCCTAAAAAAATATATAAAAAAATGGACATTCTCGTAAGAGAACATCCATTTACATTATGAGTAATTAACGTGTCGTTGCTATTTTAGAACCATCTAAGACGTCTTCAATCGCTGCATACCCACCGTCGATGTTAATCACATTCTTCACACCGATTGATTGGAGGACGCTGACCGCCATCCGTGACCGAACCCCTGATGCACAGTGGACAGCAATCGGTTGGTCGCTCGGAAGTTCTTCATGACGTGACGCGAGTTTTCCAAGTAAAATCCGGTGAGCCTGTTCATAATGGCTCTCCTCCCACTCCGTTTTATTACGGACGTCAAGGACATAGACGTCACCGGCTTCAGCTGCTGCGATGGCTTTGTCGGCTGTCCAGTCTGGATAACTTTCTGTTAACTGACCCGCTGTGAGTTCTTCGACATCAATCAATGTCACGAAACGATCCAGTCCGATCGATTGTAAATCCGTTTGAATCGTTTCCAGTTGATCCGCTGCCGCGAGGATGGCGATATCCTGATTGAAATCGACTAACCAGCCTGCCCAGGCAACGAATTTCGAATTGTAAGGAATGTTGATTGTCCCCGGCACATGTCCGGCACCGAATGTTTTTCCGTCTCGTGTATCGACGACTTGCATCGTCTTGACGAGTTCTCCCACCGTGTTCGCTTCAGCAAGGCGTGGACGATCGATTCCTGTCGTCACGGCAATGCCTTCCTTATTCACTTTTTTCATCATCGCGAAGTAGTTCGGTGGTTCTGGTTGATCCGTTGTCAATTCTTTGACGAATGCTGCTTCATCCTCCATCTGGAGTGCCCAGTTCGTCGCTTTTTCGTAGCCGACCGTTGATGTCGGAACAGCACCGAGTGCTTTCCCGCACGCGCTTCCTGCACCGTGTCCTGGCCAGACTTGTGTGAAGTCAGGCAATTGTTTGAAGCGTTTCAAGGACTGGAACATTTGCTTCGCACCAAGGGCTGTCGTTCCTTGAATACCGGCAGCTTCTTCCAGTAAATCCGGACGTCCGATATCGCCGACGAAGACGAAGTCGCCCGTAAATATTCCCATCGGAACCGTTTGATCACGATCGTATAAGACAAACGAGATATGTTCCGGCGTATGACCTGGTGTATGCATGACTTCAAGCGTCACATTCCCGACTTTGAACGTCTCCCCGTCTTTGACGAGACAGGCATCAATCTCTGAAGCAAAACCATACTTCCAAGAAGCATCGCCTTCATCTGATAGATAAGCTGTCGTTCCGAGACGTTTCGCGAATTCGCGTGTCCCAGAAACGAAATCAGCATGAATGTGTGTTTCCGCTGTCGCCGAAATTCGAAGCCCTTCTTTTTCCGCTTCTTTGAGGTACGGTTCGATGTTTCGTGCCGGATCGATGACGATCGCTTCCCCCGTCTTCTGGCACCCTACCATATATGAAGCTTGTGCTAATTTTTCATCATAGAAATAGCGTAATAACATAACGATTCCTCCTTTAGTTGAATGGTCGTACCCGATTGATTGTTGCTTAGCGTGTGACGTTTCCTTCCCAGCTCATCATTCCGCCGTCGACGTTCGTGACGTCGAAGCCCGCTTGCTCCAAATACATCGAAGCATTCATACTCCGTCCACCAGATAAGCAAATGACGTGAATCGGTTGTTTCGCATCCAGTTCAGCCGTACGTTCCGTCAATTCAGATAGCGGAACATTTTTAGCTTGTTCGATATGACCACCTGCGTATTCATCCGTTTCCCGGACATCAATCAACTGGATGGATGCATCCGTTTGAAGTGTTTGTTCAAGTTCAGTCGTCGACATGTTTTTCATGGAAGTTCTCTCCTTTTGTTGCCCGTTCGGCAAAATGATTTCTGTCCATAATATACCCCCTGCGGTATTAAAAATCAAGGAAAAGGATTATTCCGACAAAAAAAGCAGCTCCCCGTTTCAGGAGAACTGCTTCATTTTTGATCCTGTCATACGACTTCTTTTTCGGAAAACTGGCTGTTGTAGAGGTCCGCATAGAAACCATCTGCTTTTAACAACGCTTCATGCGTTCCTTGTTCGATGACACGTCCTTGATCCATGACGAGGATTAAGTCCGCATCTTTAATCGTCGACAGGCGGTGGGCGATGACGAAACTCGTCCGTCCGTCCATCAAGCGTTGCATCGCCTGCTGGATGAAGATTTCCGTCCGCGTATCGACGCTCGACGTCGCTTCATCCAAAATCATGATCGGTGGATCGGCGAGGACCGCACGGGCAATCGTCAACAATTGTTTTTGCCCTTGTGAGATGTTCGAGGCTTCTTCGTTCAAGACCGTATCGTACCCATCCGGCAACGTCCGGATGAAGTGGTCGGCATGCGCCGCTTTAGCCGCATTGACGATGTCTTCTTCCGATGCTCCGACTTTTCCGTATGCGAGATTATCGCGGATCGTCCCATTAAAGAGCCACGTATCTTGCAGGACCATCCCGAAGGTCGTCCGCAAGTCTTCCCGGGACATGTCTCGCGTATCGATCCCGTCAATCCGGATCGCACCACCGCTCAATTCATAGAAACGCATCAACAGGTTGATTAAGGTCGTTTTCCCGGCACCGGTCGGACCGACGATGGCGACGGTTTGTCCCGGTCGGACATCGATGTTCATGTCTTCAATCAAGAGGTCTTTTCCGTAACCGAAGTCGACGTGTTCAAACGCGACGGCACCTTTCGCACGCGCGAGATGATGCGTCGTCACTTCTTTGATTTCCTCTTCTTCATCTAATAATTCGAAAACACGTTCTGCTGCTGCGACCGTCGACTGGACGATGTTTGCGATGTTCGCCGTCTGCGTGATCGGTTGCGTGAATTGCCGGGTATACGTGATGAAGGCTTGAATGTCCCCGATCGAGATACTGCGTTGCGTCACTAAAATCCCGCCGACGACACTGATCAAGACATAACTGATGTTCCCGATGAACATCATCATCGGCATGATGATGCCGGAAATGAACTGCGCTTTTCGTCCGGCATCATAGAGCTGTTCATTGACATCGTCAAACTCTGCGACCGCTTTTCGTTCATGACCAAACGCCTTGACGACCGGGTGTCCCGTATACATCTCTTCGACGTGACCATTCAGTTGACCGAGTGTCCGTTGTTGATCGGCAAAATACTTCTGCGATCGTTTTAAGATCGGACGGATCGCAAAAATCGATAATGGTAACGTCACGAGTGAAATCAACGTCAAGAGTGGACTGATCGTCAACATCATGATTAAAATCCCGACGATCGTGACGATGGACGTAATGAACGACGTGACACTTTGTTGGAGCGTACTCCCGATTGTATCGATATCGTTCGTCACCCGGCTGAGCGTTTCCCCGTTCGGTCGTCCGTCATAATACTTCAGCGGCAACCGCTCGAGTTTCTGATTGACGTCCTCCCGTAAGTCATACACCGTTTTTTGAGCGACGCTCGACATGATGTATTGCTGAATGTAACTAAATATACTACTGATGACGTAAAGCCCAGCGAGGAGCAGCAAAATCTGACCGATCTTCGTAAAGTCGATGGCAGCACCGGGGACTCCTTGGAACTTCGCATACGCCCCTTCGAACAGTTCCGTAATCGCTGTCCCCATGATTTTTGGTCCGGCGATCATAAAGACCGTACTGAGAATCGCGGCGACAAACACCGCAATCAAGGCCGTCCGCCGTGGTTTTAAATAGGCGAGTAACCGACGGAACGTCGCTTTGAAGTCTTTCGGTTTCTCTCCCATCATCATCATGTTCCCACCGCCGGGACCGCCACCCGGTCCACCCGGAGGTCCGCCGGCAGGTCGTTTCGTTGTCTGGCTCATGCGATTTCCTCCTCTGACAGTTGGGATTTGACGATTTCTTGATAGACATCGTTTGTTGCGTACAATTCGTCATGCGTGCCGATGCCTGCGACACGCCCTTCCTCAAGGACGATGATTTGATCCGCGTCCATGACCGTGCTGACGCGTTGGGCGACGATCAAGACCGTCGCTTCCTGCGTTTCTTTTTTTAATGCTTTCCGGAGTGTCGCATCCGTCTTGAAGTCGAGGGCCGAGAAGCTGTCGTCAAATACATACAGATCCGGTTTTCGGACGAGCGCCCGGGCTATCGAAAGCCGTTGCTTTTGGCCACCGGAAACGTTTGAGCCGCCTTGTTCAATCACGGAATCATACCGGTCCGGCATCCGCTCGATGAAGTCGGTCGCTTGGGCGACACGCGCTGCATGTTCGATTTCTTCTAATGACGCATCTTGTTTCCCGAAACGAATGTTGTCCGCAATCGAGCCCGTGAACAATAGGGCTTTTTGTGGTACGAAGCCGATTTTCGAACGTAATTCCTCTTGCGGGACGTCTCGACTGTCGACGCCGTTGACTTGGATGCTGCCACTCGTCACGTCGTAAAAGCGGGGAATTAAGTTGACGAGCGTCGATTTCCCAGCACCGGTCCCACCGATGACAGCGGTGATTTCACCAGGACGTGCTTTGAAGCTGATATCCGACAGTACCGGCGCTTCTGCTCCCGGATAACTGAATGTCACGTGATCGAAAACGAGTGTTCCCGGCTCCCGGTCTGCTGAAGCGGTTCCTTCATCAACCATCGTCGGTGTCATCTCAAGAACCTCATTAATCCGTTTCGCCGAGACGGCAGCCCGGGGAATCATGACGAACATGACGGATGCCATGACGAGGGCGAACATGATTTGCATGACGTATTGAATGAACGCCATCAAGTCACCGATTTGCATGCCACCGTTATTGATCCGGATCCCACCGAACCAAATGACGCCGACGACCGTCAAGTTCATCACGAGCATCATCGTCGGCATCAAGAATGCCATGATTTTATTGACCTTAATCGAGACGTCCGTCAAATCCGCATTGGCTTGCGTCAGGCGGACTTTTTCTTCTTTCTCCCGGTTGAAGGCCCGAATGACAAGGATACCTGTCAAATTCTCACGTAAGACGAGATTTAACCGGTCGAGTCGTTTTTGGACTTGTCCGAATAGCGGTACCCCTTTCCAGAGGATCAACAGAATGGACACGACAAGGACCGGCATCGCGGCGACGATGACGAGCGACAGCTTGGCATCCTTCGAGACTGCCATGATTAGACCACCAACGAACATGATCGGTGCACTGACGACCATCCGTAACATCATGATGACGACTTGTTGAACTTGCGTAATATCATTTGTCGTCCGCGTGATCAGTGACGCCGTTCCGACTTGGTCGAACTCTTGCAGTGAAAAACGTTCGACGTGGTTAAAGACTTTCCGGCGAATGTCGCGCCCAAGCCCCATCGCCGCTTTTGACGAATAATAACTTGCGGCAATTGCAGCCGTCGCACCGAGTGCCGTGATGCCCAGCATGACCGCACCGATTTTCCAGATGTAGCCTGTATCCCCGACGACAACGCCTTTATCGATGATGTCGGCCATCAAAGTCGGTAAATACAAATCGGACATCGACTGGGCGAAGACGAGGACCAATACGGCGAGGACCGCCCATTTATAGACTTTTAGATTTTTGAGTAACTTAATCATCTGTACAGCCTCCGTTTCCTGATGACAGGATGTCTTTTAAGCCGTCTGCAATCTGTTCATGCGTCTTGAGCATTTGTTCAAAGGCAGCCGGATCAATTTGATCGAGGATTTGTTCGAGCCGTTGCTGCATACCGGCTTCTTGTTGTTTGATCGCATCAACGAACCGTTGCCCTTGCTCACTCAGCGTCAATACGACTTCACGCCGGTTGTCCGGATTCGTATCCCGGATGACCCAGCCGGATTGAACCAATCCCTCGATCGATTGACTGAGCGTACTCTTCGGTAAATGCGTGTGTGCGACCAGTTCTTTTTGTGTAATCGGACTCCTTGGCGCAATCGTCATCAGACTATGGAATTGCGGTAAGCTCAGTCCGTTTTCCTGCGCCGTCTGATGTGCCGCCCGGACGAGATGCCGCTGGACATTCCAAAAAGATTGCATCATTGCCGTCGAACGGACCGGCTCACGTTGTTCTGTTTCCATCCTTCCACCTCCGTGTTCCATTTCGAATCGTTCCATTTGGAATGATTATCTATGTAAACTAAACTACGCCGATTAGTTCGTGAAGTCAACTAAATAACAATGTGAAAATGCACATAATATTTTCAACCGATTTAACGAGTGACAGCAGATTATGCACACAAAAAAACGACCATTTCTCTACCCAGAAATGGTCGTTCTCTATAGTTCACTCCGGCTCCACATGAACATGAATATCGTAGACACCGTACTCATCCGTCAGCGTGTCCTCTACTTTTGTCGCGATATCATGGGCTTGGTGGATGTTGAGCGTCGAGTTGACGAGAATCACGACATCGACGACTTCGTTATTACCGTAGTTCCGTCCTTTGATCGACTTGATGCCTTTGACGCCTTCGAGGTCAGAAATCACGTCCTCATACATCTTCAGCTTTTGTTCATCAAAGCCGTCCGTCAGTTCGTGGGAAGCTTCCGAGAAAATGTCCCATGCCGTTTTACAGATTAAGAAACCGACGATGATCGCGGTCACGATATCAAGCCACGGCATCCCGAACTGGGAACCGATGATTCCGATTGACGCTCCGATACTGACCCAGGCATCCGACCGATTATCTTTCGCCGCTGCCATGACGGCCTTGCTGTCAATTTCTTCAGACAGTTTGCGGTTATACCGATAGACAAAGTACATCACGACTGCCGAACCGATTCCGACATAGGCAGCTACGATATCTGGAGATTCTTGTTTTCCTTCAAATAAACTTGAAATCGTGTCAATCAACACTTGGAGACCTACTGCCATCATAATGAAGGAAGCGACCATCGACGCGATCGTCTCACTCTTCCAGTGACCGTATTTATGATTGTCATCTGCTGGACGACGGGAAATCCGTAATCCAATTAACACAGCGATCGATGCGATGATATCCGTCGTATTGTTCAAACCATCTGCCCGCAAAGCGGCAGAATCCGCTGAATAGCCGACAAGCAGCTTAATTACGGATAATAGGATATAGGCTGCAATGCTAATCATCGCACCGCGTTCGCCTCGTTTTAAATTATCGAATTTTTGTTCGTCCATCATTCCGCCCGCCCCCACTTACTCGCTTAATTCCGAAAACTTATCGTAGCAGTTCAATACAAGTGGGTCTAGAGAAATCATTTTGTTTATAACTAGATAATTAATAAATAGCCAACTTTGTTTCTTATAGGCAAACTAGATTAATCCTTAGCCATTCAACATTCTCGAACTGAAAAACCGCTTACATCTCTTGAACCACCAACTTTTTTGCGGAAATTTATTAAACAAAAAAAGCATAATCCGTGCATCTTCGTACCGGAGTCAGTAGACTAAAGACAAACGATCATACTATAGGGGGATTTACACATGAGTAACTACATCAAGAGTGAAGACACGTTCAAAGAGTTAATCGCAAGTGATACACCAGTCATCATCAAGTTCGAAGCGGACTGGTGCCCGGACTGCAAACGGATGGATTACTTCATGCCGGACGTCGAGTCACAATTTAAAGAACTTCCAATCTATACAATCGATAAAGATGAGTTCCCGGAAATCGCATCTGATAATGTCGTCATGGGCATTCCAAGTTTACTCGTTTTCCAAAACAACGAGAAGCTCGGTCACTTGCATAGTGCGAACGCAAAAACACCTGGAGAAGTCACAGACTTCCTCAAAAAGAACTTCAACTAAACGTATGAAGCCCCACTTTCCATTCAGGAGAGCGGGGCTTTTTTTTAGCGTTCGCAGGCGATGCCATCTTTGTCACGGTCTTTCGATTTGTTGAGATTATACGTCGCTAAGCTGACATGTTGGGCGTACTTTGTTTTCTTATAAATGGCTTTCTCGTTTTTATCGTAACCCGTCCGGTTTTTCAAACCCTTTTTCTTCGAGACGCCACCTTTATACGTTTTTTGCATCTCCGTACAGTTTTTAAACGTCTTCGCCTTAGTCGCTGCGTCACTTTGACCAGATGTAGCACTAAGTAACGAAATACTAAGTACACCTGCCATGACGATCTTTAATGCTTTTTTCATCAGGTTACCTCCGTTTCTAAAAAAACCAAATTTTAGTGATAATTTGATTATAGTAGATTTCTTTAGAAATAGTTTCCTATTTTTAAACTTTAGAGGTATGACTTATCTGACAGTTCAAAAGACAAAAAAAGACCCGCTTCGTTATGAAGCGGGTCCTACTTGTAATTACCATTCAGTAACGCAAGCGTTCAATCTTGATTTTCTTATACCGTAAGCTTAGACCGAAGGCGATCAAGAGATAGAGGAAACCAATTAAAAATGAAAAATCACCATACGGAATTCCAGTAAAGGCATTCCAACCAAACATCGGCACGACAAACAGAACATACAGTGGATATTGGATTCCTGACATCATGTCAAACCACGTCTGATCCCAAAGGTGATTCTCAAACAATGTAATCAAATAGACGACCATCCCGCCGATGAAACCAAAACGAAGGTAGTTAAACAGAAAACGGATGAGCGATGTGTTTTTAAGGATGAGGATTGATCCCATCAAGAAAGCAAACCAGCCAATCGACGTAAGAATTTGTACTATACCAATCGAACCATCCGGATAGATTCCGGCCGGCCAGCCGTTCAACATAATCGAAACGAGTAATAGCGTACAAAAAAGTACGAGATAAGACTTTGTTCCCTTCGGCATTTTCAAATTCCTCCATTACTTTTGATATGAACTAGTATTCGCTATTCCCACCGCTAAACCTTCCATAAAAAGTAAAATTAATCAAAAGAACCTTAGAAGTAATTCATAACTAAACGTCTTACTTTCTTGAGGAGCGGCAATCCTTTATCGTATGCTTGATACATAGTTGGGTTTAAAACAAAATCAAATTCGCCAATCTTTTCTTTCATTTCTGTACCGAACAATTTTTTGAAATCATAAAGTCCCCGATATGGATCTTCTTCCGATTCATAACCGCTTACCCCGCCAAAATCATATGTATGGAGTTTTAGTTCTGTTGCATATCGAATCATTTCCCATTGCATCCGGTAGTTCGGCAGGTAACTTCGATATGCATCCGAAGAGGCCCCATATAGATAGTGTGCCTTCCCCGCAGCGTATGTAAAGAGTGCGCCAGACAGTAGTTTCCCCTCTGGATGTGTCTGCTGTAGATGTAGCATCTCCTCAATGGATTGATCTACTTTAAAAAGACGCCGATTCAGTTCTTCTAATTTCTTCAGTCGACGAATTTGTTGTTTCTCTGTTTTCTGCTCCTTTTGCTCAGTTTCAATTAGGGCAGACTCAAGTTCAGACTTTTCATTTTCTAATTGTTGAAGGGCCACCGTAGGATGAAGCCGACAAAAGAATAATTCCGCTTGTCCTGCTGCATGTAGCGTTTGATATAATTTCTCGAAATAAGTTTGATCGCGTGTCACAAATCCATCCCGTTTCCCCGTTTCTTCCATTAGCTCTGAGAAACAGCTCAGACCTGAAGCACCCCCACGTTCAAATGTTATTCCATTTTTAAGAGACGTACGAATTTTTGAACGGGTCCGACGCTGGAAGGATTGGAATGTTTCTTCCTCCTGAGTTTGTAATGTAAGTTCCATCCGGTGCCTTGGTTGGACGTACGGAAAACCTTTCTCAAATCCTTTATGACGAAACCCTAGTGCGACTAAACGTTCAAAAGCCACCCCCTCACCCAAGTCGATGTCTGGATCCAGCTTCACGAAAATCGCATTTTCTTCTCTCGCAAGTCGTTTTGTTTCCTCCCATAGCGCTTCAACATAATCTAATCGCTCGTAATCTGTTACAAATCCACGAGGGATGTAAGCAATCGTGTATCCTGTCCCTAAAACAGGAAAAAATAGAATTTGAACACTGCCAACAAGTTGTTCATCTTCCGCAATCGCGACGCGGCGACAGCGCCATCCCATCGCTTGCTTGACCTCTCCCCATCCCGTCATCTGCATCAAATCCCCTGCTGGATGTCGCTCAACAAACTGATTGTGCATGTTCTCATCCGTATGAAGTGTCTGAATCATTTCTTCATCCTCCTAATCCATTAGAATACTGTACATCTAATTTATCCTAAAAATTGGTATAATACAATTTTTTACAAAAATAGCCTCATTCCACTTCTGAAGGAATGAGGCTTATCTTTCATTATTTAACCGTTAGTTGTACATCATCTATCGTCACGTCATGTGCCGCAAATGGAGCGCCTGTCGCTTTTCCCAGCAAGAACTTTAGACCAGCCGTATCGTCTTGTCCCATCGTGAACTCGTACTGGTACGTGTTCACCGTCGGACTGACTGCTACGACCTGACTGAAGTAGCGTGTATACGCCGCATTTTCGACCGTCACTTCGAGCGGCCGTGCAACCGTCGACGACGCCTTAAATGTCAACTGGTACGTCTGTCCTTTAACGAGCGCTAAGTTCCCTTGTTCCAGTAAAACGCTCCATGGCTCCTGTCCTTCTGAAGCAATCGCGATTTTTGCAGCTTCATTCACCGTCGAGACGACCGCTTGGGCATCATAATGAACGTATGAACTCCAGAAGTTCAGCCCTTCCGTGAACGAGCCGTTTTTCAACGGCGACTTGTCGATCTCGATCGGCGTCGTGTCAAAGAGTTCAACATCATCGATGGTCACTTCCCCTTTCTCTGATCCAAGAATGAACTGGAGACGACTTTTTAAATCCGTCGCTTCTGTCATCGTAAATGGTACTTCAAACGTCTCCATCTTACCGCTCAGCGCAATCCGTTGTTCCGGCAGGTAAGCCGTCGTTCCTGTCTCATCCGTTAACTGAACGTCCATCTTGTTCACCCGTTTTGCTGCTGCTTTGAAACGCAGCACATATTGATGGTCTTTTACGAGTTGTACGCCTTGTTGCGACAAAGTCGCCGCCTGCCCTTTTGCCGGATTCGTCTTGAACGTAAAGTCACGTGTCACCGGATCAACAGTTCCCATTCCTTTTGTTTGACCGGCATCAAACTGCCAGTAGGTCAGGCGATCCATCGCCCCTTGGTCGAATGTGCCATTATAGACAAGGTTTCCGTCCGGTAAAGCGGGTTTTGTTGCTGTTTCATCGATTTCTCCACGTGGAATCTGTTCGACGCGGACGTTACCGATTTTAACGCCCGCTTGCGCAAGACCCAGATTGAACTCGAGCCGGGCTGCGAGATCTGTCTCCCCCGTCATATCGAACGTAAACGTGTACGGCTTGACGGTCGGCGTTAAATCGATTGATTCTTCATTCGAGTATTTCGTATAACCGCGTTCCGCCCCACCACCGACTTTGACGACCATCTTCCGTTCCGCTTCGCTACTTGCATCGAAGCTGACTTGGTAACGGCCGCCTTGAGCAAGTGATACGTTTTGAATCAATTGATGCGAATACGTTTGTGTTCCGGGTTTCGTGATTGACACGTCAGCAAATCGTGTCCCGTCCTGCTCCGTCACTTGAACCTCTCCCGCACCGCCAAAGTCTGGCAGCGTCACATAGTTCCAGTAGGTCGGATCAAGTGTCTGCGCGCCGTCCGTAATCGTCTTAATCGCTTTTTCGTACGCTTGATCATAGACGAGGTTGCCGTCTTCAAGCGGTTGCTTCGCCCCGTCCGGTAACGTCACGTCTTCATAGACCGGCTCGACCGGATCCCGGTAGGCACGGTTCTTCAGGTCATAGACCCGGACGTAATCGACTTCCATTTCAGCCGGGAACTTCGTCGTCGCATCGACTTCCCCGTCGAACCAGCCGCCGACTGCGAGGTTCATCACGAGATAGAAGTTTTGGTCGAACGGTGCCGGATAACTGTAGTTCGTCGCCGTATTTTTGCCTTTGCTGTACCAATCGTTTTGTGTCTGATAGAGGTTTCCATCGACGTACCAACGGAGTTCACCCGGCTCCCACTCGACGGCATATGTATGCCACTGGTCAATCCGTTCACCTTCCGGGAAATGATAATCCTTGCCGGTGTATTTATTGTTCGGCCAATTTTCGCCGTAATGGATCGTCCCCGCGACCTTTTCAGGCTGACTGCCCCAGGATTCCATCACATCGATTTCACCGGATGATGCCCAGGCACCGTACTTGTCCTGCTCCGGCAACATCCAAAATGCCGGCCATAACCCTTTTCCCGTCGGCAGTTTCGCTTTGATTTCGTAACGGCCGTATGTCTTGCTGAACAATCCCTTTGTCTTCAACTTTGCCGAAGTGTAGTCATAACTTCCGAAGGCGTCCGTCGTTTTTTCCTGTTTTGCGCGGATGACGAGTTTTCCGTCACGGATGAAGGCATTGTCTTTTTTGTCGGTGTAATATTGTTTTTCGTTATTTCCCCAGCCGGACGACACCCCGTTGCCGTCCGCATCGACGATCCAGTTTCCCGTGTCGTAGTTCCATTTCGTCCGGTCGAGTTGTTGTTTCGTAAACTCATCCGACCAGACCACTTTCCATTTCGTATTGTCTTTCTTGTCTGCTTTTTCAGCATGCCCTGTCCCGGCATAAGATAAAACTAAACCTGTCCCTAGTGCAATTGCGAACCATTTCTTCATTTGAAATCCTCCTTTGACAAAAAACAGGCAAGACCGATGTAATTCGACCTTGCCTGCGACTGGGTTACGCTTCCTGTGAGAGTGCTGCTTTATGTGTCTGGATGACATCGGCATACCAATGCGCGCTGTCCTTCCATGTCCGTTCCTGTGTTTCGAAATCGACATAGATGATGCCGAATCGTTTGTCGTATCCGAAGCTCCACTCGAAGTTATCGAGCAGCGACCAAAGGTAGTAGCCTTCGATGTTCATTCCCTCTTCGTTCAAGTCGGAGACCGCTTGCAAGTGTTGCGCAACATAGTCGATCCGGTTTTGGTCATGGATACGGCCGTCGACGAGTTGATCGTCGAACGCCGCCCCGTTCTCCGTGATGAAAATCGGGAGTGACGTATATTCCGCGCGGAGACGGCGGATCAACTCTTTGAACTCGTTTGGTGCGATGTCCCAGCCCATGCCCGTCTTGTCGTAGTCCGAGTACGCATCTTTGTGTAAGAAGTCATTCGCGGCACTGAACTCAACTAAGTTGCGGCTGTAGAAGTTGATCCCGAAGAAATCACAAGCGACCGAAATCGTTGCCATGTCGCCTTCTTGGATGAAATCATACGTATGGACGTATTTCGAGAACAGGTTCATCATGTCGACCGGATACTGTCCCTTGAAGATTGGGTCGAGGAACCAACGATTGGCGTACCCGTCGGCATTGTTCATCGCGATCTGATCGTTGACGGAGTCCGTCTTCGCGTACTTCGGCGCGAGATTCAACGTGATGCCGATCGGTGTCGCCGAGTTGAATTCCCCTTTGAGCAGTTCGACCGCTTTTCCGTGTGACAACAGCATGTGGTGAACGGCACGGACGGCTTCGTTCATGTCCGTGTGACCGGGTGCATGGTGTCCGAGGTGGTAGCTGAGGAAACCGGCACACCACGGTTCATTGTGCGTGATCCACGAATCAACGATGTCGTCGAGTTCTTCGAAGCAGACACGGGCGAAGTCGAGGAACCAGTCGACTGAGTCACGGTTGACCCAGCCCCCTTCGTCGTATGCCCACATCGGTAAATCCCAGTGGTAGAGCGTAACGGCCGGTTTGATCCCTTCTTCGCGTAAGCGTGTCGCGAGTGTTTTGTAAAATGCCATCCCTTCCGGATTGAACTGCCCTTTCGCCGGAAAAATCCGTGGCCAGGCAATCGAGAAGCGGTACGTATCGACGCCTAGTTGTTTAATGTGTTGAATGTCTTCTTCAAAGCGGTGGTAATGGTCGCAGGCGACATCTCCGTTATGTTTTTCAAACACTTTTCCGTCCGTATCGCAGAACGTATCCCAAATGGATGGTGTCCGTCCTCCCTCGTCGTGTGCGCCCTCGATTTGATACGAAGACGTCGCCGTTCCGAAGACGAAGTTTGGTGCAAATTTCATACGCGTACTCCCCTTTAGCTAACAGATTATTCTTTGACGGCACCAGCTGAGATGCTGCTGACGATGTATTTCGATAGGAACAAGAACGCAATCATGATCGGGACGACGGAAATCGCGATTCCGAGATAAAGCGACCCGAGATTTTCTGCGACTTGCGAACCTTTTAAGAAGCCCATCAAGACCGGTAACGTGTATTTTTCTGGTGAGAACAACAAGACGAGCGGCATGATGTAGTTGTTCCACGAACCGATGAACGTAAAGATCGACATCGTCGCGATCGCCGGCATCATCATTGGCAAGGCGATCGTGTGGAAGATGCGCCATTCGCTCGCGCCATCCATCCGCGCTGCCTCAATCAAACTTGGGTGCATGACCGTCTGGACATACTGACGGACGAAGAAGACCGTGAACGGACTGGCAATCGCCGGTACGATCAGCGGGATGAAGCTGTCGAGCAACCCTAAGTTTTTGCTGAGTTCGTAGAACCCGATCAATCCGAGTTGTCCCGGAATCATCATCATGACGAGCATGAAGACGAACAGGACGTTTTTTCCTTTGAACTGATAAAAAGCAAATCCGAACGCTGTCATCGCTGAGAAGTAACCCGATAAGACGGTGACGAGGACGGCGATGATCAGACTGTTCTTGAAGCCGGACCAGATGTTGACGTAGGAGCTTAACGCCGCATAGTTCTCAGCGAGCGAGTTGCCGGGAATCAAGGAGAAACCGGACAAGACTTCTTCGTTCGAGCGGGTCGCGTTGATGATCATCATCAAAAATGGAATGATACAGGCGATGGTTAAGGCAATCAGGCCGACATAGATCAGGCTCTTGCCGAACCAGGCTTTTTTCTGTTTCGGTGGTGCCAACTTCAGCGGACGTTCTGAACGCTCCGGTTGTTCCTCCGTTTGCGGGACGATCCGCCGTGCTTCTGCATTTCGTTCCATCGGTCAGGCTCCTTTCGGTGAACGTTCTTTTCGGAACATCCCTTTGAAGACGATGATTGAAAAGACGAGCGTGATAGCAAACAATCCGTAGGCGACGGCAGCAGCGTAGCCATAGTTGTTGTACTTAAAGGCTTGATTGTAGAGATAAAGGACCATCGTGTTCAAGGCACCATCCGGCGCACCGACACCGTCCGTGATCAACATCGGGAGATCAAACAGTTGCAGTCCGCCGATCAAGGACGTGATCATGATGTACAGTAAAATCGGTTTTAGCAGCGGCAACGTGATCCGCGAGAAGATTTGCCAGCGTGTCGCACCATCAATCAAGGCCGCTTCAAAATAATCTTTCGAGATTCCGGATACACCGGCCATGACGACGATGAACGAGTGACCAAGCCACATCCAGGTCAGGATGAGTGAAACGGAAATCTGGGCCGTGACCGGTTGTGTCAACCAGTTGATCGGGTCAGAAATGATTCCGATTTTCATCAACATCATATTGAGTGATCCGTGCTGCCAGTCGAGTAAAATCCCGAACAACAGGGCAACCGAGCTAATCGTGATTAAGTTCGGTAAATAGAACGTCGCTCGGAAGAAAGCCAGTCCTTTTAACTTGAGTTGTAAGTCTGAAAACAGTAAGGCGAGCATCAATGCTCCACCAATTTGCAGGATGAAGTTCAGTCCCCAAATCTTAATCGTATTGAAGAACGCTTCAATGAAGTACGTATCTCCAAGCAAACGCGTATAGTTCGCGAGTCCGACGAGTTGTTCGCCTTCTGCGCCTGTGTAGTTCGTGAAGCTGTAATAGAACGTCAACGCGACCGGATAGATGCTGAAGATCAAGAAGACGATCCAAAACGGTGCGATGAACAGATAACCATGGCGATCGAGTTTTTTCACAGGTCAAACCCCTTTCTTAAACAAGAAGAGGTAGGGCGAGGTCCGCCCCACCCAGTCTCCTTATTCCGGTACTTTGACGTCCGGATACGCATTTTTGACTTTTTTGTAGAATTCAGCAAGTGCTTCGTCTTTTGATTTTTTGCCTTGGACATACTCCATGACAGACGCACCGTACAATGTATCGAGCTGTTGGTCGTACTTCGTCACGATACCCGGTGTGATTTGATCCGCTTGATCAAGGAAGAACTCATAGTTGTTCTGTCCGCCGAGGAACTCATCTTTGAAGTCGGTTTTGATTTTATCGGTAACTGGTGTATACGCAAGGACGTCACCTGTTTCTTTCGCCCAATCTGTCAAGAACTCTTCGTCTTGCGTCATCATCTTGACGAAATCATACGCAAGTTTTTGTTTCTTCGAATCTTTATAGACACCTAACCATGTACCGCCCCAGAAATATGGACTCGGTCCGCTTGTGACGGCCCAGTCACCGGCTGATTTCTTCGCATTTTCTTTTAAGACACTGTGTAAGCCCCATGTTGGAAGGACATACGAGAAGATTTCTGTTTCGGTTTCTTTACCGTTTTCTTTGACTTTGACCGGCTTATCCATCCCGGCGAACCATGATGGTGACCACTCTGGCGCAAGTGCTGTGTATTGTTTCGTCCGGAGCTCTTTCGCGTAATCCATGTAGTTCTTCTTGTCTTCTGTCAAGACGAGCTCTTGCTTATCGTTGACCCAGGCCTGAGGATCATTACCTTGTGCGAACCAACGGATTGAACCTTCATCCGGGAACATTTTGTAGCCTTTGCCTTTCATCTTCTCAGCGACATCGAAGACGCCGTCCATCGAGTTCATCATCGCGCCGACTTCTTTTGGATCATCTGTGCCGAGAACTTTTTTGGCGATGCTCCGTTTGTAATAGACGCCACCTGGTGTCGTTTGCCATGACAGCGCACGAACGTTACCGTCTTTGTCTTTCCCCATGTCATAGACGTACGGGATGTAGTCATCTTTGACTTCGTCTGCGTTAAACGGTTTTTCAGATAGGTTCGCCCAGTAACCGGCATCGACCCATTGTTTCAAGAAGGCGATCTCACCTGTGAAGATATCCGGTGCACCGACGCCGCTTTCAAGTGCCGGTTTTAACTTCGTTGGGTAATCCGCGATCGGAACGATCGTCAATTCGACTTTGACATCATTGTTCTCTTCGAACTTTTTGATTGGTTCTTTTAACTCATCCGTGAATGACCAGATTTTCAAGACTTGTTTCCCATCACTTGTCGTTGCTTCTTTACTATCTGAACATCCTGCTAAAACGCTTGCCGTTAACGCGCCGACTGTTAATACGCTGACTAACTTCTTCTTCATGTCATCCCATCCTTTATTAAGTATTCCGCTCAATAGTAAGCGGTTTCAATTCGTTATTCGAAAATATCGAAAGCGCTTTCGAAAAGGCTTTAAAGAAAATTCCCGAAAGCCCTTTCGGAAAAAGTGATAAAAAAATGATTTCGAAATCGCTCTCGCTTTTCCTCTCAGACAACGAGCGAGAGCGATTCCGAAACAAACATTGTGTTATTCAGGTACTGGACCTGTCGATTGGCGAACCATCAAGTTAACAGGAATGACATCACGTGTCGTGACCCGCTTTTTATTGACGATCTGTTCAATCAAGACCGATGCTGCATGTTGACCAATCGTTTCCGTATCTTGCCGGACCGTCGTCAGCTTTGGTGTAATGTACTTTGCCAATTCGATATCATCGTAACCGACGACCGAAATGTCTTTTGGAATCTGTAAGCCTGCTTCTTGAATCGCTTCGATTGCCCCGATCGCCATTTGGTCACCTGCAACGAAAACGGCCGTCGGACGTTCAGGTAAGGCAAGTAACTTCTGCATCGCCTGCTTTCCTTCTTCACCGGAGAAGAATCCGCCGTTGACGAGGTAGCCGTCCGGAATCGGAAGACCTGAACGTTCCATTGCCTGTTGGTAGCCTTCAATCCGTGCTCTTCCGGCGTCCGTCGTCGTATCACCCGCAATGTGGGCGATCAACTCATGACCCAGCTCATGCAAATGATTGACGGCGAGTGCTCCACCAGCCAAGTTATCCGAATAGACGACACTGCAATCAGCACTATCCATGTCGACGACGACAATCGGAATCGTGCTTTGAATCAGCTCTTGGACGTGCTGATCCATTTGATCGGAACAGATGACGACGATGCCGTCGACTGCCCGGTGTTTAAAATGCTCTAAGTAACTCATGTCCCGGTTGCGTAAATTACGTGAAGCAAAAATCAAGTCATAACCTTGTTGCTCCGTAGCTTTCCGGAAACTTTCGATGATCGCGTTGAAGAACGGATGCATCATCCCGACGCCGTTCGCTTCCGAAAACATGACGCCGATCGTCCACGACCGTTTCGTCGAGAGCGACTGGGCGTGGGCATTTGGTAAATAACCCATATCGGCTGCTGCCTGGACGATTTTTGCTTTCGTCTTCTCACTGACATCCGAATAATTATTTAAAGCTTTTGAAACCGTCGTGATTGAAAAACCGGTTATCTTCGCTAAATCATATATTGTACCCATCGTTAAAACCTCATTTCACCGAAAGCGCTTTCGATAAATTTAGTATAGACGGTGATTTGGAAAGATACAACCATTTTTTTAGAATTTAATCGAAATTTGCAAAATAAATGATGCCGCTTTCATTCATAACTCGATAAACCTTTAAATAAGAACAAACGTTTGGTATACTATAAGTATCAGTCAGCCGTTTTTAAATGGAGAGGAGCATGACCATGCCGATCTAAAAAATATTTTGGAGTGAAACCTATGGCATTATCTAAGATGCGTTTGGTGTGCAGTGGCAGCTCAATCATCAATTACCCATCACTAAAGTGACGGGCTTGTAAAGCCTGAAATTGACTAGTCTCGGTTCTTACGAACTCCGTTGGTTGGGTCATGACACCTCTCGGTACCTGTTCTAGCCGATTGCCCTGTCGTCTGTGATTAAAAGTCCTGTTGGGTCGGGACGGTGTTGCAGACGGAAAAAGCCTTCCCAACATTGACGAAGAACAACTCACTCGAAGGAGGAAAACGAAATGTTCGTTTTCGTACTCAATCAACATGGCAAACCACTGATGCCGTGCAAACCCCAAAAAGCTCGTTGTCTTCTAACCGACAAAAAAGCAAAAGTAATTAAAAGAACACCCTTCACGATTCAATTGCTATACGGATCAAGTGGGTACAAACAGCCCATTTCTCTCGGTGTTGACACCGGAACAAAACGTATCGGTTTCTCAGCGACTACTTCTACAACGGTTTTGGTTGAAGGAGAAGTTCAACTGCGCACCGACATTCAAAAATTGTTGGCGACACGTCGTGCCATGCGAAACTCTAGGAGAAGTCGGAAGACACGCTACCGTCAAGCCCGTTTTCTCAATCGCAAAAAGCCTAAAGGATGGCTTGCTCCCTCCATTCAGCATAAAGTCGATGCCCATCTGAAACTAATCCAGATGCTCTATCGTCTGTTACCGATTTGCAATCTCACCCTTGAGATCGCACAATTTGACATCCAAAAGATCAAGAACCCTGACATATCCGGTGATCTGTATCAGAAGGGAGATCAACTTGGCTTTTGGAATGTCCGGGAATACGTGTTCTTCCGAGACAAGCATACGTGTCAACATTGCAAAGGGAAGACGAAAGATAAAATCTTGAACGTTCATCATATCGAAAGTCGTCGGACAGGAGGAAATGCTCCTGACAATCTCGTCACGCTCTGTGAAACATGTCATCACAAGATTCATCAGCAAAAATTGGAGCATCTCTTTCAAAGAAAATCTCGTTCTTTGCGTGATGCCTCGCAAATGACGGTCATGCGTTGGTTTATCTACAATGCCACGAAAGAAACGTATCCATCCGTACGACTGACCTATGGTTTCATCACGAAGAACACACGTATCGGAAATGGACTCGATAAACGTCATGCTATAGATGCACGTTGCATCAGCGGGAATCCACTAGCAGAACCACCGAAGGTATCGTATTTTTTCCGACAGGTACGCGCGAACAACCGTCAACTGCATAAGATGACCATCGGTAAAAAGGGGAAAAGAAAGGCGAACAAAGCGGAGCGCCTTGTCCACGGCTATCAACTGTTCGACAAGGTGCAATACGAGGGACAAACGTGTTTCGTGTTCGCAAGACGTAAGACCGGCTACTTCGATCTTCGAACGATACAAGGATTCAGTATTCACAAATCTGCTTCGTATAAGAAACTGACACTACTTGAGAGAGCGACGATATGGCTCGTCGACATCCAACCAGAAAGAGGTGAAGGTCGGATCCTGCCATGACTCCATCAACCTATAAACAATGAAGTGGCAGCTTAAAACAATGACCTCCCTGAGACCTTAGAGAGGTCATTTTTAGTCTGCTTTCTTCATGGTACAATGATATCAAAAGGACTTAAAGGAGCGAACATTCATGATATCAATGACGTTGAAACAACAACTTGTTCAAACGATTAATGCACATGTCAATGCTCATTTCATTATCTTGTTTGGCTCCGGTGCTACAGGCAATATGACAGAGGACAGCGATTTAGATATCGCTTATTTAAGTGATCAAACACTTTCAGCATACGATCGTTTTCTCTTAGCAGGTAAATTGGCAAGGATAGCTGGACGTGAAGTTGATCTTGTGGATATCAAACAAATCGATACGATTTTTACGATGCAGATTTTCACAGAGGGTCAGGTCATCGACTGTCAAAATCAAAATGAACTGACGCGACAACAAATACGAGCATACAGCATGTACGCAGCGTTTGCCGAAGAACGTGCTCCAATCGTGCAAGCCATCAAAGATCAAGGGAGTGTTTTTTAGTATGAATGATGTGTTGTTGAATAAAATAACAACGATTGAACGATGCCTGCGAAGGATACACGATGTCTACGAGAATGAACCAGATAATATAAAAGATTACACAAAACAAGATAGCATCATTTTAAACATTCAACGAGCATGTGAAGCAAGTATCGATATCGCTATGCACCTGGTACGAACACGAAAACTCGGATTACCCAAATCAAGCCGTGATAGCTTCCAGCTGCTTGAGGAAGCACACCTCATCGACTCATCACTCTCAATTAGTCTCATGAACATGGTCGGTTTTCGTAATATTGCCGTTCATGATTATCAATCACTTAATTTAGACATCCTTCAAGCGATTTTAGATCAACATCTCAACGATTTTCTGAAGTTCACGCGAATCGTCATTCAACTAGAAGATTAACTATCTACAAATATTTTTATTAAAAGGCGACTCCAAATGATGGAATCGCCTTTTACTAGTCGACATGTTTTTCACTTTTTAAATTTATCAAAATTAGGCGAGAATACGCCCACTTCTAAACGATCCGGGTGAAGCCCGAGTGAAAGTGGGAGATGAATCGCCACCCTCTCTTTCGGGTATATCCTTTGTAAGGAGGTGAACATCATGTTGACTCACAAGGCCTACAAATTCAGAATCTATCCGACAAAAGAGCAGGAAATCCTGATCGCGAAGACGATCGGTTGTTCGCGCTTCGTCTTCAACCACTTCTTGGCGAAGTGGGATGAGACGTATAAAGCGACAGGTAAAGGACTGTCCTACGGGTCTTGTTCGAAAGAACTCCCGTCGTTGAAGCAGGCGTTCGACTGGCTGAAGGAAGTCGATAGCACATCTGTGCAGACGAGCGTCAAGCATCTTGCTGATGCCTTTGACCGCTTCTTCAAGAAGCAGAACGAACGACCCCGCTTCAAGTCGAAGTGCAACCCTGTTCAATCGTATAAGACGAACATCCAAGGCAAGTCTCAACTTCCAGAAGTCTCGATCGTCGGCAACACGATCAAAATTCCAAAGCTGAAGTGGGTCCGCTTCGCCAACTCGAGGCAGGTCGTCGGACGCATCTTGAACGCGACCATCCGGCGTAACGCTCCAGGAAGATACTTCGTCTCCCTGCTCGTCGAGCAGGAGAGCAACGAACTGCCGAAGACGGGCTCGTCCGTCGGCGTCGATGTCGGGTTGAAGCACTTCGCCATCCTGTCTGACGGCACGGTATACAAGAACGACCGTTACTTCCGTTCGCTTGAGAAGAAGCTGGCGCGCGAGCAACGCAAGCTTTCTCGTCGTCAACGGTTGGCCTTGGACAAGAAAGTGAAACTTTCCGAGGCGAAGAACTATCAGAAGCAAAAGCGGAAGGTCGCCCGCATCCACGAGAAGATCGCGAACAAGCGAACCGATTTCCTGCACAAGGTCTCGACCGAGATCGTCAAAAACCACGACGTCATCGGGATCGAGACCTTGCAGGTGAAGAACATGCAGAAGAATCGCAAGTTGAGCAAGTCCATCTCCGAGGTCAGTTGGTCGGAGTTCTTCCGCATGCTCGGATACAAGGCGGAATGGTACGGAAAGACCGTCGTGAAAGTCGGCAAGACCTTCGCCTCTAGTCAACTGTGCTCCCGTTGCGGACATCAACACAAAGACGTGAAACATCTTGGTTTGCGTGAGTGGACATGCCCGAGTTGCGGCATCCATCACGACCGCGATGTGAACGCAGGACTGAACCTCAAACGAGAAGCTGAACGCATCCTAGCTTCTTCAACCGTCGGGACGACGGGGTTAGCCTGATCAGGTTTCGACCGTTAGGTCGGATGACTCAGGAATCCTCCACCTCTAAGCGAAGCGTAGGTGGAGGTAGTTCAATCGCTTTAACCCATTTTTGAAGTTGGTCATCTGCCCACTGCAGTTCACGCTCAAGATGCAGTTTGTGTGAAATGACCTCGCTCGGATCGGTATAAAAACGATCATCGAGATAAGGATTACAGCTGTCAATGATATCGAAGTCGAGAGGATGAAGATGCTCTGGACTAAATCGTTTAAATTGCTGGCGGAGTATGTGGCGGTCAGACACATTCAGCTGCGAGAACGTTCGTACATGACAGAACGCGGTATTGATAAGTCTCGACCCATGGATTTTTTCAAAAAAATGATATTGTTCTTCTGCTTCCCATAAATAAATACCAAATAGGTTTACCCAGTTTTCCCAAGGAACTTGATTCGAATCGAGTGTAGTGATGGTCAATCGTGTCAGCTCCGGTGATTCTAGGACACGTTTTAGTAGTAACGGTTGAATCTGATTTAGCTGTTGAAAATAAGTAGCACCATATGTGTTTAATTTATGAATGAAGTCCGACCAGTTCGTTTCATCCAACGAATTGATAAAGTTGATTAAGTGTTCTTTTGATAAAGGTGTTTGCAACTTAGGGAAAGCAATGATGTCGTCCTCACTTGCGAACCAGTCGGTGTCATCTTTGATTCCGTTGACGACGACATCGTGATCCGAGAAGGGACTGAGGCAGAGATGAGTGACGCCTCTAGGGATAATCCATACATCATCCTTCACGACTAAACTATAAGGATGAAAAATCTTAAATTTGATATCATACTCGAGTTGGTATGCTAGGTGTACGGTAAACGATTCATCCATATGGAGGAGAGGATGAAGTTCATCTGTAAAATGGCAAATGAATTCGGATTGATCATTAATGACGAGAGTGATACTACCGGATTCAAAACG
The DNA here is from genome assembly GCF_000702625.1 of Exiguobacterium oxidotolerans JCM 12280. Lineage (NCBI taxonomy): Bacteria > Bacillati > Bacillota > Bacilli > Caryophanales > Exiguobacterium > Exiguobacterium oxidotolerans. The sequence continues at coordinate 1,917,939 of NZ_JNIS01000001.1, read as the reverse complement.
CTTTAGTGCATGATGACAAATATTGAGTGAGACGACATTCGTATATTGATTTCGTTTAATTGAAATCGGGATGTTTTCTATACTCTTAGAATTATGAATCGACAGGTGGGCATGGAAAATTTCGTGTGACGGATATAATCTTGTAATTCGGATTGAGATATCGCCTATCTCTTCTGGTGTAAAAATCTTCCCCACTCCATTTTTCGAAAGAATTTCATATTCAAAGAATACTTTGCTGAAATCAACGGTATAAAGCGGGTGACCGGGAATCGTAAATGTTATAGGAACTGATTCTTTCAAATAATCGGTTGGTATGCGGATGCTTCGTTCTTGTGGGCTGAACGTCTTAGTCGCAAGGCGTATTTTTTGAAGATGTCGTGATGAGAAACGCACATGATCTTGATGCTGCCGATAGGAAAAATCACGTGGAAGTAACACGAAATTTAAGCGATAGGTATGTCCCTTATGCTGATTGTGAAGATGTAAAGCGACCGATTGGAGTAAGTTTCGGTGAACTTTTAATTGCTGTAAATCTAAAAGTACGTCCTCTTCTTGTTGGATCAACGCATCCGAGAAATATTCGAAACCAAACGTCGAATCGTTGAGTGTTATCGACCAATCCAATAAATCTTGGAAACTATCTAGGTCATGAAAACGTAGTGTCGGAAACTCGGCATAGTGTTTTTCTTTCGAATAGAATAGCGGCTGCGTGTCTAACGTGATTTCGATTTTTGCTGTTGTAACGAACTGTTTTCTGATGAACCCTTGTTCCGATTGGAAATAGAATTCCGTATCACTATGAATTGAGAAACGCTTATATTCGAATTCGCGCCAAATAGGATGGCTGATAGGTCGATAGGCTTCATTTGTCGAAAAATTCGAGGGCTTGACGATAACAATCTCAGTTCCTGGTTCAACGTAGTTTCCTCGCAGTAGCTCATAGTCAGTGGTTGATTGTTTCTGTTTGAAATAGAAAGGATAAGGTGACGGAAGTTCGTATACTTCTTCCTCTGAATCAATTGTTAATATTAATGTTTCTTGATTTGGATCATAGTCAATTTCAATTTCTAGAGGGTGAAAACGTACTGAATGGTCAGTAGCTTCACGTTGACATTGAACTGTCTGATGACCAACGTTCCAAAAGGCGCGTTGAGCTTTTTCTCGTTCGATGATTGGGAGTTTGATTCGTGGACGATTGAGCATTTCATCCCAAAAGACAAATTGCCGTCGAGAATGCTTTTTTCGCTCAACCTGAGCAATTTGTTGAATCGTTTTCAAGTTTTTATGCATGTAAGGGGGAAAGGAGCTAAACGTACGTTTTTCCATAAAAAATTCTTTTAGACGAAATAAGGGTTCTGGATTTCGTAAACTTTGTTCGATATAAAGAAGAATTGGTTTTTTTAATTGATCTGACCATTGCCATTGTCCGTTTATGACTTGACGAATAGCACTAGGTAACTGTCTTCTTTGTTCAATCACCTGACTGATGAAATAATGGTAGATATTTTCTAAAGCGTAGATCGAGGTGACGCCTGAATGACTCAGAGCCGTTAAGTAGTAACGACGATGGCTATCTACGGATCGGTAGATAGCATTTTTTTGTAGCGCTGAATTCATTTCTTCCTTCCAATCATTCACGAAGTTATTATTTAAAGAGTAAAAGTTGGCGAACAACGTCCAAAAGCCTGCATCTTCTTGGTCGAGCGCAATAGTCGATGTAGCAAGTAGGCAGGTAAAAGGATAGTGGTACCAAAGTTTACGAACAATCAGCCGACTCGAATCATACCATCTTGTTTGAAGTTGTTCTTTTAACCATTGTTGAAGTGCAACGATATCTTCACTCTTTAGAGGAAGTTCATGGGCAAACTGTAAGTTATTTTCTTTCCAGTAAGAAGCCCACTCCGTTTCTTTTTGTGAAACGTGAAATTCCATGAAGAAATCCTCCCTTCTCAATAAATTACATAATGTATATATAATTTCTATAATTATCTTAAAAAGTCCTCTTTATTCGTTCCCGTTCCTGAAAAACTGTTTACGATTTTAAGGGGATTTGATTTATAAAAATCCTGCTAAAAGGTTTTATATTACAATTAAAATTTTCAGTTAAAAAATTGACCTAAAATCAAAAAATCATTTATTGGGAAATAATTGATAAAGTAATATTGAAATGTAAATATTTTTACTTGTAAGTTACATATACGCATTTTGTACTAAATAAAAATACATAGAGAAGAAGGTAGTAAGAAAAATGATGAGAAAATGGATTTCATATTTACTTTTAATAGTTTTAGTAATTAGTATTATTCCGATGGGTGTTGTAGAAGGGGCAGCTGATGTTACAAAGCCGACACTCGAGAGTCTTGTGCTGGATAAAAAAACAGTGAAGGTCGGAGACGTTGTGAACGTCTCGATCAAGGCGAGTGACGAAGGAAGTGGAATCAAGTGGATTTATTTCTCTTACGAGGCGCCTCAAACTGGAAATGAGAAAAAAATAACCATGACGTATGACGCTGGTGCGAATGTATACCGAGGGCAAATTCGGATGGAAGAAGACATGCCCTCCGGAACGTGGAAACCAAAGTATCTGTTCATCTATGATAAGGCAGGTAATGTCAAAGATTTTTATAGTAGAGATGTTCGTTTCACAGAAGAGACTCAATTCATATTAGAAGATTATCTAGACGATAAAACACCGCCTGTATTCAAGTCAATATCACTCAGCCAATCGTTTCTTGACCAAGCACAGCCCCTAGAAATAAAAGTTAGTGCAGTGGATGACACGAAAGTAAAAGGCGTTAAGGTGGCATATCGACATAGTTCTTCTCAGAAAGAACAAATTGTTACACTCTCTCCTTCGACAGAGGTAGACGAATACCAAACATCTCTTCAACTGACTGAAGGCTTAGATGCTGGTGAATGGAAGATTAGTTCTGTTGAAGTGGAAGACTTAAACGGAAATAAAACAATTGTGACTGAAGGATTAAGCAGCCATACATTTACGGTATTTAAACGAATCGAGCCACTAGCTAACACATTCTATACAGAAAATACATCTTTAACATACAGAACAATTTCTGGAGATCTTTATATCGGACCAAAGGCTGTTGCGACGTTAAACGGAACTACTGTCTATGGAAACGTGTATGTACTTGGAGCGATGCGGATTTATGGTGGCGTCCGTGTCACCGGGACGATTTATGCTAATAGTTTTAGCTACGGTTCAGGTTCGCTTTATCAAGGTGGAGTCGTCATGAGCGGCAGCAATAGTGTATCGAGTATGACGGCAAGTAATAACCCGCTCAATAAAAATGTACCTTTTAAAATTTATGAGGACCCGATCGTCGAAACGGATGGGAAAATCACGTTTTCTGGTGCTACTGTTCCTGTAGTCGATGTGACATTGGAAGGTGAAAAATTAAATATTAACTCCGATGGAACATTCCGTGTCAAAGATTATCCAATTGGAACAAAGCGTCAGTTGGAATTTTCGTTCCGCGACATTTTCGGAAATACATGGGCTAAATCGTACAACGTTTTAGATCGCTCGAAGCCTGTTGTTACCTCTTCGTTATCGAGTGGAATCTATACTGAAGGAGAACAGGTCGTCTTAAGTGCGACAAAAGGTGCAAAAATTCACTATACATTAGATGGATCGACACCTACATCAGGGAGTCCAGTGTTTACTGATGCCATTCCACTTAAAAATGGTATGACTATTAGATATGTCGCCATTGATGCACTTGATATTCAGTCGGACATCAATAAGCAACAATTCTATACGTATAAAGTAGATTCTTTTTTAGAAGAATCGAGCACGCTTAAAGGGCGTGGTGCTAACGGAATGAGTGTTTCTGTTTTAAAAGAGGGAAAAAGTGTCGCGAAAACCGTTATAGGTGCTTCTGGACAATTTGAATTAAAGCTGGACCAACAAAAAATCGGCACACGGTTAGCTGTTAAATTTGAAATCAACGGTCTAATCAACGAGGAGTATAGCTTCGTGGTAGAGGATCATGTCCCGCCAATGTTGAAACTCCCACTCGAGACAACGGACGACGTCCTTCAGCTCAAAGGAGAGTCAGAAGCAGGCGCGACAATCACGATTTACGAAAGCGAGTCAAAAGACAAGCAACTCGGTAAAGGAACAGTCGGCGCAGACGGGAAGTTTACGATCGCCTTCACCCGTCCGTCAGGAAACGCCTTGTATGTCGTCGCGACCGATGCATCCGGGAACGAGAGTAAGCTACAAAAGGTGACGTTGAAAGATGTAACGGCACCCGCGAAACCAGTCATTGATCAAGTGACCAATCAATCAACACGGATTACAGGGCAGGTGGAGCCTGGTGCGCACGTCACACTTCTCATCGGGAAGATAACGGTCGCATTGACGGCCGATCAGTCGGGACGCTTCTCTCACCCGACGACCGTTCTTCCTGCAGGTACGGTGATTCGTGTCAGTGCAACAGACGCTTCGAACAATCAGAGTGAGCAAGTCGAACAGCGGGTGAGTGATGTCATCAAACCGATCATTTCTGGTGCGACGAAGAAAACGATCGACGTAGGGCAAACATTTAACCCATCAGATCGCGTGACGGCTACTGATGAAACGGACGGAAACTTGACGAGTCGAATCAAGATTGCTGGAACCGTCGATTCGAAACGGGCAGGCAGCTATACGTTGATCTATACCGTGACGGATCAAGCGGGTAACGTCACGAAAGTAAGCCGTGTCATTACGGTCAAAGACACAATCAAGCCAGTAATCAGTGGAGCGAAGAGTACGACAGTTGCTCTGAATCAAAAGTTTGATGTACGAAAAGGCGTATCAGCCAAAGACAATGTTGACGGGACGTTAACGAAATCAATCAAGGTGAGTGGCAGTGTCAACAGCAAGAAAGTCGGGACATACAAATTAACGTACAGTGTAAGTGATCGGGCGGGGAATAAAACGACCATCATTCGTAAAGTCGTGGTGAAAGATTTGACAAAACCGGTCATCACCGGGGCAACAGCAAAATCAATCAAGTACAAATCGTCGTTTAACCCGATGACGGGTGTACGTGCGACAGATAACCTGGATGGCCCTTTGACGAAGAAGATAAAAGTCAGTGGAACCGTCAATACGAAAAAGAAAGGTTCCTATTACCTGACTTATCGTGTCTCGGATAAAGCAGGGAACCTGACAAGCATAAAACGTAAAATTATTGTTAAATAAGCAAGTAAAACAAAACACCTTTCAAAAGTCGCTTGAACTGCTCAAGCTGACAATGAAAGGTGTTTTTTTATGGTGTACAAGTTGTTTCTCACGTATATTTCTTAGACATATTCAAGCAAAGTCGGTTTAATCTCCATCTCTTCAAGCGTCGTCCATAACGATTCCATCGCCCGGTCGGCGTCTTGATAGAAATGACGGCCACGGACACGCCAGAAGTTCCAGCCCGCCCGCTCCAAGACTTTTTGTCGGAACATGTCTGCTTCATACGCATCCGGTCCATGCCAACGTTCGCCATCACATTCGACGGCAAGACGATTGTGTTCGCCTTCGACGACGAGGTCGATCCGGTAGCCATTGACTTGGACTTGTGGCGTGACGAGATAGCCACGGGCGACGAGGCGACGGTAGACCGCTTCTTCGAACGGAGAGTCGAAACGATGTTTGATACTCTCGAGTGAAGCTTGGTCACCGAGTGGATTTTGACAATAACCAAGTAATTTATAACGCATGCAGTTGCTATTTCCGATATCGTTCAACGAGACCGAATGGAACAGAATCATCTGATCACGGGCACGACTCGCTGCGACATTAAAACGTTGACTGTCCGTTTCCTTCGTCATCGCCATGAAACGTTTATTCGGAGCGACGACCATTGAGAGAAGCATGACGTCACGCTCGTCTCCTTGGAACGTATAGGCATCCCCGAAGCGGACGTGGTGTTGCATCAATGTCTCGATTCCGATTTCAGCCGTCGCGATCCGTTCGATTTGGTTCGCTTGGGCGTTTCCGAGTAAAGAGACGACACCAAACGTCCGCTCTGCGTAAAGCGGGTCCTGCATCATCTGCTTCAGTTCCGCGACGATGGCGCGTGCTTCCGGTAAATTGATTTTATCCGTCGTCCGTTCGTCGACATAACCGTCACTGACGAAGTGACTTTTGACGGCGGGGTTGAGCCGTTCCGCGCGTTGCGGCAGACGAAGCGGGACAATCGTTCCTTCATAGACGTGGGCATTGCTGAAGCCGATAATTTCCGGTACACAGCGGAAGTGTTCCCGTAAGCCGACTTTCGTACTGAACTTGACCGAGGCCAGCGAATACAAACTACTCGTCCCATCGAACAGCGTCATCGTTGGGTCGTCCCCGAAATAAGTTTTCCGTTTCTCTTCGACGTTATCCCGGTTATCAAAACTTGTCGGACTGATTTGACGATCATCGCCGACGATGATCGCTTTACGTGCCCGTGACAGGAGCGAGATGGCATCCATCGTGCTTTGTGAACTCTCATCAAAGATGATGACGTCGAACAAATCACTCGCCGCCTTGAACGATTCAAGGACACGGTTGACGGGCATGATCCAAACGGGAATCGCATCCTGCGCCTGCATCATTTGTTTGGCCGCTTCCTTTCGGTAACGGGAGGCGTGTTTCCCTGTTCCTTTCCCGACCTTACGAATCAAGGTCGCCCAACTGTTGAGTTGTTCCTGCTTCGAAGGGGTCATCCGTTTAAGTTGTTCCTTCCAAGCGAGTGTCGCACAGAGGCGAGCGACGGTCTGACCTTCTTCTTGTTCCAAACGATACAACTGATCCCGCTCATCGGCGTCACTCAAATCGTCGAGGCGGCTCTTGACGTAGGCAAGGTGCCAGGCGTCACGCAGCTCGAGGGCGTGGAAGGTCGGGGCACTGTTTGTTCGCAGTGCCGTCACCCAGTTCGGGGCAGCCTGTTCGAGCAGGCCGCTGAGTTCCTGCAGCCGACTCGCACGATGTTCGTTCGTCTCTATGCGTCTGAGCTCTTCGTAGACTTCCGTATACTGTGACGCATCCCATGCACGAATCGCTTGCGTCAACCGTGCCGTGATCGGGTGCGTGAATTCGGTATTCTCGAGTGTTGCGAGCCAGCCTTGCTGTTGTTGATCTAGTGCATCGAGCCGTTTGAGACGGAATAAGACTTCGAGGGCATGTGTTTGTGCCGTCAACCAGTCCTGCTCGTACGAAAATGTTGCTGTCGCGTAGACTGCTTGTAGCGGACGGACGACTTCTTTGAAGTGATTAAGCACTGTGTCGAGCTTACGGATGACGTCAAGCGCCTTCCGATATGTCGTTAAAGAAACGACTGGAATCTCGATGGCATGGTGAGCAAATCGGTGGGTGAACGTCCGCTCGAGTTTTCGTAACTCTTCCGTATAGGTCAGGTGTTCAAGTAACAGCGCGACATCTGCTGACTGCGTAACTTTTTTTCCGTCAATCGTCACCTCGTCGAGGATGACGGTATAGTTCTTCCGTTTCGTCCATTTAAAAAACATCCCGTTGACTTTATTTGCTTCAAAGAGCGGAACGAGTTCGGTCGCGAGCGAGAAGAGGTCGACGTCCGTCGTCGGAAGTGAGAAGTCATGCAGTGAGACGGTCCGCTCGAGTCGTTCGATTTCACGTAATGTCTGTTCGAATTGGGCACGTTCTCGCTCCAAATCTTCTGCGTCAGACGGATGGGCTAGCCAGTGGCGATACAAAGTATGTGTCCAAGATTCAAGTGTCGGATACGTTGTAGAAGCTTGGTGTAACCAGTCGAGCGTCTGCACCTTCGTCTCTTCTGACGCAGGGCGCATCCAATCAACAGGGGCTGCTTCTGCTTCGAGCGCGCGTAAGGTCGCCACTTCTTGGGCGAGTTCTTCAAAGCGGAGTGGTTCCGAGAATGCCGTTCGCGCTGGACGGCGCCCAAGGACCTTCAATTCAGCAAGTGCTTCTTGGTCTTGCATCAAAGCATAAAGTTCCTGAATGTCTGGTGCGCTGAGCGGAATCGTTTCCGTCAAGATTGGCGTCGGAACCAGTGTCTGCGCCTGGGATTGACTGACCCATTTTGCCCATTCGAGAGGTGTTTTCGTTTCGCCTCCGATTGCGAGACTCTCGTGCTCGAGGACGGCTTGATCAATCATCGCCCGTCGTGTTTTTGCGATATCCCGTCGAATCGATTCAAGGTGCGCACGAATCGTCGTCGACTGCTGTGCAAGTTCTTCGGCGGATGTCTTGTTAAGATACGTTGATATCCCGTGGAGAGAAGTCTCGGTCTGCTTGATGGTCTTTGAGTCAGCCCCAAGTACAGAGACGGCAAGTTCACGGATTTCAGCAGGTAACTTATCACGCAGAACGGTCAAGGCATGTTCTTTTTCACTCGTGACGAGGACGCGTTTTCCGTGGGCGAGCAAATGCGAGATGAGATTCGAAATCGTATGACTTTTCCCTGTCCCGGGAGGTCCTTGGACGACGACGCCTGCATTGTTGCTCAACTGTTGCAAAATCCGCTTTTGTTCTTCGTTGTAGGGGAGCGGGAACAGGATTTCTTCCCCGACCGCCGTCCATTGTGGGCGGTCCTGTTGATCGAGTGCCGCAATCTCCTCATCATTCGATGTGAAAAATTGTTCGAGTGCAGGAGAAATCGGCAACTCTTCCTCGATGGCTTGTGCCAGTTGTTCGTGTTCTTCGACCCAGCCGTGATTTGATTTTGGACGACGATAAAGTCGGACGCTTGGCATGACATAGACATCAGCTTCTTGACCATAGGCATGATCCGCGTGTAACAGGCGTAATACTTGTTCGCTTCGTTCTTGCACCTCGTCTGTGCTCCATGGATTGAAATCAAAGGCATGGTCTTCCTTGAAGTCGAGTTCATACTGTGAAAGTTCAGCCTTCATCCAGACCGAATCCCAGTGCAACATATCGAGTTCAAGTTTTGCAGGCGTCGGTGTCGTCTCGATTCGGAAGACGCTTTTTTCCGTATCGAACTCAATCACGGCAGGACGAGCGAACAAGGGGCGTTGTATGTAGTGCAAAGGCCAATGGAGCATGCCGAATGTCCAGACGATTTCATGCGTGTCATTATCGGTCGACTGGAATTGATACATCCGGTACATGAGGTCATATAGGGATTGAGCTTTTTCGTGTTGACGTTTTTTGTCCTTCCAGTCCCGGACTGCGAGTTCATAGGTCGTCCACGTCTGACGTAATTCTTCAGGGAGTGAAGCCTTCGGTGTGATGTCCTCACCATTCTGTACAGTCCAGTCGTTCAATCCGCTCGGGAGGGCAGGACGGCTGACGGAGAAGGCGGGAAGAAATTTTACTTCGACGACGGTCTGTCCGCTGTCGTCGGACGTCGCTTTGACGTTCGGATAGTCCATCATCGTCTCTTCTAAAATGCTTGTATATGTTTTCGTATCACGCTGCGTCTTCAAACCAAGTTTTTTAACGGCAGCCATGAATTGGAATAAGTTAATAGCTTTTGACCGGGTAGTGCTCATGACATGAAAACTCCTTCATATAGAATTTAAAACATTAGAAAAAAAGTACGTTTTTTTGAAAAAAGATGTTAATTCCTAGTTTTTAGGACACTACTAGTATACAAGGAAATGGAATGAAGAGAATAGTAGAGAGTAGAAAAAAGACTTTCCGAATTGTTATTCGGAAAGTCAGTCTAGCGAGATGGTGATTGTGTTAGCAGATGAGGAATCAACAGGGTTACCTGTGGCAGGATCGGTCGGTAAACCAATTAAAAAATCAAAAGAATCGAGAGTATCTGCAGATTCTTCCATGAAAACATAGTAGCTACCTTGATCTTTCGTACCTGCCCGAAGAAGTGGGAGCTCCGTGTTTGGATTGTAGCTTTGATTTAACGTAAATTTTCCAACGGGACTATATTCATTTGTTCCATTGTCAATAAAGGTACTAGCAAAAGAATAGTAGTAATCTTTTGAGGTATTATTCTGAACGGTCACAGATACTTTCATCACAGAGGTCGGTTCGGCATTGAACATGAACTTCTTTACGAACGGTTCGTAAGTATTGACTTCACCGACTTCAATTTGATTGATTTCATAAAAGAAGCTTGGAGCAAGTTCGATTTTTTCATTAGGATCTTGAAGTTTTATTGGTGTATAGGAAGCGTAATACTTTTTAGTTTGATCATAGATTTCTTCTTCGGAGGCGTTTACTACATCGTCAGAGATATCTTGTGTTTCTTCTATCTCTTCGGTAACAGGCTCTTCGACAGGTTCTTCAGAGAATGTTTCATCTTCAGCGTTGGCATCAGTATCGTTGTCGGTTGAAGCGGGAGCTGCTGTTGATTCTGAACTCGTTGCAGGAGGAGAGGATGAAATGACTTCGTACGAAACTAGTATAATTGAACTACCTCCACCTACGCTTCGCTTAGAGGTGGAGGATTCCTGAGTCATCCGACCTAACGGTCGAAACCTGATCAGGCTAACCCCGTCGTCCCGACGGTTGAAGAAGCTAGGATGCGTTCAGCTTCTCGTTTGAGGTTCAGTCCTGCGTTCACATCGCGGTCGTGATGGATGCCGCAACTCGGGCATGTCCACTCACGCAAACCAAGATGTTTCACGTCTTTGTGTTGATGTCCGCAACGGGAGCACAGTTGACTAGAGGCGAAGGTCTTGCCGACTTTCACGACGGTCTTTCCGTACCATTCCGCCTTGTATCCGAGCATGCGGAAGAACTCCGACCAACTGACCTCGGAGATGGACTTGCTCAACTTGCGATTCTTCTGCATGTTCTTCACCTGCAAGGTCTCGATCCCGATGACGTCGTGGTTTTTGACGATCTCGGTCGAGACCTTGTGCAGGAAATCGGTTCGCTTGTTCGCGATCTTCTCGTGGATGCGGGCGACCTTCCGCTTTTGCTTCTGATAGTTCTTCGCCTCGGAAAGTTTCACTTTCTTGTCCAAGGCCAACCGTTGACGACGAGAAAGCTTGCGTTGCTCGCGCGCCAGCTTCTTCTCAAGCGAACGGAAGTAACGGTCGTTCTTGTATACCGTGCCGTCAGACAGGATGGCGAAGTGCTTCAACCCGACATCGACGCCGACGGACGAGCCCGTCTTCGGCAGTTCGTTGCTCTCCTGCTCGACGAGCAGGGAGACGAAGTATCTTCCTGGAGCGTTACGCCGGATGGTCGCGTTCAAGATGCGTCCGACGACCTGCCTCGAGTTGGCGAAGCGGACCCACTTCAGCTTTGGAATTTTGATCGTGTTGCCGACGATCGAGACTTCTGGAAGTTGAGACTTGCCTTGGATGTTCGTCTTATACGATTGAACAGGGTTGCACTTCGACTTGAAGCGGGGTCGTTCGTTCTGCTTCTTGAAGAAGCGGTCAAAGGCATCAGCAAGATGCTTGACGCTCGTCTGCACAGATGTGCTATCGACTTCCTTCAGCCAGTCGAACGCCTGCTTCAACGACGGGAGTTCTTTCGAACAAGACCCGTAGGACAGTCCTTTACCTGTCGCTTTATACGTCTCATCCCACTTCGCCAAGAAGTGGTTGAAGACGAAGCGCGAACAACCGATCGTCTTCGCGATCAGGATTTCCTGCTCTTTTGTCGGATAGATTCTGAATTTGTAGGCCTTGTGAGTCAACATGATGTTCACCTCCTTACAAAGGATATACCCGAAAGAGAGGGTGGCGATTCATCTCCCACTTTCACTCGGGCTTCACCCGGATCGTTTAGAAGTGGGCGTATTCTCGCCTAATTTTGATAAACTACCACTCAGTGTACAAAAGCTAATTGATGAACGAGAATTTCCCCCGAACGTCAACATGAATCAATTTCCGACACTGTTTTACATTACTTTACGCACAAAACTACTTGCTTTAGGTCTCTCACCACGCTTGAAAATCAGTGCTAAACAAAAAATCAATCAAAAGTTGAAACAGCTTCCGATTTCGTCAACAAAGGACCTGAGTCATGATAGCTATCATCTCGCCACAGCCTGGGAGGAACATACATGAGTATTCATCCGATAAATGCGACCATCCGTCTCCAAAATCGATACATGGACTACTTGACGTCTTTTTTTAAAATCAATAATCATGCATTACAGGAGCAATTCAAACACAAACTTCGTATTAATAATCAATTTTTAAAAGGACCTTACTTGGAAGCAACGCTTCCCTACAAACCAGGGAAGACCATCACAGAATTGATTCAAGAAGATATCATCCACCCAGAAATCGCACGCTTTTTACCGGGTGGAGATACATTTCGCCTGTATCGCCATCAAGAAAGCGCCATTCGACTGGCTAAAACCAATCAATCGTTCGTCGTTGCCACTGGTACGGGTTCTGGTAAGACGGAAAGTTTCATGTTACCGATTTTTAATCACCTTCTCGAACAAAAACAGGCAAACCTTTTGACGGATGGCGTCCGTGCGCTTTTGCTTTATCCAATGAATGCACTCGCTAACGATCAACTGGACCGTCTTCGGGAACTATTAAAAGATACACCAGAAATCACGTTCGGTCGCTTCACCGGCGAAACGGAAGAAAAGAAGCTCAATGCTCTACAATCCTATAAGGCACAATATAAGAAGGACCCACTTCCGAACGAACGGTTGTCACGGGAAGAAATCCGTCGAAATCCACCTCACCTCTTGATTACAAACTACGCCATGTTGGAATATCTAATGATGCGTCCAGAAGACAATACATTATTCTCGGGTACTTTCAAAAAAAATTGGCGCTTCGTCGTCCTAGATGAAGCCCATACGTATGATGGTGCGACAGGAGCCGAAGTCGCCATGTTGCTTCGACGACTAAAGACAGAAGTGGAGCATGACGTTCCTCTACAATTCATCGCCACTTCTGCGACACTCGGATCATCCGAACAAGCAAAAAGAGATGTCATGTCATTCGCGAGTAAACTGTTTGGTCAACCTTTTTCGTTAGAAGCAGGACAACTAGTCATGTCTGAACGGATTGACTACGACGAACTCTATTCAGCAATCGAACTACCGGACTCGACGATTTATCTTGAGTTGCAGGCGTGTTATGCCGAAGATCGTCTACCTGATTTGAAGCGCTATGGTTATCTAAAAGATTATTCAGGACATCCTAAACAGGTGATTTATGATTTACTCGCACACGATCGGCGGTTGCATACCTTACGCAAAAAATTAAGTGATGTCCATCTGTTGATTGATTTAGCAGATGAAATCTTCTCGGAGTTGAAGCGAGAAGATGCCATCGAGCGTTTAATCGCACTGATTGATATCGCGACGCTCGTCCAAGATGAAGTTCGTCCCAAACTGCTACCAGCGAAGTATCATACTTTTTTCCGGGCTCTTGAAGGTGCTTATCTTGAATTTCATCCACAAGAAAAGCTCCATCTATTTCCAAAGTATAAATCCGAATCTGGTCATCCTATTTATGAGATGGGCGTTTGTCGACGATGTGGAGAAGTACATTGTTTTGGACACTCCCCTCATGCGGGTCTACTCGTACCCCAAAGCTCGAACGGAAAAGTCTTGAACACGATGTTTTGTTTTAAATCGACTGATGGGATGTCTTCTGATTTAGAGGATGAACCAATCACGAACACGTCTCAAAAGGATTGGTGTCCGTCTTGTGGTGCAACACGGTTCGCTTCCGAGACAGATCCACCTTGTGGATGTGACGTTGCTCTTCGTCAGATTTCAACGATTGATATTTCTGAACATTCTGCGTCCTGTATGTCATGTGGTCTTCCTTCCCATCGTACTGATGCGATTCGTCGTTTTTATACCGGAGCAGATGGTGTAACTTCAGCACTCGCAGCCCAACTGTATCAAGAACTTGTCTATGGGAATCCAACAACATCCACTGGACAAGCTAACAATGCTATCGAAGATGATTGGTTCGACAGCGATGAACCTATCGTGATAGAAGAGCAAAAAGAAACATATGAAACTCAGAACTTGATTGTTTTTTCCGATTCTCGACAGGATGCTGCCTTCTTTGCACCTTTCTTGGATCGAACATATCGTAATTATCTGTGGCGTTCTTACTTTTGGCGCGCCATCCAAGGAACGACTGACACCGTCTCTATCATGGAATGGAAAAACCTTACTCTCCATCTAAGTGGTGCACGCTCGATTCATCTTTTTGATGATTTGACAATTGATCAAGAAATCAAGCTTCGACTTTTTCGTGAATTCATCTTAAGTGATGATGACTTTTCATTAGAGAACCTTGGAATGATTGGATTCGACTTACCTTTAGATTCGAATGATAAAATAAAGCTCGAAACCATCATCTCAAAACAGATGCAAATCAAACCTGAACATGCTTGGTCTTTCTTAATGACCATCTTTTATTATTTACGTCTTCAGGCAATCGTCGGAATTTCAAAAGATTTAGATCGAAGACACGTCTTGCTAGCGCCGAAGGACCATGTTTATGGCATCGTAGCAACCGGTGGTTATCCAACGACGTATGTAAAGAATTTCGTACCCGAACGAACAAATGTATTTTTGCAATGGTTTGAGCGATATTACGACCGCTATGAGATTCCTTATACGACAGAAAATATCAAAAGTACACTCATGAACTTATTTAATAAAGTACTTGTAAACCCAAGATCACCGCTTCATAATTTTTTTGATCATTACGACTCTGAGAAGAACCAGTCTGAACGTTGGGTTTTACAAGCAGATCATTTTCACGCATATATCCCAGAACACCTCTATGTCTGCACGCTTTGTAAGACAGTCCATACACATGATGCTGGTATCTGTAAAACACGCAACTGCAAGGGACACCTCGAGCAGACTACAATTACTTCACTCGAGCAAGGTGAACATTATCGAGAAATGTACCAGACGATGCTTCCGATTGATATGGTCGTCAAAGAACATACGGCCCAACTATCAAATCGTCTCGGGCAAGATTATCAGAATAAATTCATAAAAAAAGAAATCAACGTTCTTTCTTGTTCGACGACCTTCGAGATGGGGATTGATGTCGGGAGTCTAGAATCCGTCTTCATGCGCAACGTACCTCCGAAGACAAGTAACTATATCCAGCGGGCTGGTCGCGCCGGACGAAGTTCGTCTGCTGCCGCATTTGCCTTAACATTTGCTCAAAAGAAATCGCATGATTTAACCTATTTCGAGAATCCGAAAAGTATGATCGCTGGAGACGTCAAAGCTCCTATTTTCTCAATCGATAACGAAAAAATCATTCGCCGTCATATTCATGCGACCGCGCTATCTTTATTCTTTAAGGAGCAATCACACTTTTATGGTAATTTTGAGCGCTTTTACCGACTAGAAGAATCGGGTGATAAAGGACACGAAGCGTTCATCGAGTGGTTAAAGACACATCCGGCATTATTGAAACAACAACTTTTCTCTATCGTTCCAGTTGCTCTTCAAAAACATCTAGGAATCGAAAATTGGGATTGGATTGATGTCGTTGACAGTCAGGAAGAAGCCTTTTGGACTGCTTCCTTACAGTACGCAACAGATATCGAAAGCTTAAATACAATTTATGAGGAGCAATCTGCTCAACGAAATAGAGTGGATTCGTACGGAAAAATGATTACGACACTTAAAGAAGAGCAATTGATCGGTTTTCTCTCTTCGAAAGGTTTTTTACCGAAGTATGGATTCCCTGTCGATACGGTCGAAATGAAACTGCTCGATTCAGACTATCGTTCGAAACTGCGTTTACAACGTGATTTGAAACTAGCGATTTCTGAATATGCGCCAGGTAGTAAATTAGTCGCGAATGGGATGTTAATCGAATCCACAGGTGTGAAGTTGATTGAAGGAAAGCAATTACCAGTACATCACTATACACATTGTCGTCACTGCAATAAATATAGTTATGTAGGTAAATATGGCGTTAACGATGAACGAGAGATAGACTGCGAAAAATGCGGAGAGCCACTTCAAGTTAAATATTATGCCATTCCGAAGTTCGGCTTTTACGGAAAAGCCAAGCCTCTCAGTACGGAGCGGCGACCAGAAAAAGCATTTGGTTCGCGTGTCTTCTTTGCAGAGTATGGAGAGAGTCAGACACCAGAACCCATTCACTTAGAAGGGAATCGTTATGAACTCGACTATATCTATTCCCATTATGGAACGCTCTCTGTCGTCAATGACAACAAAGGTCAACAGTACTGGATTTGTTCGACATGTGGCACACAGGTCGAGGGGAAAAAAAATCATAAGACTCCTTTTGGCGGAACCTGTCGCTCGCATCATCGGATGACAGTCCATCATGCACCCGTTTCACTTGGCCATCACTTCACAACGGATGTCTTAAGATTATCATTCCGATTTTCGAATGCAATCCGTCTTTACGAAGCACACCAATCTTATTCTTTACTGTTTGCCTTGATTCGCTCTGCAAGTTTCCTGTTGCAAATCAATGAGGATAATTTAGGTGGGGTCATCCATTATGAAGCATCGACTAGCACATATGATTTAATTCTATACGATGACGTTCCAGGTGGAGCTGGATTCGTTCAAGCAGTTAGTCATAAGCTACCAGAAATCATGGATCATGTGCGAACAAGTATCCAACATTGTACGTGTGATGTGAATACAAGTTGTTACACATGTCTCCGTTCATATCGTAATCAGTTTCTACATGAGCAATTGCAAAGACAGCATGTCATTGACCTATTTAGCATGAACTAACAAAAAAGTCTTCCACATCTGAACAACAGATGCGGAAGACTTTTTACATTCTTAACGAAGCTCTTGATCAAGCGGGATGATTTCTTCATCCAATACGATACGCCACGAACGTTTCATGCCTGGTCCGTATTTTAATAAGATTGCTTCAGGATGTGTGTCTTTGTAACGCGCAAAATCTTTACTCTCAATGATTCGTCCTACGTTCGGGATTTTCTCCATCCCGATATGGTACTGGACAGCAGAGGTATACAGTTCTTGCTCATCAACACACCACTCTAAAGCAAATGTTTCAATTTTTTCTTGATAAGCTTGTTTAAAGTATCTTCGCTTCACACCAAAGATATCTTCATCCGGTGAGACGACTTCATTATCAATCGCATCTAAAATCGTATGGTAGACCGTCTTCACGATTTCAGATTTCCCGAGTTTTTGTAGCGCCTTTTCAATCTCCGAGCGGATGTCTTCACTATTAGCAGAGTACGTACCTAACAATTGATTGATATAGGTCGAATCGATGTCATAGAGCTTAATTGAATTCTCTGCGTAAAATTCGATTTCGGAATAATCAATTCGTTCTTCATCACTGTCATCTTCGTCTTCAATCAGAGACCCTTTTACCGTTTCGTAAATACCAGCAAAATCTTCAAGTACTTGTACTTGATCCACTAATGCCTTAGAACTTTCCATATCATTGTTGTATTCATCATACGTGGCTAACGCTTCGAATACTCGATTGAATTCTTGATACGCCTTCACGAAATCTACACGTTCGTCAATCGGCGAATGTTCATCGATGACATCCGGTGATGGGGCGATATCCTTTAGTACTCTGTATCCTTTTTTAAATCGCTTCTTCGATTCATCGTATGTCGGATAAATCAGGCTCGAATCCTCATTTTCATTCGAATAGAGACGCGTCGCTGCGCGGACGTTCTCTTCCATCGTCGCAGGTCGACGGAATGTGACGACTAAGCCTTTTGTCTTATCCGGATACGTTCGATTCGTCCGTGAGAAGGCTTGAATCAAGTTCGCATAACTGAGGTTCCGGTCGACGAACAATGTCTGGATCGTCGGCGCATCAAATCCGGTCAGTAACCGATCGACGACGATAACGAGATCGATCTGTTTTCCGAATTGCTTGAACTCCGCTTTTTTCCGTGCCAATCGATTGTTGATATCGCCGTTGTAACGTTCGATGTCTTCGATTGACCAAGCCGTTCCATAGTAGTCGTTGTAGGCACGAATGACTTGGCGCATTTCTTCTTGGACTTCCGTTGCGTTCTCAGTGTTCTCTTGCATCGAGTAGGTGATAGCGATCCGCGGGAAGTCAGGATCATCGATCGTCCGTCCTTTTCGAAGTGGATGTCCTGCAAAATGTGCCGCCATCCAATTTGGGTCTTGTTTCATCTCTTGGATGGCATGGTAATAGCGCTTCGCCATCGCAATCGAACTCGTCGTCAAGATGGCCGATTTTTGTGGTCGCCCGTTCTTGAAGTCAAATTTCGTATAGGCATTATCCGGACGGAATAGCTTCTGCAAGACCTTCTCGATATGCGCATCCCGTTCATACAAATCATTCGGGATGTATGTCTCCTTCGTCATCTCATCCATCTCTTCGATCAAGGTACCGATTTCTTCGTCGGTTCGGTCAGCATATTTAGCATCTGCTCGTAGATTCGAAAAAATATGATTGTAGAGCGAGACCGGTTCAATCGTATCCTCGTGTTCGACTTGGAAGCCGAGGACCGATCCATCTTCGAGCGCATTCTTGATCGTATACGTATGTAGAATCTCACCGTATTGATCCCGTGTCGTCCGCGCCAATTGACCTTGTGCTTGTTTCTTGTTTTCATTGAAGATTGGTGTTCCCGTGAAGCCAAACCAGGTCGAGTTCGGGAAGAAGCCTTTGATGGCCTCCATCCCTTCCGCACTCAAGGCACGATGACATTCATCGATGACAAAGACGATATGCTGCCCAATCAGCTTCTGGAATCGTTGCGTCCCTTTTTCAGCTTCTTGCTTTTGCGCATAACGTAATGCCGCCTCGAGCTTTTGACGCGTCGTGATGATGACGGTGTTGGAGTTCGTATCCGACAACAATGTCTCGCTCAATTTTTTTGAGCTCGATGTACCAATGATCAAGCTATTTGCGGAACCTGTCCCAGTCGAAATGCCCGTGTTGAACTCCGAGGCGAACTTCGTGAATTCGCTCGTCGTCTGATTATCCAGATCTTTTCGGTCAATCAGCATGATCGTCCGATCGACTCCCGGTTTCCGGGCTAACAACTTCGTTGAGACAAAACTCGTTAACGTCTTCCCGGACCCTGTCGCATGCCAGACAAAGCCCGATTCATGACGCATCGCTGCCGTAAAGAGTGCTTCAATCGCATGAATCTGATACGGATGGAGCACCATCAACGCTTTATTGTCTTGATCCTCACTGACGATTGTATAGTTCGCAATCAAGCGGTGCGCATCGGGAATGTTCAAGACTTGTTTGACGAACTCATACAGATTATCAACTTTCTGATTGTTGGTCGTCCGCCAGCTGAAAATGAACTTCCGATGCATGTCCTTCGGCAGTGCATTGGCAAAGTAACGTGTCGTTTGTTCATTCGAAATGACGAACAACTGCAACGTCGAGAAGATGTTATTCCGGAACAATCCTTCTTCCGCGTATTTCTTGATTTGATGATGCGCTTGAAAGACTCCATCCTTCGCTGTAACTTTTTTCAACTCGATTTGGACGATTGGTAAGCCGTTGATTAAGAGCGTAACGTCAAAGCGACGATCGCGTCCGTCTTCCGTCGATCGCTGTTTTGCGATTTGATGGACGACTTCGTACGTCGAGATCCCACCACCGATATCCTGGTTGGAATAGAGAACGAGTGACATCGAACCAAGGGTGGCATCTTCGCGTTCAATCGTAATTCGAGAAATGCCGTTCTCCCCTTTTAGCCAGCGGGCAGCGTCAAATGGAGTTTGAGTCTTTGACAACAATTCCGTCTTGATCTTATCGAACTCTACGTCAGTAATTGGGTATTCACCAATCTCCGATAAGTTATTCCGCGTAATCTTGTGACGCAAATTAAGCCATAGATCCGCTTCGGACTTTAAGTCTTGACGATAATTCCATTGGTTATGCCCTTCTCCGAGGACCTCAATCAATCGTCGTTCAACGGTTAGCTCATCATCATGTGTTAACTTCACCACGATTCCTCTTTTCTTTTTAATTGGTTAGACAAACATCTTTTGAAGGAAGCCTTGCTTCGTTTGTTTTATTGCTTCGAGTTCTTGTTCTTTTAATTCAATAACTTCATCTAATTGTTTAAAGAACTCTCCGATTTTGATTTGTTCTTCACTTGTAATGGGTACTCTTACCTCTAGTTGTGATAAATCACTTGAATTAATAGCAGGATAGCTTGTTCCCGTAGAACTGCTCATAACAGACATAACAAAACTCTTTACTTGCAAAGCATTTAGTAAAAAGTGACTATCTATATTCGGTCTTAATTGTGCATAACCTGTCGAAAATACAAAATTCTCATTTCTCAATTCAAAAAGAAAGTTATTCTGTTGGTACGGTCTTACTGTTTGATAAAAAACATCTCCTTTTTTTGCCACTCTCTGTGCTCTAGAAGGAGCATTTTTTTTAGTTTCTTTTTGAGAAGAAAGTAATCTAGTTCCTAAAACTGAACCTAAATCAACATATTCAAACTCGTTCGGTAACGTAGATTTGGGATTTACTTTTGCAATTTCATTTATTTTTTTCAATTTCCATTCATCACAAAACGTCGGAAAACGTATTTCAGGAACAGTCTCTCCATCTTTAGGAAACATCTTCTGTAAGAAACCTTGTTTAGTTTGTTTTATGGCTTCCAGTTCTTGCTGATGAAAAGAAATGGTATCGTCTAAATTCTTAAAAAATGAGCTGATCTCATTTTTTTCTTCTATACTTTCAGGAAGTCGCAATTTTATCTCACTCATAACGTTATTCATTAATTTAGGATTACCTACTTTTGATACGTACTTCCATGCAACTTTATTTAAAGCTTCTGCAACAGCAATACTAGCGTAACCATTATTAGATAGAAGTACACCATTTACGTTGGTACTAAAAAACTTACCCTCTCTAAATTTTACAGTTCCGGCATTGGCACCATCAGTAGTCCATGTTATTGCAGTATCAAATAAATATGATTTATAAAATCCCATTAATCCGTTTTTTTTTGTTTGAGATGAATATACTGGATATGGATTTTCTAATGATTGAATAGTACTTGTTTTCGATGTTGCTAACACTTGACCTCGAGTTACCGTAAAAATTTCTCCAATCTTATATTCTTTCCATATTGATTGAAAGTCTCTAAATCGAAAACATGGAATTAAATAGTTATTCATGATTGAACACCTCTAATGCGCC
The DNA here is from genome assembly GCF_000702625.1 of Exiguobacterium oxidotolerans JCM 12280. Classification (NCBI taxonomy): domain Bacteria; kingdom Bacillati; phylum Bacillota; class Bacilli; order Caryophanales; genus Exiguobacterium; species Exiguobacterium oxidotolerans. The sequence continues at coordinate 1,896,849 of NZ_JNIS01000001.1, read as the reverse complement.
CTGAATCCATTTTGCTTCTTTTACATCATATTGAAGTGATGAAATCATCTCAAAAAGACTAGTCTCCAATTTAGCTTTCTTTTCACGAATTACTTTTAGTTCTTGACCAATTGATGCCAAATCAATTGGTTCTTCTTCTTCAAATGTATCGACATATCTCGGAATATTAAGGTTGAAATCATTTTCTTTGATTTCATCAAAACTTGCGACATAAGCATATTTTTCAACAGTCTTTCGCTTTTTATATGTTTCAATGATTCGGTCGATGTGTTCGGTTGAAAGTTTATTTTGATTCTTCCCTTTTATAAAGTCTTTGCTAGCATCTATGAAGAGAACATCCCGTGCCTCACGATTCTTTTTCAAGATGACAACTGTCGTTGGAATAGTTGTACCAAAGAACATATTTCCTGGCAATCCGATGACTGCATCGATGCTACCATCTTCTAATAACTTTTTGCGAATAACCCCTTCAGCAGCTCCGCGGAACAAAATACCGTGTGGCAAGACAATCGCCATCGTTCCTGTATCCTTTAAATGATAAAAACCATGCAGCAAGAACGAGAAGTCCGCTTTCGTTTTTGGCGCTAATTTCCCATAACGATTAAAACGAGAATCATCTAAAAACGTCGCATCCGCTGACCAGTGCGCTGAGTATGGAGGGTTCATCAATACTGCATCAAATGTATAGGGTTCATCTGTTGGCCAATCTTTATTTAGTGTATCACCGTTACGAAGACGCATATCTTCATTTTTCACACCATGTAAGATTAAGTTCATTTTCGCTAAGTTAAACGTTGTTGTATTCAACTCTTGTCCGTGATACTTCACCGTCTCTGGATAATTTAAGTAATTCCGTACGTTCAACATCAAAGAACCGGATCCCATCGTTGGATCGAAGACACTGAATAACTTTTTATCTTCATGATTGATTGCGACGATGCGCGCCATCATGTCTGAAACTTCATGCGGCGTATAGAACTCTCCTGCTTTTTTCCCTGCTTCTGAGGCAAATTGGCTGATTAAGTATTCGTACGCGTCACCAATCACATCCCTACTTTGACCCAGCAACTCGACATGGTTCAATTTCTTCAATACTTCAGTAATCGTAATATTCCGCTGTTGGTCATCCGATCCAAGTTTCTTTGACTGTAGATCGACATCATCAAACAATCCATTGAATTGAATATACTTTGTCGAAAGATCATTAAATGCTTTCGCTAAATCATTCAATTGAAACGTATTTTGTTGTGCTTGATCCGCTAAGACATTGAATAGATAAGCCGGTGCAATTTCATAACCGAGCATATCGACAAGCGTCTCTACTAAATCATCTTTGATCTCCTCATCAGAGAGCAGTTCTACGTATAACAATGTTTGTTTTGCTTGCGTATCATAATCCTCAAAAGACTTATCCGCTAACGTGACCACTCTTTCTAAGACTCTGTCTGATAAGTACTTATAAAAAATCAATCCGAGTAAGTAGTTTTTGTACTCCGAGGCATCCATCTTGCTACGCAGACTATCCGCTGCGCTAAATAGCTGTTGATTTAATACTGACATCTATTTTTCTCTCCATTCCATGAGCAACCAGTAGTAGCTCTATTAAAAAAGTATTCTTCTGTTTTCATTATAGATGAATCAGTTACTATTTTCTTCTAATTACAGTTCCTATTTTAATTTATGAACCACTTAGTTATATTTTCATCCTTGTTATGTCAGTGTCATTTTACGACCCGCCCTGTATAAAACACCTCATCTTCATCCATATCATAATCACCTAGAGAAATGATTGTTCCTCCTGCATCCAGTACGCGAGTAATAGACTCCATCAAAAATTTACTATCTAAGCCAATCTCAACGTCTTTATTTCTCGCATCCACATACTTCAATAAATAAGAGTCTGGTGTCGCTAATTTTGAATCGGGTCGCGGTTCTACATCCACTTCAATCAATTCGATGTGAGTTTCTTTCGAATCCTTAAGATTTAACTGCTGTAATGTAGAGGACTGATTAAACGATTCGCCATGCGTCAACATACTTTCTAACATTAATTCTAAAACATCTTTCGCCATGAACAGTGCATGTTCATACGTCTCTCCTTCCGTGAATACATTTTCTAAATCTGGAAAAGAAACATAGTATCCATCATTACCTTCATCACCAAACCCTTCACCTTCTTCTATTTTTGTCAGTACTGCATAATACTTATACATTGCCATTCACGTTCTCTACCTTGCTTCTTGTTATATTCAGCTCACAGCGTGTCTAATCCATTAATTCGAAAAATACATCTGCAGTCGGAAATGAATTATGTCATATATGACGTTAAATAGTTCCCGTCCTGATGTTTGGTTTTCGATCGATAATACGTCACTATCAAATACAAATGGCTTCCCCATCTTTGGAAACGGCATCTTCTTCAATAACCGTTCTACTTTAGCTGAATCAAACGGTCCTTTTAACTCTGCAGTTTGCGCATCCTTCAACTCCCGATACTTCTCCGCATGCAAATACTCATAAAAGAATGGTGCGACTTCTTCCGCCGTAATCGGCTCCATCCAACGCTCTTCTCCCCGCTCGAGCATTGCCAGCAAGACAACCATCTTATAACTCCGATTCATCTGCGTCTTTTCGACCTGCTCGATCAGTTCCCGGTTTGCGTCGTACACCTCGACTTCTTCTTGAGACAATTCCTGTTGTTCCTTCAAGAACCCAACGTAAGAGCCCCACTCCTGTTTATAGCCTTGCGGAATTGCCGCATACTCTCCAATCTCAACATAGGATGGTCGGTGACCTAGTTCATATTTGATTTGCTCGTATTGCTCGATCAGCCGTAACTTTCGCTGGCTTGGTTGCCGCAGTCGATGAATCAATTCCAGTGCCCGGGTATCAAACTCAATCACACAGCCTGGCGGTGGCGTAATCGGTTCTGTCTCTCCCCGCTTGAACGATTCTTTCATTGTCCCAAGCAGTTTCAGTTTCGTCTCGACGTTACGATAGTTCCCAATCAAGTCGATGATGACACAGCGTGATTTATCTTGCGCCAAACGTAAGCCACGTCCGATTTGTTGCGTATAAATGGCTACTGACTCCGTCGGGCGACAGAATAAGAGTGTATCGACTTTCGGAATATCGACACCTTCATTGAATAAATCGACCGTAAAGAGGACTTCGATCTCGCCTTGTTCGAATGCTCGCATATACTTTGCACGATTAATCGTCTGTCCTGTCAGTGCAAATGCCGTCGTTCCTTTATCCCGGAAGACTTGCGCCAAATATTCTGCCTGCTTGATTGACGAACAAAAGCCGATTGTCTTCGTTTGCCGATGTTTCTCCCATGAATGATAGATATTATCCGCGACTTCACGATCAAGTTGGCGATGCTCGAGTTGTGTCGCATCGTATGTCCGACCAATCCGTCGAATCTGAGAATAGTCGATCGTGTCATGAATGCCGTAGTAATGAAATGGCGTCAAAAAGCCTTCAGCAATCGCAGCCGTGAAGTGCATCTGGAAGGCAACGTTATGATGACAGATCGCATAGACATCAGCGCCATCCATCCGGTCTGGTGTCGCTGTCAGACCGAGCAGGAAACGGGGCGTGAAATGATTAATGATCTTCCGGTAACTCGTCGCTGCCGCATGGTGGAACTCGTCGACGATGATGAGATCGAACTGGTCGGGTGTAAAGCGCTCCAAATGACGCTTTTGCGCCAACGTCTGGACGGACGCGAAGACGATCTCCGTCGTCTCTATGACGGTCCGGTCACTTCCGATGTAGAAGCCGGTCTGCCACGCCGGATTGACTTTTTTAAACGAACGCTCTGCCTGCAGCAACAATTCTTTTTGATGCGCCAGGAACAGGACCCGGGTAAAGTCTCCCGCAAAGAATGCACTAAGGTAAGTCTTCCCTAAGCCTGTCGCGAGCACTGTCAATGCACGTGTCCGTCCTTCCTCCATCGTTTCCCATAACGCGTGGAGCGCTTCTTCCTGCACCCGGTGCGGGAGGATTTCTGGAGTAACGACGACGGTTCCTTCGTCATACTCGACTTCCGGTTCCGCGACATATTGACGCGCCGCGTATGCTTGACGATAGGCGTCTAAGACGACCGGATTCAGTTCCTCTGCTGACTCACTGAGGTAAAGATCCATGAAGGCATCAATCGCATCATCAAGGATTTGTGGTGCGACGGCTTGCGGTAGATGAACGTTCCATTCAATACCGGACCGAAGCGCACTGTTCGAAATGTTCGACGAGCCGACAATCGATAAGCCGGTCTCCGCGTTTCGAAACAAGTAGGCTTTCGGATGGAAAGAGCGTCCGCCTGACCGGTAAAAGCGGACCGATAACCCGTCAAGCGCAAGCAACTGCGCCAGTGCTTCCGGGTCCGTGATGTGTAAGTAGTCGCCAATCAATAGGCGAATCTCGGCTCCCCGTTGCAAGGCGCGCCGAAAAGCTGGGACGAGCAAGGCGACACCTGACTTTTGGGCAAACGCTGCGACGATATAGACTTCCTCCGCCTGATCGATGGCACCGACGAGTGAGTCATATAAATGATGTGTCGTCAGCTTCGCTTCCGGAATCAATCTTCCACCTCGACAAGATAAAGTCGTTCTTCAAAGCCACCACGTTGTTGCTGTTTGTCTTGTCGGATAGCTTCCAGTTGTTCGGCCGTCGTACCATGTGTCTTCGCTAACGCCTGAATCAGTTCGAGCAGGTCAGCCAGCTCCTCGACTGCATCCGCGTCCGTCACCGCAGCTTCATATTCCGCGACTTCCTCATGGAGCTTTCGTTTTGCTTCCGCTAAAAACTCTTCCGGCTCAAGCGTACGGAACGTCGCCTGTTTTCCGGTTTTCGCAATGATGGTTGGAATTTCGTCTCGGACTAACTTATGATAAAGAGGCATTTTGCTTCACTCCTTGTATGTAATAGTAACGTTGTCACAACTATCCTACAGTTAGACTTAAATCGCACGCCATATCCTTGTTCACTATTTAGAATCACTAGGAGGTTTATCATGAACGCATTCAAAAAAATCAACACAGACCAGGCTCCAGCTGCCATCGGTCCTTATTCCCAAGGCTTCATCGCTAACGGTACGTTATATGCCTCTGGTCAAATCCCGACCAATCCGGCAACGGGTGAAATGGTCGCCGGCGGGATTACGGAACAGACGGAACAGGTCATGAAAAATGTCGATGCGATCTTAAAAGAAGCCGATCTGACACCGGACCGTGTCGTCAAGACGACCTGTTATCTAACGAGCATGGAGCACTTCGCAGCCTTCAATGAAGTTTATGCTGCGTACTTCGAACCGCATCACCATTTCCCGGCCCGTTCGTGTATCGCTGTCAAAGAGTTGCCGAAAGATGCTTTGGTCGAGGTCGAGATTTTAGGATTAGTCTAATACCTTGCGACACGTCACTGTTGGTGGCGTGTTTTTATTTCCGTAACCCCCAACGTCCTGTCCCTTTGCCTGTCTCACTGTAGAACAAATCCTTCGTTCCTTCATATAACTCACACTCACTCGCATGAAGATAGATTAATTTTCGGATGCGGGCATCGAGTCCGGCTTCCGTCGAAAAACGTGACAAATCTAAGTCGTTCCGCTCTCGTACACGCTGGTAAAGCTCCGTCAACTCCATTTGGCGCCCCGTCTCCAGGATTTCGATGATGGCTTCTAATAATGCTTCACTGCTTTCAGTCATCGGGTCTCCTCCACTCATTCAGTTATCTGCTTTTTCATCCGTCGTTTTGCTCCTCGCGACATCGCGACGACCACCGCAATCAGCTGCGGAATGAGCATCAACAGACTGACGAACAAAATCAGTTGTTCTGCTGTCAGCGGTTTAAAATACCCGTCCCAGCCGAAGTCGTTCCTCTGTCCCGCAAAATAAATTGAGACGAAATAAGACGCGAGATTTCCGGCAACTACAAAAAACAGATGACTAAAACGTTGTCCGACATAGGCGAGTGCCGTAAACATGACAAGTAACAGCACATAACCAAGTAACGTTCCCGTTTTGAAATCTTCCAATAATGCAAAATAAACGAATGGAACCGTGTACCCGATTAGGACGATCAGTCCGACCAGCCCTTTTTTCATCTCGTTTCCTCCCCGCTTTCTGTACATTGTCCATAGAGCCAGTCCCGTAGCACTTCCCATTCTTCTGGAAAGGCATTACTGCCGCGAGATTCCCCGTCGAGAATCAGCCACTCCGTCTCGTAGACTGGTTTCCAGTCGGTTACTTTCGCTTGCGTCAACCGCTGTTCAAGCACCGCTTGTTGCTTTGACGAGAGTCGCTTGATTTTAGGTTCTTCCCGCCCGTCCTCTTCGTATCGTAATTCCCCCGTCGCCCCGTTCCAGAAAAACGTCTGCCCTTGCCCCATCCCGGACTCCCGATAGCGAAATTGAATTATCTGCTTTTGGTTCATCTCCAGCTCTCCTCGCTGTGCTTTCCCTGGTATTCCCATTGTAATTCATTTTCCGTTTTCTACCTATCACAAAAAATGAACAGGTACCCTTTGCCGTACATTTCTACTACGATAAAAGAATACTTTTTTGAAAGGAGATCTTTCCCATGACCGATCAACATCTCTTCTTATTCGGCAGTGGACCGCCGTTCCCGCCAACACTCTGTGCCGCGTTTGCCGATTGTGTAGACGGACCCGGACCCGTCGCCTTACTTTATGTCCCGCGTCCCGGTTCGTCCTTCTCAAGTTACGCACCGGTTTACACGGATGCGTTAGCCGCCTGTGGGATAACCGACTTTTTCCACTTGCCGTTGTCGCCCCATCCGACTGACGGACAGCTTCAACAGTTGAGCAAAAGCACAGGCATCATCATCTCGGGTGGGGAAACGGAATGTTATCAGGACTACATCCTCAACACACTAATCGGTGCCGTCATCCAAGAACGGTACCGCTCTGGTGTCCCGGTCGCCGGTTTTTCTGCCGGTGCATTACTCGCACCGGACGAGTGCCGGATACCGGCGATTGACCAGCGGGACGGTCGGGACTTAGTCCTTGAAGGGCTCGGTCTCTTACCAGACGCTGTCCTCTCCGTCCATTTTGACGCTTGGGATGAAGCCGAGAATTTACAACAGGCATTCACTACGACCGGAAGCCTGTCCGGCTACGGTTTACCGGAACGGACAGGAATCTACCTCAAAAACAATCAACTCGTCCAACAGGAAGGTCCCCTGCCTGTTGTGCTCAAGCGAACGGAGGAACACACATGCCGACCATCGTCACCGCCGTCAAAGGCATCATCCGGTACGACAACCAAATGTTAATCGTCCAGCGCGCCGCTGCCGACTCAGGTGGCGGGACCTGGGAATGCCCGGGCGGCAAGGTTGATTTCGGGGAACACCCGGAAGCGAGTTTGCTGCGCGAAATCCGGGAAGAGACCGGTTTGACGGTCACAGTCGACCGGATTGCGTATGCTTCAAGCTTCCTGACCCACCCCGACCGCCAAGTCATCTTAGTCGTCTATTTCTGTACGGCGGAAACCGATGCTGTCAGCTTATCGGACGAACACGACGCCTATCTTTGGGCTGACGAAGCATGCGTCCGGAAACAGATTGCACCGAACATCCTGAGTGAGTTTGAGCGGCATCAGATTTTCCCGCAACTCGTCTCAATCTGAAAACACGTCACCGTGCTGTGGCGTGTTTTTTTGTTGTCTTGCCCACCAGGACAGATCGTCTTTTGCCTGAAATGCAACTCCCTTGATTGCATCACGTCACGAGGTTGACGTCGTCATTCCTTAAGTAAATTTACATATTTGTTTAATCGCACCCAAATATATATTAAGATTGTTATATATTGAAAATCAGCTTAGCGCCAGCTTTAGGGATGTTGAGAAAACAGACGGGTGTGCTTAAGTGAAAGGAGTGCGGCATGAAAAAACGAATGTACCTTGCATTACCGCTAGCGACCCTGTTACTGACGGGATGTGCGAACGATGAGGAGACGGTTTCTTCGACAGACACGAAGACGGAGGAACGTGCTCCAAAAGAAGAGACGCCGCAGACGAGCGACGTCAAAGAAGAGACAGCGGACATCGTTAAAGAAGATGCGAAACAGGAGACGCCTCCTGCAGAGCCGGTTGCGAACGAGACAACCGAAAAAAAATCAGACACGACAACGGATCAAAAAGAAACAGAAGACAAGCCCTCGGTCACGGCGTCCAGCAATGATCCGTTTGCTGGATACAAACAGATTCAAGTCGATGGCGGCGACCAGTCCGGAGACCGTCAGGCGAACGTCGTCGTCGATATCGGGTTCGGGGACCGCGAGTACTGGGCATTTACGAACAAGCATGGACAACTCGTCAAAGTCATCGCCAAAAAGATCACCTTACAAAATGATAAAACGGAAGACGTGACGTCAGCCGGTCGCTACTATCATGACGAAGCGAAGGTCCCGGGTGTCGAACACCGTGATCTTGATGAAGGACATGTCATCGCCGATTCGCTTGGCGGTGTCTCGAACGCCTACAACATCACGCCGCAGGACAGTACGCTCAATCGCCACGGCGATCAAGCCTACATGGAAGATAATATCCGTAAAGCCGGTGGTGCGACGAATTTCGAAGCGATCATCCGCTATGAAACGACGAAAACACAAATTCCTTCGAGTTATCAGTACACGTACACAATCAAAGGCAACGTCATCGTCGACAAGTTCGATAACGTCAATCCGGATGGCGTCAACGCGTCGCTCGGTCTGACCGAGAGTCCGGAAAGTAAACCGAAGGCTGAACCAAAGGCAGCGCCAAAAGCAACACCAAAAGCTGAACCGAAGGCGAAAACGCCTGCCGCTTCGACACCAAGTAAGCCGAAAGCGGAAGCGAGCGGTGACGTCTCAAGCGTCGATGCGAACGGAAACGGACAAGTCACGATTCAGGAAGCGAAGGATGCCGGTTTCAGCATGCCGATCCGGAGTGACCACTGGCTCTATCCGTACATGCGGGACAACGATCACGACGGCATGGTCGGTGAATGACAACACGAAAAAAGGCAGGCTCCGCGGAGCCGCCTTTTTTTAATTATGTGTCATATCATAACCGACGACTTTGTTGCGCCCCGTCTGTTTTGCCTGATACAGCGCCTGATCGGCTTTTTGGACGACTTCGAACGCAGTCTTGCCTTGATCAGACGATGCGACGCCCATCGAAAGCGTGACATGGAAAGCCGGATACGGTTTGAAGATGAAATGTTGATCGGCACACGCCGTCCGGATCCGTTCCCCGAGTCGCTCCGCTTCACGGTGCGAGATATCCGGCAGGACGACGACGAATTCCTCGCCGCCATACCGTGTGACGAGTCCCGTTTCCGGACAAAACGTCGCCAACAGATGACTGAGTTGCCGTAAGACGACATCTCCGCCATCATGCCCATATTCGTCATTGACCGACTTGAAGAAGTCGATATCGACGATCAGAACCGAAAAGGCATACCCGTGTTTGTCATAGTCGGCTAATGTCTCATCCAGTTTCCGTCGATTGGCAAGATTCGTCAGACTGTCCGTCAAGGCAAGCTCCTGCTGGTCTTGGACGAACTGGAAATGCTTCCGTAATTCCTGCAGGAAACGAAATGTCACATACCCGCCGAGGAGATTGAAGATGATGTAGACGAATGACATCTCAAGAAACCGAATGAACGTATCCGTCAACAAGTACAGGGCCGGTAAGCTGTAGCCAATCCCGATGCTCAGTAGGACAAGGTAGTCTTTGAACGTCTGGGCAGCAAAGCGACGGTAAATACTTGCCGTGACGAGTAAAGCAAGACAAATCAGTGTCGCGAGAATCAAACCTTGGTAGACACCGGGTGGCGTGACGAGAAAGCGAGCCCCGATGACGGCAACCGTCGTCAATGCGCCGCTGATCCAGCCGCCGTAATAATACGCCGTGACGAGCGCGACGAGTCGTAAGTCAATCTTCGCCCCGTCGTAGGAGATACTGTTTAAGACGAGCAGCGCTCCGATTATACTCGCGATCAGTCCGACGGCAAGCCTGATCCGAATTGAGGAGTGCGGTGAAATGCGTTTGATGTTACGCATCGGTAAGAAGGCGAACAGCAGGGACGTAATCAAAAGGGAAAAATTTAATAGAAACTGGTTGAACTGACTCAACATGCCGATCGACATCCCTTCAAGAAAAAAGCTTTTTCTGTCTATATCTTCTTTATCGTCTTACCTGAATCCTTTTTCTAGCCGTTTCGCAGGTTTTCCATTTTCTTAAAGGGGAATCATTATGACAGTCGCATCTGTTTAATTCGTAAAAGGGGGAACTACTTGTGGACATGAACGAAGAAAAACGAAAAAGTAAAATGCCTTTCTTCATCGGGCTCGTCATCGTCATCTTTTTAATCGTCGCCGCTGCGTTAATCATCTACGTCACATCTGAACCGAAAGAAGAAACGCAACAGCTCATCCAACTGACGGTGAGTCAAATCACGCCGTACTTACCACTTGCCGGCTAACGACACCTTACTTTTTTCCAACCAAAAGGGCAGACCGATTTTCTTCGGACTGCCCTTTCCTTCTGCCTACATGACATACCGCGCCTCTTTCTTATCGATGATATTACGGACCCGGTTTTCAGTTACCTCGTACACGAGCGCAAGCTTTCGAATCGACGCTTCACCCGCCCGGTAGCGCCGCCGGATCTCGCGAATCTGCCACGTCGACAATTCGACATGGTCCGTCAACAGCAAATCGAATTCAGCGAGCAAGGAAGCATAGGCTTGACTCGGTGAAGGCTTGACGGACAGATTATCAATCTGGTCGTTCAACCGGTCAGCGTCTGCCCGCACGAGAAGCTCCTGACAGGCAGTCGGGTCAAGAAACGCCCGGGCGACAAGTTCACCGACGTAAAACCGTTCACCGCGTCCATGCTGATACAACGTCACTTTCCGGTAACCCTCCTGATTGATGCGCGGGCGCAGGACGACACCCGTGCGCCGCTGTTTGACGCCACGGCTCGTCTCGACAATCCGGTCGAGCGAACGAACATTTCCCGACGTCGACACTTGATAACTCCCTTCATATCCTTGTACCATCTTCCAATGTTCCATATGAGCAATGACCTCCATTCGGTCCTAAAACGCCAACAGTTCTTACTCCCATTATACTACAAAGCGAACAAACGTTCTAATTCCAACGCGCTGAACGGGTGTGGTAATCTAACAAAAAAAGGAAACGGGGTCTTTTGATGAAATTTGTTTTATTGCTCGGTCCGCAGGCGGTCGGAAAGATGACGATCGGTCAGGAACTCGAACGGTTGACCGGGATGAAGTTGTTTCATAACCACCAGACAATCGATTTGCTGTTGCCCTATTTCGACTTTTCAAAGCCCGCCCATCACAGACTGAAAGACTTAATCCGCCGGGAGATGTTCAAGGAGATGGCGGTCAGTGATCTCGAAGGCGTCCTCTTCACGTTCCTCTGCCTGTTCGGGGTCGAGGGCGGAGGGATTGAGTTCATTGAGGAAACGGTCGCATTGTTTGAAGAGGCGGGTGCCGACGTCTATATCGTCGAACTCGAAGCATCCGTCGCGACTCGTCTAGCACGGAATACGACGGAAAACCGCCTCACCCATAAGTTTACGAAACGTGATCTCGCCGCTTCCGAAAACGACCTGCTCGAGACGGCAGACGGCTACCGGACGTCCTCCTTGCCAGGAGAACTGCCGTATCCGAACTACCTGCGCCTGGATACGGAAGGACGCTCTGCCGCAGAGAGTGCCGAAGCGATCTGCGCCCACTTCGGCTGGTCTGATCTCCCCGTCGGTCAAAAATAGGGAGGAGAATGCCGCTTGACGTCACAACCGAAGGAATACCGTTCACTTGTCCTGACGTTCATTCTCTTGATCGTCAGCCTCCTGTTATTTTTCGGACTGAACGGACGGACGTTCCCGAACATGAGCCTTTGGGTGCCGATCAGTCTATATTCGCTCGTCGGCGTCGGCTATGTGATCTCACTCCTGATCGCGCTCCGGTCGAAAAATACCGTCATCAAGACCTTTAGCCTGCTCGCCAATCTGATGTTGCTGCTCCCACTCGTTGTATGGGTCTCTCTTCTCTTGCTCGCGAACGGCATCTCGGAACCTTAAAAGAGGACAACGCGCGCCGCAATCCGCGGTAGGCGTTGTCCTCTTTTTCGTTTAGTGCGTCAAGGCTAACGAAAATCCGTCATCCGTTCTCTTAAATCCACTTTTCTCCCAGACAGCGGCTTCCCCGCCGCGACCCGTGACGGACGGTAACAACAGCGTCCGCGCTAAATAGGCCGTGATGACCGTCAACGCTTCGTGCAAATACCCGTCCCTGTCCGAGACATCGTCTGCCTGATAGGTCAGTTCCCGCTCCCGGTAGTAAATCGTCGCGACGGTCCGTTTACTGCGCCGTTCTTGTAAGACCCAGTCACATCCGTCCCGCGTATCGGTCGCCCGGACGAACAGGCGGGACGTCGTAAAGTCCGGATGGCGTCCGTTCATCTTCATTCCTCCCCTGTCACTTCAAACGTTGCTGTTTTGTACGCTTGCCCATTGATTAAGATCGTCACGTGATGCGTCCCCGGATAGTGGACACGTGTCGTCAAGTTGCGAAACGATTGCCTCTTCGTGAATGTCTCCCGCTCACGGACGAGCCGTTCACTGATTCGGAAGACTTTCCGACTTGTTTTTCGCTGTTTGACATAATCGATCGCATATTCAATACGAAGGACTTGCGCTTCTGTTGTCGTCAGCGCAAACGTAAACGTCAGCTCACCTCCGATCGGCAGCGACGGTGTCACCGTCAAATCATCGACCGTGACCGTCCCGCGTGTCACGAGACCAAATGCCTGCAGGACGTCCGGGTGTCCTTGTTTCAGCAACGTCCGCGAAGCATGACGTAACACCCAGTCCGTCTGCGGATTGTTTCCGAGCTGATTGAGTCGTTCGATTACAAGTTCCGGATGGGTCTTCGTGATGTCATTTAAGTGATTGGCGACACTCTTCCGGACGTACAGCGAGTGGTCCGCCGCTAACGCGTCGAGCAGCGGCAGGACGGGACGCGGATCGGCAATCAACGCCGGGATGGCCTGCCCCCATGGTAGCCGTGGTCGTGTCCCTTCCGATGCTAGGCGCCGAACGTGTTCATCGTCCGACATGCTCCAAACACGTGCCTGCTGTAAAAACCGGTCTTGATCCTCCAGCAAAAAACGGCGGACGGCGAACTCCGACGTCGAGAACGGTGTCAACCGTTCGAGCGCCAGTAACGCCCGGTCCCAGTCATCGCCCGCGTGTTCGATGTAGTCAGGAAACACGATGCCGGCGAGTCCCGTGAAGTCCGGCGCAAGCCGTTCGAGTGTCGTCGCCGCCCCATCAAATTCACTCGGCAAATACGGTCCGAGCGACGCCGAAATCCGCCGGACCCGTTGTTTGAACGCCAGTTCCTCCCAGTCGCCTTGTTTAAAATCCTGTTGCAACTGGGGCGCGTCAAACGCCCGACTCAGACGGTCGAGCCAGTCGTCTGAAAAAACATCTTTAATGAGTGCCATGTAGCATCCAGTCCTTTCGTCGTTCGGTTTCGAGTAACGTCGCTTTCCGGGCGAGCCCGCCGGCATATCCGCCTAGGTCGCCATTTGTCCGAATGACGCGGTGACACGGGATGACGAGTGCCAATTGATTGGCACCGTTCGCCCGGGCGACGGCACGGACGGCGAGTGGATTACCGATCCGGATGGCAAGTTCTTGATAGGAAATCGTCTCCCCGGATGGAATGCGCTCCAACTCGGCCCAAACGAGACGCTGGAAGGGTGTCCCGTACAGTTTGCGCGGCGTCGCGAACTGATTCAGTTTCCCCTCAAAATAGTCGGCCAGCTCCTGTTTGATTTGCTCAAAGATAATCGATTCACCCGGGACGATGACGGCACGTGCGGCAAGACGAAGCCGTTCGATTTCTCGTTCCAGCCCCCGGCGATCGACGAACTCAAGCAAATGGAGCGCTGTGTCGTCTGCAATCGCGAGCATCGGACCGAGTGGCGTATCAAGCCATTTCGCCTGCAGATAGGTCCCGTCCCAGCGTTTTGGTGTCGCACCCATGATTTTTGCGAACGCATCCCGAAAGCCGCTGCTCGATTCGTAGCCGCTCGCGAGCTGGGCCTCGATGACCGGTTTCCCGGTCCGGATCTCTTTCATCGCCAGTCCCATCCGACGGGAGCGGGCATATTCGACGAACGTCATGCCGAAGCGTTTTTTAAATTGGCGCCGTGCCGTTGACGCATCAAGTCCAAGCTCCCGGAAGTCCCCCTCCTTAAACCGTTTTTCCGGTGTCGCTTCGACTGCTGCGACAAGACGCGTGATGACGTCACTCGCACCCGGATACGACAACGGTTTACAGCGGAGACACGGGCGATACGAAGCGAGTAAGGCTTCTTTCGCCGTCTTGTAAAATTCACAATTCTCCTGTTTCGGTTTCCGGGCCGGACAGGACGGACGGCAAAAGATGCCCGTCGTCTTGACGCCGACGAAGAACCGTCCTTCATAGGTCGCATCCCGGCGGACGAGTGCCGCATAATACTCTTCTGTTTGATGGTCCTCCATACGATCGCCTCCTTCTTTTCTACAGTATACCGAGTTCTTTCGTCGCGATGTCGCCGAAAATCAGGCATGGATTTTTTAATTAAGAAATTCTTAAGAATTCTACGGCGTCTTCTGAAAGATACTGCGTCTATCATCGATGATATACTCAAGAAGAAAGTAGGTTTCCGATGTTTGATTTTTTAAAAGCGGCTGTCCATTCGCCGCAATCCATCGGGGCGATTGCCCCAAGCAGTGCCCGCTTGGCCCAGATGATGGCGCAACGTGCCGTCGCCGATCATCCTGATGTGATTCTCGAAGTCGGCGCGGGAGACGGTGCTATCACAAAAGCCTTGCTCAACGCACGGCGTCCGGAGACGACACTTTGGATTTGCGAACGTAATCCGACGCTCGGGAAAACACTCCAGGCTTTGCTTAAAGAGGAAACGAACGTCCAGCTCTTTATCGGGGACATCACGGACTTTCCACCCGCTTGGCTCGGTCGTGTCGATGTGGTCGTCAGTGGTTTGCCGTTCGCATCTTTTTCACAAAACCTTCGCGACCAGCTGTTGCAAACGTTTCATAATTTACTTCAACCGGGCGGTCATTTCATCGCCTTCCAATATACCCGCCTTCATTTTAAGACGTTCCGCCGTTACTTTTCTGAGCACAGTTATTCGTTTACGTTTCAGAATCTGCCGCCTGCCTATGTCTTTGAAGGTGTCCAAAAGGAGGAAAAACATGCCTACCATCTTAATCGTCGATGATGAAGCCGATATCCGGCAGTTGTTGCGGCTTTACCTGCAAAATGACGGCTATGAATTACTTGAAGCAAGCAATGGTGAGGAAGCACTTCAGTATGTCGAAGCACATCCGATTGACTTGATGTTACTCGATGTCATGATGCCAAAACGGGATGGCTTTTCGACGGTTCAAGCCGTCCGTCAGGCAGGACACACATTTCCCGTCTTGATGTTGACTGCCAAACAAGAAGATCTTGATAAAATTCAGGGTCTGACGTTTGGGGCAGATGATTACATCGGTAAACCGTTTAATCCACTCGAAGTGTTGGCACGGATTAAAGCCATGTTGAGACGGGTCCAGCAGTATCATCCACCGGTCGCTGCGAGCGCACTTCAAGTCGGACCGTTTACGTTGCGCGCAGACGAACGGCTTATCCTCAAGCACCATACCCCGCTCGCTTTGACGCGTCGGGAATTTGATGTGTTTGCACTTTTGTTGACGCACCCAAAACGTGTTTTTCCTGCCGAAGAACTTTATGAACGGATTTGGCAAGAAGAGGCGCTCGGTTCTGCGACTAATGCCGTGATGGTCCTGATGCATAAACTCCGTGAGAAAGTAGAGGATTCGCCCAAACAACCGCGGCACCTGCAGACGGTTTGGGGTGTCGGCTACAAGGTCGAGCCATGAGACGGTTTAAATTAACTGTTTGGATGACGATCATGCTGATTTTAGCCGCAGTGCTCAGCACGACGCTCGCCTGGCTCATCGCCAGTCAGATTCCGCTCGGAGCGAAAACTGTCCCCCGCTACTACTATCCGACCGAACAGGATATCGCCCAGCGCGTCGGACAAGACATTAAACGTTATGAATCCGGTGCACAACCGACCGGCGACTATGAGTGGGCGATTTATCGCGCAGATGGACGGCTACTCACAGCATCGCCTGACTTTCCGCAGTCGATGACACCGAGCCGTCTCTTAGACGTACAAACGTTGACGGAACGGGAACCGGGCGACCGCCCGGAGGTCCGGACACTCCATTACATGACGGCCGTCGACGTCGGCGACGAGACACCGGGTTATTTTCTTTCCCTTGAAACGGTCAAACCGCGACTCAATGAGTATCAAGTCGGAAATCCAGTGATGTTTTTTGTGGTCCAGTTGATCTTATTCATCGTGTTCATCCTTTTGCTGACACGTTGGATTGCCCATTTGTTCAAACAACTCGAACTCCGTCTAAAACGACTGACGACGACAGTCCCGGAAACCGCCCCTGAACCGCTGGCCGGTCCCCGTGAATTCAGGGCTTTCGCCCAGTCGATTGACACGGTCGGTGACGAATTAATGCTCCTTCGAAAACGGGAGCAGGAACGGTTCACGCAACAAATCCATTTAATCACGAGCCTCTCGCACGACTTACGGACACCACTCACGTCAATCCAAGGATTCATCCAGTGGCTGTCGGAACACAATCAGACGTTGTCTGATTCCGAACGGGCAGAATTTTTATCGATCGTGAGCCGTCAATCGGAAACGCTCGCAGCACGGATTGACGAGCTATTCGCATTAGCCAAGCTCTCAAACAAAGAATACCCGGTCCATCTCGAACCGGTTGACTTCGTGACCTTGCTCCACCAGGTCGCGAGCCAACATCCGGATACATCTTACCGTTACGAGGGACCGGAACAACTCGTATTACAGGTCGATCCTCAACTGATCGTCCGATTGATCGAAAATTTGATCCGTAATGCAGAACTGCATGGAACCGGACAACTGCTGTTTCACATCGTCCGCCAGCCGGACCATATGTTGTTTTCCTGCTCCAATGCGATTGACCACGCGTTGACGACGGACCAGTTAGAGGCGTTCGAAACACCCTTCGTCAACTCAGACGTGTCCCGCTCGAACGGCGGCTCAGGAATCGGACTGTCGATTGTAAAACAAATCGTCGCCCGCCATTCCGGCACGTTCCGTCTTGATTCGCAGGACGGTCGCTTCATCGTCACACTCCAGTTCCCGATTCATTAAAATGAGGATACCGGAGTTCACTTTTACACAGACAGAAGCGCGCCATGCACCAGATGCTGTCCTGTCAGAAACAAACAAAACCCGCCTTCCTGTCCGCACAGGGAAGCGGGTTTTCTTGATCGCCTGAGTAAAGCATGCGCGTGACTCCTTTTAGATTCAGTCCTGCAGTTCATCTAGTATGCGGTGTCCCAGTCACTTGCATCGTCAGGGAACGTCCCCGCTTTTGTTGCCAAACGAGAAAACCGAGAACCGCAATACCCCCAATTACACCAAGCCCGAGAAGCATCGGATTCTCCGTTACGCGATTCATAACAAACGACCACGTCACTACTTTCCCGATCCGGACGATGAGAAACGTCCAAACGCCTGTATACACGCCAGCCGCCACAACATTAATCGCGACATAACGGCCAAGCGGATAGTTCAGTAATCCTGCGACGTAATGAATCGGATGCCGGACACCCGGTAAAAAGAACGATAGTCCGATCGCCCATCCCCCACGTCGCTCCAAAATCGTTTCGGCTTGAGCGAGGAAACGCGACTTCATGATTTTTTTCACGAACGGAACTTCCCGGAAAAATCGGGCGATCAGGTAAAACCACGTAAAGGCGATCACGAATACCGGCCAGGTCATCAACCATATCTTCAGAGGATGCGTTCCTTCTATCACCCCGAGTAGCGTGTGTCCCATCATCAATACGTCATCCGATAACGGAGTAAACATGATGCCACCCGCTAACCGAACAAAAGCCATCCAATCCATTTTCACGTCACATCCTTTTCATTTTCATCTGATAAGAATAGTATCCGTGATGTTTCTGCACTCCATCGCATGATGTTTCTTAAGCAATTCTTAACTCCGGTTGTTACTGCTTCGACACTCCTTACGAATTGGAATTCGATACACTAGGGAATGTAATTCTTTAGGCACAGCATTAAAGGAGTTTGTCTACTTATGAAATCATTGAACCGCCCGACTACATACATGCCAGGCCTTGACGGCTTACGTGCGTTCGCCGTGACCGCTGTTATTCTTTACCATCTGTCCCTCCCCGGCCTTACTCGAAACTGTTGGCGGAAGCGATATGTTGTGCCGCAAGCTCAAAAAAAATGACCCGCTCATTCCGTCTGAAATGTCGGAAAAAGTGGGTCATTTTTTATTGCCGTTTTGGCTTACGACGCAGGAGGAGAAACGTCACGAAGGCACTGAGTAACAAACTACTGACGACCCACGGTAAGATACGCGGGATGATACCTGGCTCGACTTCACGATCTTCGACCGGGATGACTTCGCTCGACGTCAATGGATCCGTCAGCAGATGCTCTGCCTGCAGTTCCGTTGCGCCGACTAGTGTCACCTGGAACGTAAAACCGACCAGGACAAGCATTATCACTATACCGATGCGTTGTTTCAACGGTCCTCCTCCTTTCTTAAGTTCCATTTTAGACTTCATTTTTTTAGCTACATTTAGAGTACGTAAGGTGTCCCCAAATAGTTTTAAATTTTGTCCTTCGTCGCTCAAACCCAAAAACACCTTTCCTGATTTTGAGCAGGAAAGGTGTTTTTCAATTTTAATGATGATGTCCTTCATTACCGCTAGAGGGTTTGGCTCCATCTTGCAACAATTTGAGATCCGCTTTCGACAGCTCACCGATGATGAATTGTTTCGTCACTTTAACTTTATCAGAGGCAGTCCTTATTTGTTTACTTAAAATATGTTTTTCATCATAAGAAGAAGGCCCTCGAAACGAAAAACGTTTCGAGGGCCTTCTCATTTATAAAGCTGAGTTATGTCCCAGCCTCATTTCTTAATGATGATGTCCACCATGCCCTTCGTGCGTCGCGGGTGCTTGCGACCGATACATGTCTTGTGCCTGCTCAAGCTCTGTCTCTGAAACATCGCCCACCTGAACGAGCGACTTCGGTGTATAGACTTTTTCACCGACATGGACCATCCCGTTGACAACGTAGACGCCTGATTTTTTAAACGGGATGCTGCTCACGTAGTGACCGTCTCGCTTTTCCGTTTCAAACGTCTGCGTTTCATCGCTTCCAATCGGTGTGACTTGCACGTGGACGACATCAATGTCCTGCGGATTTTCAATCTCGACCGCAACAGTCGTATTCGTATCTGCCCCAATCTTTTCCGGTGCGTACAGTCCGACTTTCATCATCGGTGGTGCTGCTTTTGTTTCGAACTGGCATCCGGCGAGTAACAGGACACTGCCGACCAACGCTCCCGTCATGCATAGTCGTTTCATGCGGCTACCCCCTTACTTTTGTTATGAAGACGACCGAAAATCAACAAGTCGAGCACGATGATTGTAATGACCGACAAGGCAGCAAGCGGCATCGTCAAGCTGATCAATAAAATCAATCCGGCTACAATCTTTTTGACACGTTGGTCGACGGCACGTTTAGGGGCAGTTAACTTTCCTGCTCCGTTACGACGTTTCCACCATAAAACAAATGAACTCACCACGATGAAAATCAATCCTAGACAAAGTGCCAATCCAACCAACTGATTTAATAAGCCGAATAGTTTTCCTTCGTGGAAACCGATTCCCATCGAAATCATTTTTGCGAGTAGTCCATAATCTGCAAACGTGACGCTCGATAACACCGTCCCCGAATATTGATCGATATGCATCGTTTTCTCTTTCATCGGATTACTATGTAAGGATGAAATCGTATAGACACCTTGCTCCCCTTGTGGCAGCGTGATTTGATACGGTTTGACAATCCCTAGTTGTTTCGCCTCGGCATTCGCTTCCGATACGCTCAACGTAATCGGCTTCGCTGGTCCGGAAGTCGGGACGACGTCATTTTGTGTCGCCCACGGTATGTCCGTCGCAATGTCTTTCGTGACGATTTGTGACGTCAACGTCTCATCAGGTCCGAACGCATATTGTGGGAAGTTCGAATTCGTTTTTGTCGCAATCGTATTGATCCATTCCCCGGCTACTCCCGACCAAGCAAGTCCGGAACCAATGATGAGGACAAGTCCGAGCGTCGACCAGATTGCAACGGAACCATGAAGTCCCTTCCAAAGATTACGGGATCCCTCTTTCTTTTTAAAAGAAGGAAAAAACACACGTTTGAAACTGCCCCGGTCGCCGCGTGGCCAAAACAGATATGTACCGGTAATCAGTAAAATGATGGCCCAACTTGCTGCGAGCTCGACAAGCAAATTTCCGATCTTCCCGGCAAACAACTCGCCATGAACGGTTTTGATGAATCCGAGTGGCCCCTCACCCATACGTTTTCCCGTTACTTCTGCTGTGTAGGGATCGACATAGACGAAGCCGGATTCTTCCCCGAACATCGCACCGATTCGTGTTGTCCGATCGGCTTCTTCAAATTGTCCGATCGACGAAACCGTTGCATCCGGATATTTCTCTGTCACGGCCTGCACTTGTTTTTCTAACGAGACACGTTCTCCTGACTGTTCCGTAAAGACCATTTCCTTGTAAAGCCTGTCCTCAATTTGTGGTTTAAATAAGTAAATCGAACCTGTGACGGCAAGGATGATAAAAATAGGTGCAAAAATAATACCTGCATAAAAGTGCCACCGCCACATCGACTGGTACCAACTTCGCTGTTGTTTCGAAGTTTGATTCCGTTCTGCCATGATAGTTCCCCCCTCAATCCCCTAAAAATATGTCCACCCTGTGAACACAAGATAAGTATAAGCGGTTACACAACCGACAAAACGTTGCTACTGTGGCGATTTTTTGCCGATTCAGTGAGATGTCTGCGTATTAATTAAGTGAGTTTATGAGTTAGTTCTCCACAGTTATTTCATAGCTTTTATATGAAATTACTTACTTTTTCTACAAGTTCACTAAATGATTTTTAATTTTTTTCATATTTTTTAAATCCAATTCCCTTACATGTGCGTAAGCTACACAGAACGGCAAGCAAGACAGGAACAAATACGCATCAACATTACATTTCAGATTTTCTTCAACTTTTTAAAACTTTTTAAATCCAAACGAAATCCCGGTGCGTAAGCTGTTCAGAACGATGAGGAAACGAATTACCAGCTTGGTTAAAATAAAACCCAAATTTGAAAGGATGATTACAGATGAAACACACTAAAAAATTCGCAGCATCAGCAATGGCAGCAGCACTCGTCTTACCAGGAACGGCAGCATTCGCGTCAGGCGGTTCAGACGACATGATGCATGAGGACAAAGCAAAAAACGTCACGGTCAAAACGAAAGCAGCAGACCTTCGTGCGACACTCGACCAATTGCTTTCTGAGCACTTCGTGCTTGCCGTCATGGACATGAAAAAACAATATGATGGTTCGAAAGACGCTGAGTATTATGAAGCAGCACTCAAACAGAACGCACTCGACATGACACCGGCAATCGCTTCAGTCTATGGCGACGAAGGTGCAAAACAATTCGAAAAAATCTTCGTCGATCACAACAAATACACAACGGACCTCGTCAAAGCCGTCAAAGCGGATGACCAAGAAGGCATCAATGCTTCAAAAGCCGAGACAGAAGAGTTCGTCCAGGATCTCTCGAGCTTCCTCGACACAGCGACAGAAGGTAAACTCCCGAAAGCCGCTGCTGAAGAAGTCCTCCGTGCCCACGAAGCGGACGTCTATAAAACATTCCAAGAGTATGCAGCAGGCGACTATGAAGGATCGTACAACACGTTCCGTGAAGGCTACAGCCGCATGTATGACATCTCGAAAGCTCTCTCAGTCGCTATCACAACACAGATGCCTGAGAAGTTCGATAACTCGAAAGCTGATACAAAAGCCGCTGACCTCCGGTCAACACTCAACAGCCTCGCTGCTGAACACGTCGCTCTTGCGAACATCAGCATGACAGCAGGCGTCGATCAAGCGAAAGACTACGATGCAGCGAACTGGGCGGAAGACATGCACACAGCTGACTTCAAAGCCGCGATTAAATCAATCTACGGTCAAGCCGGTGCGGATCAGTTCGAGCAAGTCTGGACGAAAAACCACATCGAAGCACAAGCGAACCTCGTCACAGCAGCCATCAACGATGATAAAAAAATGATGGGTGACGCACAAGACATGCTCAAAATGTTCACGAACGACTTCGGCGCGTTCCTCGGAGCAGCAACGGAAGAAAACCTTCCGACAAAAGCAGCACAAGAAGCCGTCGCTGGCCATGAAACGTATGTCCAAGACACGTTCATGCAGTATACAGAAGGCGACTACAAAGGTTCAGTCGACACGTTCCGTGAGTCATATGCTTACATGTACGGTGTCGGGGAAAACCTCGGTGAAGCAATCGTCAAACAATCACCTGAGAAATTCATGGACGGTACGCCAGGTTCAATGCCGAACACAGGTAACGGCGGCATGAGCGACACAAACAACAATGCAACAACAGGTGCACTCGCACTCTTCGGTCTTGCACTTGGTGCAGCTGGAATCGTCGTTGCACGCAAACGTCAAAACGCGTAAGTTCACTTCATCAACTTCATTCAAACGAAAGACGCGTTCCGCTTCGGCGAACGTGTCTTTTTTTATGATCATTTTAAGCTTGCTAACCGTGCTCTTAGTCACTCAGCAACCGCTTCTTTCTCCAGTTGGTGTCGCCGTCTCGCATGCACGATGGAGGCAACAGCAATAATCAACACGACGGCAAGGATGATAAAAATCATGCTCGGGTTTGTCATGATCCATTCCCATAACTCCGACCACGTGACCGCCTGACCAATGCGGACGATGATGAATGTCCAAAGGCCGGTGTATAACCCGGCAGCTAAAAAGGTCATCCCTAGGTAACGCGGAAGCGGATACGCGAGTAATCCCGCGACATAATGAATCGGATGGCGCACGCCCGGTAAAAAGAAGGACAGCCCAATCGCCCAAAGACCACGGCGATCCAGAATGTCTTCGGCGCGCGTCAAAAATTTAACTTTCATGAATTTTTTGATGAAGGGAATTTCGCGGAAGAAACGTGCTAATAAATAAAACCAGGCAAAGGAAATAAAAAATACCGGCCACGCGGCCAGCCAGATGAGAACAGGATGCACACCTTCTTTGATTCGTAACGCTGTATATCCCATCATCAAAACATCATCCGATAGCGGAGTAAACATGATGCCGCCCGCCAGTCGGACGAGTGCCATGATATCCATTAGTTCATCACTTCCTTTTTTCTCTATACAGACAGTATGCCCGATTTTTTTGATTTTGAGTGCTCTTTGTCGAACAAAGTATTTTGAACCGAAAACATTTTAATTTTAATTTTTGTACGTTGATAGCGCACAAGACCGCTTCGGTACAGCAGCAAACGTCACAGGTGACGGTGCAATCGCCAAAATGAGCCATGCCATCAAACGCCATCCATCACTCCTTGATAACAAAAAAGAACGAGATTTTGCTTAGAGGCTGAAACGACTTTGCTCCCCGTGAAGTCGTTTTTTTAGTTATCTTGATTCATTTGAAAAAGAAGGGAATCCGCTTACACGAAGAGAAGTGTAGTAAAGAACCTGAACGTATATCTGCTTGTACGATAGAGGAGGAATTTTCATGTTACATCGCCGGAAGACCTATACGATTCGCCCGGAACGACTACAGGAATTTACCGAGTTCTTTCACACCTATCTCTTTCCCCTACAAATCAGTCATGGTGCCCGTCTTGTCGGCCGCTGGGTGACGGAATCGGAAGATGAAGTCATTGCCATTTGGGAATATCGCGATCGCGAGCATTATGAGCAAGTCGACCGTGATGTCCGCAACAGCGCCTTACGCCGAGAAGCGATGAAGAAACGCGCCCGCCTCGGGAAAAACCTCTACATCAAATCGACGGAAGACTTCATGACGGCGACAGGTGTCTATACGCCACCCCGTGCAATCGTCAGTGTCACCGCCTATATAACGAACGATGCTGGTGAAGTCTTGCTTGTCCGCAACCTTCAGCGTGGCGACACGTATGAGTTACCGGGTGGACAAGTTGAAAACAATGAATCGATTCTTGACGCCGTTAAACGTGAAGTCAAAGAAGAAACCGGTGTTGACGTCGCGATCGACGGCATTACCGGCATCTACCAAAATATATCAAGTCATATCATCTGCGTCGCCTTCCGCGGGACGTACGTCAGCGGTGAATTACAAGCACAAGAAGGCGAGACGACGGACGTCGGCTTCTTCCCAGTCACGCGTGAGAATGTCGACACCTATATCAAACGGGAGCATTTCCAAATCCGCGCCCTCGATGCGATGAATCCCGTTTATTTGCCGCATGCCCTCTATACCGTCCGACCATATGAACTTGTCAGTCGTTATGATGGCAATGCCCCGTCTGCTTTATCCGGACAAAATTAACTGACAAAATGGACCCTCTCCAATGAGAAGGTCCATTTTTCATTATTTCGTAACCAGTCGTGCCGTAATGCCGGCATCATCCGTGATGTACACCGCGTCTTCCGTCAGCTCTACTTGGTAGAGCGAAGCATCGATTGCCGCAACTGCTTCTTCTAACACGGATTTGTCCGGGTAGACCAATGTCCAATAACTTAGTCCGACGGCATCAGCCGGTGTCTTTGGTGCGTCCGGTCCTGCCCAGAGGTTCATTCCGATATGGTGGTGATAACCGTTAGCTGCAACGAACAAGGCTTTCATCCGTGACGCATCCGCTGCTACTTCAAAACCAAGCGTCTCGACATAAAACTTCCGCCCGGCTTCAAGTGATTTGACATGGAAATGCACGTGTCCCATGACCGTATCTGCCGGCATCCCGTGCCAGTCTTCTTCGCCTGCTTCAATGAGCATGCTTTGCCAATCGACGGAGTCTGTCGTCATCTTGACGTCCCCGTTCGCCTCATAGGACCACGTCTCCCGCGGACGATCGGCATAAATCTCAATCCCGTTCCCGTCCGGATCGGATAAATAAAACGCTTCACTGACGAGATGGTCGCCTTGACCAAGATCAACGTCATTTGCAATCAAGTTGCGGATGACGAACCCAAGTTCTTTTCGGCTTGGCAATAAAATCGCGAAATGATACAGTCCTGCGACCGAGTTAGGTGGAAGACGTCGCGCGTCCACCCGTTCTTCCAACAGGACGAGTGGTGTTGTTTTTGCACCGAGTGTCGCTGTGTTCCCTGTCTGTTCGAGTACCGTTAGTCCGAGTAAATCGCGGTAAAATGAAATCGATTGTTCTAAATCCGTAATCCGTAAGCTGACCGGTCCGAGCGTAATCTCTGAATGGATTGTCATATGGTTATTCCTCCTGTACGTTCACTTTCTAGGTTCATTATCCCCCGGAAGCAGCGGGAACGGAAGTAGGTACAAAAAAGTGGTATAGTTTCTAAAAAGATACTACGAAGGAGGAACGATGATGCAAGAGACACCCATCTGTCGCGTCGAGACTGCACTCGAGATTTTGACGGGGAAATGGAAACCATCGATTTTGCTTGAGCTCATCACGCACGGGACACTCCGCTTCAGTGAATTAAAACGACATCTACCGAACATCACCCAAAAGATGTTGACGGCACAACTGCGTGAACTTGAGCTAAACGATATCGTACACCGTGAAATCTACCAAGTCGTTCCACCCCGTGTCGAATACTCCTTAACGGATTACGGGCGGACACTCATGCCAATCCTCCATGCGATGAACCATTGGGGCGAACAGCATGCCGCACATATGGAACAAAAAGAACAAGAACAGAAGGCAGCTTCTTTGCACTAAGTATTTGAAACGGCTGATGATCCAAAGGGATGGCTTTTGAGCCAGCCCTTTTTTGTGTAGTTGTTTTTTCTTTCCTCACGCGATTTAAGCAATCAGTAAAAAATGACAATGGAATAATCTCCCTTATTTCACGTATACTGAAGAAATAGACTGCTTGAAGGAGTGACTTACTTATGCACCAGCTATATGCCATCGAACAACTTACAGACCGGCTCAAACAGGATCCGACCGTCGAAGCGATTTTTTTGAAAGGCTCGTTCGGTCGGGGGGAAGAAGATTTCCATTCCGATCTCGACCTCTACTGTCTCGTCGCGGAAGAAACCGTTTCGGAATTCTTACCGCGCCGCCTGGCGCACCTCGAAGCGTATCGGCCCGTCATTTGGCACGATGATCTGTTCATCGTCGCCCCGCAAATGATTGCCGTCTACGATGATCTGTTACATGTCGACTTATTTACCGTCACGGTTGCTTCGTTAAATCAAAAAGATGCCATCCGCGTCCTATATGATCCAAAAAATCAGTTAGCCCCGTTTATCGAAGAGAGTTCTCTGACCCTGTCGCAGCAGGAATTCGAAGACGAGGCGATTGACGCCGTTTGGTTTTACTTTCAGTATCAAAAAGCCGCCGCACGCGGCAACGGCTTATGGGCGGTCGAAATGTTACGCAGTGCGTTGACGAAGTTCGCCAAAGTCCTGTTGCACCACCATCTGCCGGAACGGGCCCAACTCGGACTGAAGACGATTCCAGATTACTTACCGGACGACCAGCGTGTCCCGTTCGAAGCCGTTTATGACGTTCTCGTTCCGGCGACACATCAAGAAGCTGGGCGTCGCTATGCTGCGTTACTCGAACAAGAACGCTCCTTTTTGCAGACGACATTACAGGATCAGCCGGAGACACTTATGTTACTCGACCGTCTCCTCCGCTCAACGTCTGTTTCCCACTGAACAGGTTGTCGCTTTTGTCAGATATCACTTGATCAACAAAAAAACTCCCTTCCACATCGGAAGGGAGTTTCAGCGTGTAGACAAACTCTTATGAAGCGTGAACATACGATAACCAGAGACAATCCGGTCGCGCTTCCCTGTCTCGCCTCGTCTTCAAAGCGATGCGAGACGGATTTCGCCCTAAACCGTCTGCATGACTGGATTTCTTTCACGGTATTATCTAAAAGCGTCGCGTTTCGTTGACTCCTGCGGGGAAAAGTGCGTTTTTAACGCACTTTCAGAGGCAGGCAAGACCCTGCTCATTGTCCGTTAGGATCAAGGAGCAACGGCTTGCGCCTCGCCCGAGGAAAGCAACGAAAAAAGACGCTTGATCTCCCGATCGCACTTTGTCTATTGTACCTTGTGTCATAACTTAATTTGTTTCGACTCTCCACCGGCCCAGCCGAAACCGGATGAGACTTCGAGCACGTATCCTTTTGCATTCTTCGGTAGCTCGAATACAATCTTTCCTTGTTTTTCGATATTCGGATTGATCGTCTCCAGGAAAAATCCGAGTCCGCCTTCGTTCGCATAAGAACCGAGTTCTGCATCTGCTGAATATTCGGTATCGCCGACTTTGACTTTAAACATTTCGCTGTCGACGAACCGTTCTTCCTTGTCCCGATTCAAAATCGTCACGTCAACGACGAGAAATTGACCCGACGTCTTTTTTTCACCTAATGCGTTACTGAGAGTCGCGACCTGTTTGACGTCATTGACGGTATAGGTCAATTTGCCGACGTTCACTTGATCGCCCACCTTCGGAATCACTTTTTTTACGGCCGGCTTTGCAACCGCCTTTGGTTTCGTTGTTTCTTTTTCTTCCTTCCCTTCCACGGTCGTTTCCGGCTCCGCTGTTTTTGGTTCTTCGCTGTTTAGTAATGCTGAGAGAATGATGAACCCGATGACGAGAAACGCGCCCCACTTGATTACTTTTTTCATGTTTCTTCCTCCTCTTTCCTTTGACTAGTAATGTGATGTCCCTAGTATAGAAAGAGGCAAGAGGTTGACCTTTTATTATTTTTAACCAGGTTGTTTTTTTGCTATGGTATGTAAAATGACGTTTAAAAAACGCCTTGGCTCAAAGTTTGAGTCAAGACGTTCTTAGGTCATTTCACTTTAATGACGATCTTGCCTTTCGCATGCCCTTCTTCTCCGTAATCATGGGCTTGTTTCGTATCCTCAAGATCAAAGATCCGGTCGACGACGGGTTTCAGTTCACCTTTTTCGACGGCTTCCGCAATTTTTTTCATCCGTTCGCCTGTCGGCTGCATGAAGACATATTCGACGCGTGCCTTCGCCTGTTTTGCTTCCTCTTCGTTCGGCGGCGTTGAAATTGAGACGAGCATCCCATTTTCTTTAAGCATGTTGTACAGTTTGCCCTGTCCGTCTCCCCCCATCGTATCGAAAACGAAATCGAGGTCACGCACGCTGTCTGCCGGGTCTTGTTGTTTATAGTCGATGACTTCATCGGCTCCGAGTTCACTGACCCAATCGACGTTCGGCGTGCTCGTTGACGTGACGACATACAAGCCATGTGCTTTCGCGAGCTGGATTGCGACCGTCCCGACGCCACCTGAACCGGCACCGATGAAAATCCGGTCGCCTGGTTTCGCATCCATCACTTCGAACATGACTTGCCACGCCGTATGTGCGACGAGTGGGAGTGATGCGGCCTCCTCAAAGCTCAGCGAAGCCGGTTTTTTGACGACAAGATGGGCATCGACCGCAACATACTCGGCATATGTGCCTTGACGGGCAATATCCGGGCGGCTGAAGACTTCATCTCCGACCTTCAAATCGGTCACGTTCGCTCCGACTTCTTTGATAACACCCGATACATCCCAACCGATGACGAGCGGCATGTCGTAACTGAGCATCTCTTTTAAGTACCCTTCACGTAACTTCCAATCAACCGGGTTGACGCTCGCTGCATGAACTTCAATCAATACATCGTCTACACCAATCGTCGGTTGCTCAATCTCTCCTACCTTGAACTCATCCGATCCACCATATTGTTCGATATACGCTGCTTTCATCTCATCGTCCTCCTTTAATTTATCAAAAATCAGGCGAGAATACTCCCACCTCTAAGCGTCTTGGGGCGAAGCCCAGCGTAGGTGGGAGATGAATCGCCTTCGGGCAAGGTGTGTCTTACGACACATCAATTGCCCTACATTTTTTTGGTTTAACAACAAGCAAAAGCAGGAACAATTAAAATGTCACGTTCTTTGAAAACTGAAGATATAGGGTTGTGACAGGAAGTTCGTCTGTCACGTAAAATCTTCAACGTTCACCTTGCGGATGACCGAAGTAGCGAAAACCAAGCAGAGTAGGCATCCGCACAAAAGAAACGGACAAGATTAACTTTCAACCGTCGGGACGACGGGGTTAGCCTGATAACGTTTCGATCGATAGGTCGGATAACTCAGGAATCCTCCACCTCTTAGCGTAGCGTAGGTGGGGGTAGTTCAATCATTCACTTTTACTATGTTCCCATTCTGCTTGTTCCACAAACGAAAAAGCACACCGCGTGTAGGGCGGTGTGCTTATTTGTTAACCTTTTTGCGTCGTCTCACGCAGCGTCGATGCCGTCGCGTTCAACGCATGAATCGCGTGCTGTAAATCACGAATCTGTTCGACTTGTGAGCGCGTCAGACCGGATAACTGATCACTGCTCGTCAATAACAGATCCATGAAGGCATCCAGCTGTTCTGTCGCCTGCGTGATATCCGTTAAGCTACTCGTAATCGTAGCGAATTGCTGACGGGCACCGCTGATTGCTTGGACTGAATCCGACGAATCCGCTGCAATCGTCTGCAAGGCTTCCTGACTCCGCTGCATCCGCTCCTCTTGCTGACGAAGTAACGTCGTGCTCGCATTGATCGCACTTCCCGTATTCGTCACGTCACGTTCGACGCGCTCGATGATTTGATTGATTTCTTTTGACGCTTCTGCCGTTTGTGACGACAAGTTACGAATTTCTTGGGCGACGACGGTGAATCCTTTTCCGAATTCTCCGGCGCGTGCCGCTTCGATTGAAGCATTCAAACTTAGTAAATTCGTTTGCGTCGCGATGGCATTGATGCTCGACGTGATCGTCACGATTTCTTGGAATCGTCCTGCGAGCTGACCGAATGACGTCACGGACTCACCCATGCTGACCGTCAATTGTTGGAGTGACTCACCCGCTTCACTGATTGTCTCTTGACTGTTCTCTGCCGTGACTTTCGATGACGAACTTCGCTCAAGTGCCCGGTCGACGGCTAATGTGACATCGGCAAGCGACTGGACGTTACTTTCGTTCATTTGCCGAATTTGCCGGACGGATGTCGCATTTTTCGCCGAGTTCGCAGCAAGCATCTTCATCGCATCATCGATTTTTTCGAATGACGCTTTTGCCGTATCGACCGTTTCACTCATTTCTTCCGTAAACGTCGTCACATCTGTCGCAGTCGCAGCGGACTGAGCAAGCGTCGTCCGCGAAACTTCTGCATACGTCTCCGCTTTTTCCTGTTGACGCTGAACTTCCGTCATGACGTTGCGACCGAACACAGCAACAAAGACGGCAGCTGCGAACGTCATCAAGTAAATAACGAGCGCAACAATCAAGTCGAACAGATTCGTAAACTCAACCGTTCCGATGCTTGTAAACATGACGAGTTCGAGCAGACCGAGTACTCCCGCCATCACGACAATCCGGGGAATCAAGTAGACGACCGACATAACGAGGTATAGATAGGCAATCGTCCAAATACTCTCTGTCGGTAAGGTAATAATGACAAGGGCGAGTACCATGTATGTCAACGCGATTTGGATGTACTTGCCACTCGAATATTGTCCGAAAAAATGATGCCCGGCGAGTAACGCCACAGTCAATAGCACACCACCGATTAAAAATTGATAAAAAGCTTGCATCGAAACGTAATCCATCTGGGCAAAAATGAAAATCAACGGATGGGCGACTGTAATCAATGTCGGGATGAGACGCGATAAGATTTTAGTACTGAGCTGTTCGAGCGGCGATACCATCTGCAAAACTCCTTCTCTTGTTCGTATAGTCATCTATCGGTTGTGAAGGAAGAGAGGTTTAGTGGTTCTTTTTTACCTACTTGACGCTTCGATTCAAAACAGCGTATGTTGAAAACACGATACAGGTAGAGGATGGATGATAGAATGCTTTATGTTTTAGTCGGTTTCGCCGGTGTACTCGGCGCCTCAGCACGATACGGTCTGAGTCTAGCAATCGGTCAACTAGCGACAGGGACGTTCCCCGTCGCAACGGTCTGCATTAATCTTCTCGGCTGTTTCGTTTTAGGGTATGCCACCCACTTTTTATTCCGCACAAATTTACTTCATCAATATGCGATGACGGCGCTCGGAACAGGCTTCATCGGCTCGTTCACGACATTCTCGACGTTTAGCGTCGAAGCGGTCACGTTACTGCGGACCAGTCTATATGGCTTCGCCGTACTTTATGTCCTCCTTAGTCTATTCGGCGGATTATTTTGTTCGTACCTCGGTTACGCGCTCGGGACGCGCCGTCTCCGGCAGTTCACGACAAGGAGGGATAACACATGACCCTTCTCGCACTCGGACTCGGTGCTTTTTTTGGCGCCATCAGTCGTTTTGCACTCAGTCAGTGGACGAAGACGTTTTGGACGCGCGACTTCCCGCTCGCGACATTCATCGGTAATGTCAGCGGTTCTTTTTTACTCGGTCTCGTCATCGGTCTTCATCTCGATTCGACGTGGACGTTGTTTCTCGGGACGGGATTTCTCGGTTCGTTTACGACCTTTTCGACCTTTAAGCTCGAGACGCTCCAACTGCTCCAACATGAAAATAGACGGACACTCGCTCTTTACCTCGGAACAAGCTACGTCCTTGGCATCAGTGCAGCTTTTCTTGGTATCGTCTGTGCACTCGCAACAAACTAAAAAGCAGGTCTGCCTCGTCCGCTGAGCGGAGAATGACAGACCTGCTTTATTTTTTCATTTAATCGTTCAACCAGAAAAGGCCGACTGTTTCTGCTCCGGCATGTGTTCCAATCGCTGGACCGAACGTCCCTTCAAGAATCGTCAATTCCGGAAACTTCGCTGCGACACTGCTCCGCAGATCGGCTGCCATGTCTGGCGCAAGCGTCGTGGCGACATAAATCCGGTTCTTATAGAATGTCTTCTGACGCATGATATTTTCGATTTGTTTAATCATTTCGATATACGCTTTTTTAAGTGAACGTGCCTTTTTAAACGGAACGATTTTCCCCGCTTCGTCCGTCGTGATGATCGGTTTGATGTTGAGTAAGTTCGCGAGGAACAAATCTCCTGACGAAACCCGTCCACCGCGGCGCATCGTCTCCATGTTCCCGACGATCATATAAAAATGCGTCCGTTTCGATAAGTTCGTCAAAGCTGCTGTAATCTCTTCGACAGTCTTTCCTTGTGCTTCGAGCTCCATCCCGTAACGAATGAACTCTTGTTGGTTTTCAAACGCAGTATGCGAATCGATGATATGGACTGGGAAACTTGCCGCTTCTGCAGCTGATGCAGAACTTTGGACCGTACTTGATAATCCATTCGTACAGTGCACAGCAATCGCACAATCATATCCTTCTTCTTTTAGGCGTTCATACGTACCAACGAACTCGCCGAAGATTGGTTGTGATGTCTTTGCGACCAACTTCTTGTCCGCATCAAGTGCGCGGAACAAACGCTCGACTGTGATCGTGTCTTCGTTGTAGGCAGTATCCCCGAGCAAGATTTGAATCGGTACGACATTGACGCCGATTGCGTCTGCCTCTTCCTTTTTGAAATAGGCCATACTATCGGTCACCCATGCTATTTTAGTCATTTTCTTATGCCTCCGTTAGATTCTTCTCGCTTTATCCTACCACATACGAACTTAATATTCGCGAGAAACATCACTGTATTCGGCTAAATTGGAAGGTCGTCCGCTTTTGATACCGATTGCCCGCGCGTAAGACGACGGATGGGAAATCAGGTTGATTGATGGCGTCCGGCAGTCCTTGTGTCTCAAAACAGATGCCAAGGTAAGGCGTCGCGCGACGACCGGCAATCGTAAAGTCTCCCCCTAAATGGTTGCCCGTATAGACGACGACACCCGGTTGTTCTGTCACGACACGTAACGTCCGACCACTGACTGGTTCTTCGAGGACGATTTCGCCCCCCTCTTTCAGAAGGAAGGGATGATCGACTCCGCTTCCGACCTGGCGGAGCGCTTCGTCAGGGGCATGCGTCACTTCATATAACGGCCGCGCTGTCCGAAAATCAAAAACGGTCTCATGAACGGATAAAATTTCGCCCGTCGGTAACGCGTCTTGATCGAGCGGGACATAAAATGGTGCATCCATCCGCAAGCGGTGTTGCTCCACTGTCGTCTTCGCGTCTCCTGTTAAATTGAAATACGTATGGTTCGTCGGACTAAACGGTGTTGAAGCCGTCGTCGTCGCATCATACGTCAACGTCAATGCATCCTCATCCGTCCACTCGATCGTCAATCGCACATCGAGCTGTCCCGGATATCCATTCTCACCATCCGGACTGACGAGTGACAAGTGAAGCAAATCGCCTTCAATCTCATAATCAAAAAAGCGATTCGACCAGTTGACACTCCCACCATGTAAATGATGATCTCCTTCATTTTGTTCGAGTAGATAGTTCATCCCTTCGAGCGCGAATGCCCCATTGGCGATTCGTCCTCCGACACGACCAATCGTCGCACCTAAGTGATGGGGATCATCTAAATATTGGTCGAGCTCGTCAAATGCGAGAACGACATTCTCAATCTTCCCCTGCTTATCAGGGACACGAATCGCCGTGATTTTACCGCCGAGGTTCAACAGGTCGACACTGTGTCCCAATCGATTCATCAATGTAAAAGCGATGATCGGTCGTTCGCCGGATCGTCCGACTTCTTTTTTTGTAATCATCCGCTTCTTCCTCCTATATCTTATCGTTGCCTGCTTTCATTTTTACCCACCTTCTCCTAAAAAAAAACAACAGTACCCGCAAAAACGTTCCCTTTCTAAAAAACCGGACTCGACACATGTCGAATCCGATTTTCACTTCAAGACGATTCCTGCTGATACAGTCATGTTAAGTTCTGAGTTAACCTTCCTCAGCTATTTGTAGCGGCAAGGTTAGCACGACACGCGTTCCTTGGTTGAGACGAGAATGAATCGTACACGTCGCGGCTTTTCCATACTTGATGTCGAGCGCCCGTCGTAGTAAAAATAACGTGCTCGTCTCCGTCAAAGCATCTTCTTCGAGCCGTCGTTTCACATCTGGTCCGATTCCGACGCCGTTATCACTGACTTCTAAGACAAGATCGTTCTTCTGACGAAAAGCACGTACGTTAATTTGTGAACGGCGACCGACTTTCGAAAACGCATGCCTTAACGCATTGTCGACTAGCTTCGTTAATAGGAAGGGCATGATGAGCGTCTCTTCGATTGCCGTCTCGACATCTAAATCAATCGTGATATCCGCATGGGTCAACTGATTTTGACCCCGTCTTGTCCCTTCGAGAGCGAGATAGGCTTTTAAGGTCGTGATTTCGTCACGAAGTGGATAATCTTCTCCCCAGCGTGCTACCGTCAATAGTTGGAGCAAAGAGCCTAGCTTTTGTTTGACCGGTGTCCCCGGATCAGCGGTCTGATGGATTTCGTCCACGATTCCCCGTAAATAATTCGGATGGAGGAACGGTTTCATTTTAGGGAGCGAGCGTTTTTCGAGTTGCTCTTCTCGATACGTTACGAGCTCACGCGCAAACAGCTGAACGAGTTGTTCCGTCGTCTGTTCAATCGTGTCATCAAACAAATGACTCGGAAAATAACATACGATACCGGCCTTGTCTCCATCCATCTGTAACGGATGAAACGAGAGAATTTGATTCGTCGTCCGGTCTTCGACTTGTAACGGGACCGCTTCTTCAATCCAACGTTGTACATTCGGTTGAAATCTACCGCCGTACACAGGTGTTTCGCCCGCTTCAATATCGACGAGCACTTCTGCAGGTCCGAGCAGGACGACTCGGTCAATTTTAGTTTCTTCTAAAATCGTCGTGCCAATCTGACAGGCGACGTCTGCTGTCATGCCTTCTTTTCGAAGTGGACGGATGACAGTCAACAACCGAGAGGAACGGGCACTTTCGCGAACAAACAATTCCTTTTCGAACCGGAGTTGCGTCCGTAAGATGACGATGAAGACGATAATCCCGATCATGTTTGCAAACAGCATCGGGAAGACCGCTTGACTTGCAATCGCGATGAGTTCCGACGGATCATCTGCGAGCAAGATCGCCAATCCTAAATCGAGGATAACCATACTCATGACGAGAGCAATCGGTTGTAACAATGTATATTTATCCTTCAAGCGCCAGCGACGACTGTAGAAACCACTGAGAGTACCGGCAACGACGGCGATGAACCACCCTGTCTCTGCTCCCATCGAACCGAGCCAAAAACGATGAAACCCAACAAGGAGACCCGTCAGTCCACCGACGAAGGGACCACCGAGCAGTCCACTCGTGACGATAATCGTTAGACGCGTATCAATCAATAATTGATCATCGGTCACTGCAAGTCCAAGCAACGGATCAATCGTTTGATTCGAGGAGACGGCAACTCCGGCATAGTTCATCAAAATACCCGAGACGACGAACATGCTGAGCAAGGCGAGTCGACGCGAGCGGCTCGTCGATGTTTTAAAGACGTGCCGTGACGTTCTCCACTGCGACAATAAAAATGCAAGCAACGCCAGCATACCAAGCCGGCTGAGTAAAAACGGGATTAAGTCTAACACAAGGTTCCTCCCTCTAGTGAACGACACGATGAATTCTCTTTTTAGTAGTATTCAAGCCGACACGACGATTTCCCTACTTCCTGATCGTTATTCACACACTGATATGATTTCTGAAAAATTGATTCCCGCACCAACAAAAAATCCCCTTGATGATCTCAAGAGGATTTTAGTGTATAGACAAAACAAAATTGGAAAATAAAAGCGTCTTCCTTTTTCGTTGCTTTCCTCGGGCGAGGCGCAAGCCGTTGCTCCTTGGTCCTAGCGGACAACGAGCAGGGTCTTGCCTGCCTCTGACAGTGCGTGTTCAACGCACTTTTCCCGTAGGAGTCAACGAAACGTGGCGCTTTTCAGGGAATACCGTGAGGGGAGTCCAGGCATGCAGATGGTTTGGGGCGCAATCCGTCTCGAATCGCTTTTAAAGCGAAAAGCAATCGGTCGCGACCCTGCAGCTTTGCTGTAGCGGCGCGGAAGATTGCCGCTTTGAAGACGAGGCGAGACAGGAAAGCGCGAACGGGTTAACTCCCGATATAGGATATTCACTCTTCATAAGAGTTTGTATATAGTCTAAAATCCCCTTGATTGGCTCAAGAGGATTTTGCATGTTGTTCTTATTCTGCTTTTTCGAGCGGGTGCAACCACAGTTTGATTTGATTGATTTGATAGTTCTCCATTTCGATAACTTCGACAGAGAACGTCTCCGTATCGATATGTTCGCCTGGCTGCAGATCGATGTTGTGCATCTGAATCCAGCCACCGATCGTATCGACATCTTCATCGTTCGTAAACCTTAGACCGAAACGTTCTTCCAAATCTTCTAGTAAGACCGTTCCTGCGACGAGATATTCGTTGTTCGGCAACTCTTGAATTTCTTCGACTTCATCCGTATCAAATTCGTCACGGATTTCACCGACGATTTCCTCAAGTAAATCTTCCATCGAGACGATCCCCGCCGTACCGCCATATTCGTCTACGACGAGGACGATATGCGAACGCGTTTCTTTCATTTTTCGTAACGTATCTTGAAGCGACGTCGATTCTGAGACGACCGGTAAATCCTTCAAGTAATGTGTGACCGGATATTCATGCCCGTTCGCAAAATCCGTCAAAACTTCTTTAACGTTGATATAGCCAAGAATACGGTCTTTATCATTTTCTTCCGTTACCGGGTAACGGGTGAACGGATTGTCCATGAAAATTTCCATCAGTTCT
This sequence comes from Exiguobacterium oxidotolerans JCM 12280, assembly GCF_000702625.1. Classification (NCBI taxonomy): domain Bacteria; kingdom Bacillati; phylum Bacillota; class Bacilli; order Caryophanales; genus Exiguobacterium; species Exiguobacterium oxidotolerans. Next base: position 1,859,795 of record NZ_JNIS01000001.1, on the reverse strand, counting down.
GCTTTTGAGAGACGCTCTGAGATTGTCGCCATCCGCATCCGCGGGACCATCAAATCTTTGACGACGTGCTCGTCAAAAGCAAAAACATTTTGCATCAAGGCAAGTTCCGTTTGGTTGATTTCACCACTTTGGAAGCTCTGTGCCATGATGATTTTCAACTCATCTTCTGAGTGGGCTTGTTCGTGTCCAGCAGGTTTCACACCGAAAAGTCCAAGGAACAGACGTGCCGATCCATTGAGTAACCAAATGAACGGGTACATGATTTTTCCGAAAATGAACAAGGGACGTGCGAAAATCAAAGTCATTTTTTCCGCATACTGGATGGCAAGCGTTTTTGGCGCAAGCTCCCCGATGACGACGTGTAAAAATGTCACGGAAATGAAGGCGATTCCGAACGATAAAAGTGTCGAGACGGCAGCCGAGACGCCGAATTCGTCAAAGACAGGATGGAGAATCTTTTCGACGGTCGGCTCTCCGAGCGCCCCGAGTCCAAGTGCTGTCACCGTGATCCCAAGCTGACAGGCAGACAAGTAATAATCGAGATCACCGGCGATTTTTTTAGCAAGAATCGCACTCTTATTGCCTTCTTGAATCATTTGGTCGAGACGCGACATTCGAACCTTAACGACCGCAAACTCTGACCCGACGAAAAACGCTGTTAACACAATCAACAACACCACTAAAAATAAATTGATGAAAAGTATAGTATCCAAAATCCCCTAAAAAGGGGTCACCTCCAGTTATTAGTTTTACAGCTGGGCAATCAACGATGCGATCAAGGTGAGGCGACGCGATAACTCAAGACGAATCTCTTGTTTTTCGAACTCTGTCGATTCGAGCAGACGTCGCTCTAACCCTTTGACCGTATCTTGAAGCTGCTGTACTTCTTGATAAATGACATCTCCCGTTTTTTCTTCCCGTTCCGTAAATGAAGCAAGAATCTCTTGTAAGGAAAGCCGCTGTGTCTTTAAATATTCAATCTTTTGGACTTGATGGACGACATCTTCCGGATACAACCGGTAACCTGCCGCCGTTCGTTCTGACTTTAAGAGACCGAGCGACGTGTAATAGTCAATCGTCCGTTTTGATAAGCCGGTGGCCTCCGCGACCTGACCGATTTTAAGTAGCGCCTTCCCAAAGATTCTCACCCCCTTTCATAGCAATTTGTATTTTCATCATAGCATGTCAAAACCGTACAGTACAACGTTGTGCTTGCTTTGAAACGTGTATTCACAAAAAAAGACCACTCGCTGGTCTTCCGTGACGAAGACGCGCAAGTGATCATTGCTCATACCGTAGCGATTGATTCTTTCATCGGTGTGCCGACAATCGAACGTTCAAGCAGTTCGACGACGTCGTATGTTGCGACGGATTCATCGACTTCTTTTGCTTTCGTTCCATCGCTGAGCATCGTCAGACAGTACGGACAAGCAGAACCGATGACAGATGGTTGCACCGTCAACAGCTGTTCCGTCCGAGCGACGTTGACACGGGCTCCGACTTTTTCTTCTTGCCACATCATCCCGCCGCCTGCACCACAGCACATCCCTTTTTCCCGGTTCCGCTCCGTCTCGACGAGCGTGATCCCTGGAATTTTTTCAAGAATGTAACGCGGAGCGTCGTAGATGTCGTTGTACCGTCCTAGGTAACACGAATCATGGTAGACGACACGTTCTTTGACTTCATGCATCGGCGTGATCCGTTTGTCGTCAATCAAGCGTGCCAGCAACTCCGTATGGTGATAGACTTCGACGTCCGGACTGAGTCCGAAGTCCGGATATTCGTTTTTGAACGTGTTGTAAGCGTGCGGATCAATCGTAACGATTTTTTTGACCCCATATTTTTCGAACGATTTGATGTTCGCTTCCGCAAGCTCCTGGAACAAGACTTCGTTCCCGATCCGGCGTGGTGTGTCACCCGAGTTCTTCTCATCATTTCCGAGAATCGCGAACGAGATGTCCGCTTCGTTCAGAATACGGGCGAAGGCCATCGCGATTTTTTGACTGCGGCTGTCATATGAGCCCATCGCACCGACCCAGAAGAGGTACTCGAATTCTTCGCCGGCCTTTTTCTTTTCTTTCGCCGTTGGAACGACGAGTTCTTCGCGCGTTTTGCGCCAGTTTTCGCGTTCTTTCCGGTTCATGCCCCATGGGTTCCCTTGACGTTCGATGTTCGCCATCGTCCGTTGCATCTCCGGATCCATTTTCCCTTCCATCATCACGAGATGGCGACGTAAGTCGATGATTTTATCGACATGTTCATTCATGACCGGACATTGATCTTCACAGTTACGGCACGTCGTACACGCCCAGATTTCTTCTTCCGTGATGACGTTGCCAATCAATGAATCCGGTACGATATCCATTTGACCGGCTGCAGCAAGGGACGCAATCTGATTCCCTTGTGATCCGTCAAAGGCGAAGGCAGGTGCCCACGGTGATTTTTGTGTGATCGCTGCCGTCTTCATGTTGAGGTGATCCCGCAGCTTGACGATTAAGTCCATCGGCGACAGCATCTTTCCGGTTCCACTCGCTGGGCACATGTTTGTACAGCGTCCGCATTCGACGCAGGCATACAGATCGACCAATTGTTTTTGGTTGAAGTCTTCAATTTTATTGACCCCGAAACTAAATTCCGCATCATCATCTTCCGCTTCTTCCATGACGGACAAGTCGATCGGTGCAAGGCGGCCGACTTTTGACGTCCGACCGAGCCAGACATTGGCCGTACCGGCGATTAAGTGGGCATGTTTGCCTTGCGGGATGTAGACCATGAAGCTGAGTAAGAACAGTAAATGGGCCCACCAGAAGAAGACGAACAGTCCGAATGCGACTTGTTCCGGTACCCAGCTAAACAAGAAGGCGATGGCAGACGCAACCGGTTCACCGAGTGTCGAATGATTTTCATAGACGAGGAAAAATCCATTTCCGAATAAGACCGCGACCATCAATCCACCGATAAAAATTAAGGCGAGTCCTGCCATGAAGTTTCGTTTTAAGCGCACCAGTTTCTCGACATAGCGACGGTAGAATCCCCAAACGACCGCAACCAAGATGACGAGCATGACGATTTCCTGGAAGAACGTAAAGATTGGATAAAGTGGACCGAGTGGAATGTGCGGAAAACGTTGTCCGACTGCGAGTCCCTTCCAAATGAAATCAATCGCCCCGAACTGGACGAGTAAGAAGCCGTAGAACATCATGACGTGAATCGTCCCACTCTTTTTATCCTTAAGTAATTTCTTTTGTCCAAAGACGTTCACGAGTACCGAGTTGAACCGTTCTTTATTCGTTATATCCCATTCCGCCTTTTTCCCCCGGCGAATCGCTTCGTAACGGCTCTTGACGAGCGTCACAAACAGATAACCTGCATATCCGACGATGAGCAGGAAGGCAATCCAGTTAATCAATAAAAATGTCCCCATGAAACAAGCCCCTTTCCCCCTAAAGCAATTGTATTGAGATGAGTATAGCATATAATGAATGACTATTCATTCATTATTTTGATATTTTTGGTTACGGTTAAACATTGACTTTTCCTATTAAAATCTTAGTTCATTTTGAAATATAAGTCAGGTAAACTAAAAAAGCTGATTTATTTACATATTTAGTAGGAGGTTTTTGGTTATGAAAGGGATTTTGCAACATCCGAGTGGTTTAGTAAAAGAAGTAAAAGCCGGTTTCTCATGGACGACGTTCTTTTTTGGATTTTTCCCAGCGTTTTTCCGCGGTGATGTAAAATGGGGATTGATTCAATTGGTCGTCGGTTTCGTCGCAGCATTTGCGACAGCCGGAATCCTCGGTATCGTTATCAATATCGCGTTTGCTTTTTTATACAATAAGATTTACATCAATGGTTTAATCGAAAAAGGCTATCGCCCGATTGATCAGTCATTCCAACAGTCTTTACGCCAACGCGGCATCCACGCTAAACTGTTATCCGAAACAGAACGGACAGAAGCGGCGTTTTGATTTTTCTTTTTAACACATACAAAAAACCGACGGATTCTGACTTTCCAAGGAAGGTCAGAATCCGTCGGTTTTTTTGCACGAAATTACTTATTCACCCGTTGGCAACAAAACGATTTTGCCAAGCTTCCCCGCTTCCTTGAAATACGTCTGGGCTGCCCCCGCTTCTTCTAGTGGAAACGTCCGGTCGATGACGGGTTCGAGTTTACCGGCGGCAATCGCTTCAAGCATCCGTCCGTATTCTGCGCGCGTTCCGAGAACTGAACCATACAGCGTCAAGTGCTTCAAGTAGACCGTCCGGAAATCAAGCTGTGTCTGCTGGCCCCCCGCAGAACCGGAGATACAGAACTTGCCACCATTTTTTAAGACAGCGAGTGATGTCGCGAATAACGCATCGCCGACAACATCGAGGACGGCATCGATGGGTCCACCGTTCGCCGCTAAAATGTCATCTGCCAGTTGCGGTGACTTGTACGAGAGAACGTGTGTCGCACCAAGTTGCTTTAATTGGTCGCTTAGTGCAAGATCTCCGACGAGGGCGATGACGTTTGCCTGAAAGACACGTGCGGCAATTTGGATGTTCAGTGAACCGACACCACCATTCGCCCCGGTCACGAGTACCGTTTGTCCCGGTTCCAGTTGAAGCTGCTCGACCATGTGCCACGCCGTCAAACCACTGACGGAGAAGACGGCACTTTTCGTGTAGTCGTCAAGTGGCATCTCGTAACACAGTTCGGCCGGCCAGACGACGTAATCCGCGTAACCCCCATCGTATTCCGACCCGATGAACGACATATCTTGCGCGATGTGCTCCGTTCCGTCCGGTCCGCTTGAGGTAAAGGGAAACAGGACGACGTCCCGCCCGATGTGTGTTTCTTCTACTCCCGTCCCGACTTTCACGATCCGTCCGCTAATATCAGAACCCGGGACGCGTGGAAACTGAACGCCTTCCGGTTTCCAACCCGATTTTGCGTCCGTCCCGTAGGCCCCTTCCCGCATCCAAATTTCTGTATTGTTGATCGCACACGCTTTGACTTGTACGAGTACTTCTCCTGGACCTGCTTCCGGAATCGGACGCTCGACGACGGCGAGCTGGTCGACGTCCCCGTATCCCCTGACTTCGACTGCTTTCATACGTATCGCTCCCTTTCTAACTTACTCTGATTTATCGTTTGATGTATCTTTTTCGTCAACATGATTTAAGAACAGTCGCTCACCGAAGAAGACGACGGCGATGACAATCAGTGACACGACGACGACAAGCCAGTCACTTGAGGCTTTGACGTAGACGAAGGCACCAAGAACAATCGCGTCAAGGATGATTGCACTGATGACGATGAATGGATTAACGCTCAACTCTTTCCGAAGATGTTTCAGCACACCGATATGAATGATGATGTCCATGACGAGATATAAAATCGCGCCCATCGAGGCGATGCGTGTCAAGTCGAACAGCACCGTTAAGACCATCGCAACGACAATCGTATAGACTAACGTGTGCTTTTGCACCGACCCTGGCATCCCGAAGTGTCGGTGCGGAATCAACGTCATGTCCGTCAACATCGCGAGCATCCGCGAAACGGCGAAGACACTGGCAATGATTCCGGAAATCGTCGCGAGGAGTGCGATTGACACCGTGAACCAGACACCGGCGTCACCGAGTGCCGGACGTGCCGCTTCTGCCAGGACATAGTCCTTCGCATCGATGATTTCCTGAAGCGACAGACTGCTTGAGACCGAGAAGGCAAGCAAGAGATAGACGACCAGGCTGATTAAAATCGACACGATGATTGCGATGCCGACGTTGCGTTTCGGATTGACGATTTCAGACCCGCTGTTCGTAATCGTCGTAAACCCTTTAAACGACAGGATGGTTAACGCAACTGCCGCGATGTAGCCGGTGATTGTGACATCGGGTGCACTCCCCGTCGTCTCCGGGACGAATGAAAATCCACCGATTGATAACGCAATAATCGCAAAGACAACGAGTGCCGCGATCTTCAAAATGGAAGCGACGAGTGAAAAAGACTGGATGAAGGCATTTCCTGCGATATTGACTAAAAAGGCGAAAACCAATAATCCGACACCGAGTAACGGCACGAGGTAGTCGGCTTGATCCCCCGGGAATAATTGCAGTAAGTATGTCCCGAACGTCCGGGCGACTAAACTTTGATTAATGACCATCGATAAAGCCATCAGTAAGGCAGCACCTGCCGTAATCGTCCCTTTACCGTACGCTTTGACAAGAAACATTCCGATTCCGCCTGCTGACGGAAAGGCATTACTCAGCTTGATATAAGAGTAGGCACTGAACGCCGTCACGATCCCACCGATAATGAAAATGAATGGAAACCATGTCCCGGACAGTTCTGCGACCTGCCCAAGTAAAGCAAAAATTCCGGCACTGATCATGACACCTGTCCCTAAACCGATGGCTCCTGTCAGTTTAATACTGTCTTTTTTATATGCTGCCATTTGGCTCCACTCCTCTCTATTGCAGTCATTACCCTGAAAATTCTTAGGTTTAAACAGCGATCGAGAAATAGCGTGTCTGCAAACAATTTTTTGAACACAAATAGAGAGGGGGCATCAAAACCCACCTCTCTATTTCGTCATCATCTTTAGCGTAGTCAAAAGCAATTCTGTCTAACCCGCCGTTATTCGAGACCTAACGCTTGCGGCAACTTGACTGCTTTTGTATACGCCGTCTGATAATCTTTTTTTGCGACAGCCTGTTCGACCTGACGGAGCGCCGGGTGATTTTCTTCCGCGAATGCACCGAGAATTGCGAGGTAGCGCTCGTAGACGGTTTCGTCCTCTTTTCGGGCGTGAAGTAACGCCGTATACAACATGACTGTATCTTCCCCGTATAAGACTGGCAATTCTTCATTGATTAACAACAATGAATCGATTGCATCCGTCTCAACTTTCGGGTTGTACTCCGTCATGACTTGTTCTGAGAGTGTCTCGAGCTGATCGCGCCATGCATTGTATTTATCCTCATCATTTTCTAACCACTCGAACCATTCCTCGTCGAGCATCTGTTCCATCTCTTTTACCGTTTGTTCAAACGCCATCTGTCTCACTCCGTTTCCATGTTAATTCAATCGTATACGTTCCGACCGCCTGATGATTCATCATCAAATCGTAGGTGAAGCGCATCTCTTGGTCGAGCATTTCAATCGTATGGGTTTCCGTCTGCATCAACATCTGACCAAATTGACTTTCATACCCACTCTTCGTTTGTTGTCCTAAAATGAACACGTGGTGCATTGAAACAGGTCCTTTACGGTTCAACGCAACTTGATCATGCGACCATTTGATCGTCGTATCAATCGGTTGCTCGTCTTCTTGTACGAATTTCACCGCAAAACCGTCCTTCGTCTCGAACAGCATACCTTCTGCTTCGAGATCGACGGATTCACGCATCGCGTCATCTTGAATCGTCGTCACTTGCCGCAGCAGGACGGGATAACGTTTTGGTTTCACTTTTTATCACCTCATCGTCTAGCGTACACGATTTTTTCATCTTACGCACGGTCGCAAACTGACAAGATACACAAAAAGACTGGATTCAGCACGTGCCGAATCCAGTCATTGTTTATCGTACTCGGTACAGACGTGCTTCGAATGGACGCAGCGCCAGTTCCGTTCCTTCATGATAGGCTGTCTCGTAGTTACCGAGCACCAGATTATCCGAATGGAGGATGATGTCCGTATCGATGTCTGCTGCTTCACCTTTTAAGTTCGTGACGATCAAGAATTGTTCGTCACCCAGTGTCCGCGTGTAGGCATAGACTTTTTCATCTTCCGGTAAAATCAAATCGTATTCTCCGTAAATCAACGTTTCTTCTGCTTTCCGGATTTGAATCATCCGTTTGTAGAAGTTAAGAATCGAATCTTCGTCTGCTTGCTGTGACGCGACATTGATGTCCGCAAAGTTCGGATTGACACCGAACCACGGCGACTGTGAAGAGAATCCGCCATTTTGTTCGTTCGTCCACTGCATTGGTGTCCGGGAATTGTCACGCGACGAGTTCCAGATGACTTCCATGATTTCTTCATGTGTTTTACCGGATGCCAGTTGCATGTTGTACATGTTTTTCGTCGCGACATCATCATAATCCGCGATGTCCGGGAATTGAACGTTCGTCATCCCGATTTCCTGCCCTTGGTAGATGAATGGCGTCCCCTGCATAAAGAAGTACATCATCGCGAGCGACTTCGCACTTTGTTTCCAGTACTGCTCTTCATCTCCCCAAAGTGAGACGGACCGGACCTTATCGTGGTTTTCAAGGTAAAGTGCATTCCAGCCTGTTTCTTCAAGCCCTTTTTGCCACTTCGTCAAAACTTGTTTCAGTTTGACGACGTCGACACCTTTTTCAGCATCTGACCGCCATAAATCCATATGCTCGAACTGGAAGACCATGTTCATTTTTCCGTTCTCTTCGCCGACCCAAAGATCTGCTTCTTCCGGTGTAACACCATTCGCTTCACCGACTGTCATGATGTCGTACTTCGAAAACGTTTCATCCTTAAGTTCTTCCAAGTACTCATGGATCCCCTCAACATTCATGTGCATCTCAAACGATGGCACGTGTGGCATGCCGAGTGGGTTTGGTAAATCGGCAAATGATTGGTCTTTATTGATGTGGCTGATGGCATCGATTCGGAACCCGTCGATTCCTTTATCGAGCCACCAATTAATCATCGTGTAGACCGCTTGACGCATGTCTTTGTTTTGCCAGTTCAAATCTGGTTGGCGGCGTGAGAAGACATGTAGAAAGTATTGTTCTGTCTTTTCGTCATATTCCCATGCGGATCCACCAAAGATGCTTTCCCAGTTGTTCGGTTCCCCACCATTGACGGCATCTTTCCAAATGTACCAGTCGCGTTTTTCATTGTCTTTTGAAGAACGCGATTCGAGGAACCACGGGTGTTCGTCCGATGTATGGTTGACGACCAAATCAAGCAATACTTTAATATCGCGTTTGTGCGCTTCTTCCATTAAGAGGTTGAAGTCTGCCATCGTCCCGAATTCATCCATGATATCTTCATAGTCGCTGATGTCATATCCATTATCATCATTCGGTGATTTAAACATCGGACAGATCCAAAGAACGTCGACACCTAAATCTTTCAAATAATCGAGTTTTGCGATGATACCCGGAATATCGCCGATTCCATCGTTGTTTGCGTCGTAGAAGCTTCGTGGGTAGATTTGATAAGCGACAGCTTCTTTCCACCAAGCGCGTGTTAGAGTTTTTTGGGCCGTTTCTGGGCGCGGTATCATTTGTGTCATCGTGTATAAATCCTCTCGTGTGTCAGTCTTAGTTCATTGATTTTTTTCATCATAATTGCTCATTTGTTATAAGGGTGATCGATTCATTTCTTTTAGCGCAATCGATTGCGCAAATACTCTACCTTCATCTTATCAAATACACATGCAATGTCAACGTTCCCGGTCTGTTTCCGGCACTTCAAAGTGATGACGTTTGTTAACAATATTTCAGTCATGGATACATTACAGTTACTGAATTATCCTACACTCTTTATCGGTCGATTTCTAGCCTTTTGCATGAAGTTCTGTCGAAAGATGAATCTTTTTTTGCTCGTTCGGGTATATTCTTTACAATGCAAATAAAAAAGGGGGATTTTGTAAGATGGACGGACAATTTTTGATTGATGGAAAGTGGCTTGATCATGACCGTGAACGGACGGACGTCAAAAATCCCGCAACCGGGGAAATCGTCGGGAGTGTCCCGAACGGAACGAAATCGGATGTCAACGATGCCGTTGAAGCGGCTCGCCAAGCGTTTCCGGCCTGGTCGAAACGAAGTGTCTATGAACGCGCTGAACTTCTCGAGAAACTGTATGCGAAGATGATTGAGAAAAAGGACGAACTCGCGCGCTTGATGACGCTTGAAATGGGGAAACCACTCGCAGAATCGGAAGGGGAAGTTCAGTACGCGGCAAACTTTGTCAAGTGGTTCGCGGAAGAAGGAAAACGTGCGTACGGACGCATCATTCCCTCGCACGATACGAACAAACGACTTCATGTCATGAAACAACCGGTCGGTGTCGTCGCCGCCATCACACCCTGGAACTTCCCGGCTGCGATGATTACACGAAAAATGGCACCGGCACTCGTTGCAGGCTGTACGTTTATCCTGAAGCCACCTACCGCAACACCACTGACTGCTCTGCGCCTGCTTGAACTTTGCCAGGAAGTCGGCATTCCAAACGGTGTCGTCAACGCCGTGACGGGAAGCGGAAAAGAGCTCGGAGAATCGCTCGCAACGCATCCGCACATCGACAAAATCACATTTACCGGCTCAACAGAAGTCGGCCGGACATTGATGGCGCAAGGTGCCGAGACGATTAAAGCGATGTCACTCGAACTCGGCGGACACGCTCCGATTCTTGTGTTTGACGACTGTGACCTTGATCTCGCCGTCGCGGAAACGATTAAATCGAAATTCCGTAATGGTGGACAAACGTGCGTCTGCGGGAACCGGATCTACGTTTCTGATTCGATCTACGATACGTTCGTCGAAAAGCTAGGCGAAGCGACAGCGAAGCTTAAAACCGGGAACGGACTTGATGAAGAAACAAAAATCGGTCCGATGATCAATCAAGCCGGTTATGACAAAGTCAAAAAACACGTCGACAATGCGACGTCAGCTGGTGCCCGTGTCGTCACAGGTGGGACTGGAACGACGGATGAAGAGAAAGATGTCTACTATTATGAAGCAACGGTCATCGCTGATGTCACACCACAAATGCTGATCATGAACGAAGAGACATTCGGTCCTGTCGCTCCCGTTCAACGTGTCAGCTCTGACGAAGAAGCCATTCACTATGCCAATCAAACACCGTTCGGCCTCGCGTCTTATGTCTTTACGAACAACTACGCACGGGCGATGCGGACGATTGAGCAACTCGATTACGGCATCGTCGGCTGGAATGATGGTGTTCCATCTGCTGCCCAAGCACCATTCGGTGGCATGAAGCAATCAGGAATCGGACGCGAAGGTGGATCAGAAGGTCTCGAAGCGTACCTTGAAACAAAATATGTTTCAATTGGAGGAATGGACGCATGAATGCGGCAGAACGGTTCGTCGCCTGCCTCGAAGCAGAAGGGGTCACGCACATCTTTGGTGTCCCGGGAGAAGAAAACATTACGTTGCTCGACGCCATCAGTGAATCGGATATTACGTTCGTCACGACACGCCATGAAACAAATGCTGCTTTCATGGCAGCGATGTTCGGTCGCTTAAGCGGTCGTGCCGGTGTTTGCTTATCGACGCTCGGACCAGGTGCGACAAACATGATGACGGGCATCGCAAGTGCAACGATGGACCACTCGCCCGTCGTCGCGATTACGGGACAAGGAGCGACATGGCGCCAGCATAAGGCATCCCATCAAATGTTCGATTTAGTCGAGATGTACCGACCGATCACGAAGTCAAGTACATCGGTCGTATCAGGAGAAGTCATCCCGGAAATCGTCCGTCAAGCGTTCGCCGAGGCATGCTGTGAAAAACCGGGTGCGACGCACATTTCTTTCCCGGAAGATATCGCAAAAACTGATGTCGATGTTAAGACACCCCTTTTACGGGACAGCGAACCGGATACGCTTCATCCGACATCCGTCAAAGACAGCGCCGTCTTAAAACAAATCGAGCAGGCAGAACGTCCCGTCGTGATTGCCGGTTTTGGAATCAATCGCGGACAAGCGACGGACGTGTTCCGTCAGTTCGTGGAGCGTCTTGGCGCACCTGTCGTCGAGACGATGATGGGCAAAGGTGCGATTTCTTCACAACACGCGCTTGCTGCACACACGATTGGTTTGCCGAATACGGATTATAACCAACGGATTCTTGACCGGAGTGACTTAATCATCGCGATCGGTTACGACATCACGGAGTTGCCGCCTTCGAAATGGAATCCGAACCGGACTGCTGTCATTCATATCGATACGAATCGCCATGAAATCGATCAGTACTATCCGGTCGTCGCGAATCTAGTCGGTCCCTTGTCCGATACGTTACGTTTGTTAGCAGAAGAGATTCCGACACGGGCCTGGGACGGCTGGCAAGGAGACCGCGATAAACTCCGCAAAGAAATTCAAGCGACGTATTCGATGGCCCTACCGCTTCACCCCCAAAGCATCGTCCGTGAACTCGAGGCGGCCATCGGTGAAGACGGCATGGTGTTTTCAGACGTCGGTGCGCATAAAGTATGGCTCGGCCGCCATTTTCAAACAACGCGTCCGAACCAATTATTCATTTCCAACGGCTTTTCTTCGATGGGATACGGATTATCGAGCGCGATTGCCGCGCAACTGTTATACCCGGACCGGCGTATCTTTTGCGCTTCCGGTGACGGGGCCTTTCTAATGAACGGGCAAGATCTTGAGACTGCCGTCCGGTTAAAACTTCCGATCGTCGTCATCATCTGGCGCGACGGAACGTACGGCTTAATTGAATGGAAGCAGCAACAGGCTTACGGGCGTGCTCCCTACATTGAATTCGACAATCCGGACCTCGTCGAACTGGCGAAAGCGTTCGGAGCACTCGGACTTCGTGTCGGTGAACACGGCAGTCTCTCGAGCTGTCTCGAACAGGCAAATCATAGCGACGGACCTGTTTTGATTGACTGTCCAGTCGATTACAGGGAAAATCTAAAGTTAAGCGACCGTCTACGGACGTATGGAGGATGATACTATGCCACAACTTAGAAAACTGCAATCGATTTCTGACTTTGATCAATTCGTTTCCGAACACGATTCGTTCGTGATCTGTAAACACAGTACGACCTGCCCAATCAGTGCCGCCGGTTTTTCTGAATACACGAAATTTGCTGACGCGACGTCAGTACCGACTGCCTACTTGCTCGTCCAAGAAGCACGGACACTGTCAAATCACATCGCCGAACATTACAACGTACGTCATGAATCACCTCAGGTCATCTTCATTGAAAAAGGACGTGCGACATGGTCTGCAGCTCATTATGACATTACGAATGATGCCTTGAACACACATGTCGGCTGAGATCTTTCAGCATTATTAATGATTTATAAACATCCTTCTCTTTTTAGAGTCGGATGTTTTTTCTGCTTCACTAAAAATAAAATTACCTTTCTTAGTTATTAATGTTTGTATTTATCTTGAAATCAGATTAAGATATACAACAGATATAATGACCGTATAGAAATGTGTACCGTCAGTTCATTAAGGAGGAAAATCATGCAACACGAAAAAACTGCTTCTAATCGCCCCCCCTACGGTATCCTTTCCGTATTGATGATTGGAGCCTTCATCGCTTTTTTAAATAACACGTTACTTAACATCGCCCTTCCTTCGATCATGAAGGATTTGAACATCGAGACGTCGACCGTCCAGTGGCTGTCGACTGGTTTCATGCTCGTCAACGGGATCTTAATTCCGACATCTGCTTTTCTGATTCAGAAATTTTCTGTTCGTCGTCTGTTCATCCTCGCGATGACATTATTCTCACTCGGTACAATCCTTGCCGGGTTCGCAAGTGAATTCCCCGTCCTGTTGGCAGGACGAATGATTCAGGCTTCTGGTTCAGCAATCATGATGCCGCTCTTGATGAACGTCATGCTCGTCAGTTTCCCGATTGAAAAACGTGGGACGGCGATGGGCTTCTTCGGACTCATCATGATGGGTGCACCAGCAATCGGACCGACTTTGTCAGGTTGGATCATTGAGCACTATGATTGGCGGATGTTATTCCACTTCATCACACCAATCGCTTTAGTCGTTCTCGTCGCCGGAATCGTCTTACTCCGTGACGTCAAAGAACGGTCGAATGCTAAACTCGACTTCATGTCAGTTGTTTTATCCTCATTCGGTTTCGGTGGACTCCTCTACGGGTTTAGTTCTGCCGGCTCTAAAGGGTGGGACAGCCCACACGTCACAATCGCGCTGACAATCGGTGTGATTGCGCTCGTTTCTTTCATCCTGCGTCAGTTGCGGATGGAGCGTCCGATGTTGAACTTCAAAATTTATCAGTATCCGATGTTCGCTCTCTCATCTGCCATTTCAATCGTTGTCACGGTCGCAATGTTCTCCGGGATGTTACTCTTACCGATCTACGTCCAAAACATCCGCGGCATTTCTCCGCTCGATGCAGGATTGATGTTACTACCGGGAGCCATCCTCATGGCAGTCATGTCACCAATCAACGGAAAATTGTTCGATAAGATTGGAGGACGCCCACTCGCGATCACTGGTCTCTTCATCACTGTCGTCACGAGTTACTTCTTCAGTCAATTGAAGATGGACACGACGTATACACACTTAATCATCTTGTATTCACTCCGGATGTTCGGGATGTCGATGGTCATGATGCCCGTCTCGACAAACGGTTTAAACCAGTTACCGACACGCTACTATCCGCACGGAACGGCAATGAACAATACGTTGCAACAAGTGTCGGGTGCCATCGGAACGGCATTGCTCGTCACGATCATGTCGACGCATGCGAAGACACGTGGGACGGAACTTGCGCAAGAGGCCGCTCAAAACATGACGAGTCAACCGACAGCAGAAGCTGCTGCTGCGTTGAAACAACAAATCATGATGCAAGCAACACTTGACGGGATTAACTATGCCTTCCTCGTTTCAACGTTCATTGCGGGTGTTGCGTTCATCCTTTCGTTCTTCATCAAACGAGCGACGCAAGCGGAAGACATCATCAGCGGTCGTTCGCGTAACGAACAAATCATCAAACCTCAAGTTTCTAATCAATAAGGTTCTAAATACGCCATCCCATTCGGGTGGCGTATTTAGCGTGTAGACGAACTCTTATGAATCGTGAACATACGATACCGAGACAGATTGCGCTCTACACCATCTACATGCCTGTCTTTCCGTCACGGTATTCCTATAAAAAGCGTCACGTTTCGTTGACTCCTACGGGAAAAAGTGCGTTTTTAACGCACTTTCAGAGGCAGGCAAGACCCTGCTCGTTGTCCGTGAGGATCAAGGAGCAACGGCTTGCGCCTCGCCCGAGGAAAGCAACGAAAAAAGAGACGATTTCTTTCCCAATTGCACGTTGTCTATAGTCTGAGTACGTTTTTAACGCACTTTCAAAGTCAGGCAAGATCCTGGCTCGTTGTCTGTGAGGACCAAGGAGCAATGGCTAGCGCCTTGACCGAGGAAAGCAACGAGAAAAGACGTTTGATTTCCTGATAGCACGTTGCCTATAGTCTGAATACGCCATCCCATTCGGGTGGCGTATTTTTTTGCCCCTGCAAATCATCATACTGGTACCCCCTACCCCTATATGTTATGGTTTAAATAGCAACTACCAACAGAAAGAGGTGTTCCTATGCAACATGATCATCCGCTCGTCCCCCGCTCTTCTGAAGAGCAGGAAGCATTAAATAAACGTTTGAAGCGTATCGAAGGGCAAGTCCGTGGTATCGCCAACATGGTCGCCGAAGATCGGTATTGTATCGATATTTTGACACAGACGGCATCGATTCAAGCCGCCCTTCGTCAAGTCGAACTACAAGTCATCGAACGTCATGTCAAGATGTGTATGCATGATGCAGCTACCGGACAGAAAGACACAGATCTTTATGTCGACGAACTGATGTCCGTCATCGCCCGACTCAAGAAGTAAGGAGGTATACGTATGTCAAAAACAATCGAATTGAACATTGAAGGCATGACATGCGCCGCCTGTTCAGCCCGAATCGAAAAAGTCCTGAATCGGATGGACGGTGTCGATGCGACGGTCAACTTACCACTCGAGACGGCGCGGATTGCAGTCCCCGACGAACTCGATGAACAAGCAATCATTGATAAAATCAAGAAGGTCGGTTATGGCGCGACCATTAAGTCGGCCCCTCATGAAAAAGTGCAAGATCGGCGGATGCTCTATCGTTTTTTCATCGCCGCCTTGCTGTCGTTACCACTCTTACTCAGTATGGTGTCGCACATTCCAAATAGTCCGGTCCATCTGACGTTCCTGATGAATCCGTGGCTCCAGTTCGCACTGGCTACACCCGTTCAATTCATTATCGGGGCACCGTTCTATGTTGGTGCCTATAAGAGTCTCCGGAGCGGTAGTGCCAACATGGATGTCCTCGTCGCACTCGGGACGTCAGCCGCTTACTTTTATTCGGTCGCAGAAATGCTCATCCATCCGGTAATGCCGAATCTTTACTTTGAAACAAGTGCCATCTTAATTACACTCGTCCTTCTTGGTAAAGTACTCGAAGATCGGGCAAAACAACAAACGACCGGTGCGATCAAAAGTCTCTTGTCCCTGCAGGCAACGGATGCCGTCGTCCTCGACAACGGCACGGAACGCACGGTCGCGATTGATCAGATTCAACCCGGCATGCAGATCGTCGTCAAACCGGGACAGAAAATTCCGATGGACGGAATGATTTTATCCGGTGATGCCTATCTCGATGAATCAATGCTGACTGGTGAACCGCTTCCAGCGCATAAAGGTGCCGATGATACCGTCATTGGCGGAACCTTGAATACGAATGGGAATTTGTTGATTGAAGCAACGAAAGTCGGTCAGGAGACGATGCTTGCGAACATCATCCGTGTCGTTGAACAAGCGCAGACAGAAAAAGCGCCAATCCAACGACAAGCCGATCGGATTTCCGGCATCTTCGTGCCAATCGTCGTCGCCATCGCCCTCATCACACTTGGTGCTTGGTGGTTGACGGCCGGCTCATTTGCTGAAGCAATTCGTCCTGCGATTGCTGTCCTCGTCATTGCTTGTCCCTGTGCATTAGGACTCGCAACCCCGACATCCATCATGGTCGGAACAGGTAAAGGTGCTGAGCATGGTGTGCTTTTCAAAGGTGGTGCCCAGCTTGAATCGTTACAACATGTTGATGCCGTCGTTTTCGATAAAACAGGTACACTAACCGTCGGACGCCCTGTCGTCGTCGAGACGTTCGGGAACGAACAAGCACTCGACTTCGCAGCAGCCATCGAAAAAAAATCAGAGCATCCGCTCGCGCATGCGATTACCGAAGAACGGGATGTCGTGTTCGATATTGAACAGTTTCAAGTCGATGCCGGCCGCGGTGTCAGCGGGATGATTCTCGGTCGCAACATCCTGGTTGGTTCTGAACGAATGATGCGGGATCAACAGTTCGATGTCCCGGACTGGTCTTCTGCCGGCGCGACATTCGTCTATGTCGCTGTCGACGGGCACGTTGAAGCTGGTTACGCGATTCGCGATGAACTGAAGCCGACGACGAAACACGTCATCGCTCAAATTCAACAGACAAAAGCAGTCTATCTCTTGACGGGTGACCGAAAAGACGTTGCCCTCAATCTAGCGACGGAACTCGGTATTCCAACAAACCATGTGTTTGCAGATATCTTACCCATCGAAAAAGCTGATCACATCAAAGCCCTTCAAGATGCGGGACACCGCGTCGCCATGGTTGGTGACGGAATTAACGATGCGCCAGCGCTTGCGACGGCTGACGTCGGAATCGCTCTTGGTAGCGGGACGGATGTCGCCTTAGAAGCAGCTGACGTCACACTGCTTGGACACGATTTACAACAAGTCGCAACGGCGATTCGGTTGAGTGAACAGACGATGAAGAACATTCGCCAAAATCTCTTTTTCGCACTCGCCTATAATACGATCGGGATCCCCGTTGCTTTTCTCGGACTTCTCGCTCCGTGGCTCGCCGGAGCAGCGATGGCATTTAGCTCTGTTTCCGTCGTCACGAATGCGTTACGCTTAAAACGTACCCCACTCACTAAAGGAGGAACTCACTCATGAAAGAAACGACTTTACACGTCATCGGTATGACATGTAACCACTGTAAAGCAAGTGTCGAATCGGCACTGAACGAACTGGACGGCGTCACAACGGCGACTGTTTCGCTCCCTGACAATTCAGTCACTGTCGTCCATGAAGATGTCACACAAGAACGTCTAGTCGAAGCCATCGAAGAAATCGGCTATGACGTCGCACCCGTTTAATTTTTTCAAGCCAAACTGTTGCTAACGCACAGTTTGGCTTTTTTAATTGCTGAAAAAGGGGAATGGACTAACAAGGAGGGGTTCGTATGGTACCGAAAATCGAATTCGTACAACACTTCGACGACAACAAAGGAAAACGATTTAAAATCGAACTTTGGAATCTCGGAACCTTCACATTTAGTGCCGAATCAGCCAAAGGCCCCGTCACGCGATTCAGTTCGATTGATATTCAGTTCATTCAATCGTGCGTTAGCCGGATGCGGGCACTGAACGATGCAAAACAAGCCTTTCAAGAAGATCAACCGGTCTAACTTTCTTTCACTTTCTCTTTAAAAATATATGATGTCCGATTGAACACGCTTTTGCTCATGGTCCCGGACCGTGAGCTTTTTTCGTTTAAGGTCAATATTTTTTAACTTCTAGAGAGTTTCCTTCTAAAAAAGATACTGTTTTTTCCTTTAGCAACCGATAAAGAATAAGACTATTACATTCTTAATTTGAAGAAAATCGGAGGCTTACTGTGCGCAACCCATTTAAAACTAAATCATCAAGCTCAACCTATCAGGCAAAAATCGGATTTCCCGATAAAAAATTCATTACAAAAACAAGTGATCCCACTTTAGCAGGACGCCTTGAATATATGGGCTACACTGAAGAACAATTGCAAACGTTAAAAGCGATGGCTCCTGTCGTCAATTCTGTATTAGACGAAGTCCTCGAACAAGTACTCGATCATCTCCTTCTCCATCCGGAAATGGTTCAGATTGCTGAAAATGCTTCGACACGTCAACGCCTGAAAAAAGTATTTGCCGACTATTTTGGTAGCCTCTTGACGGGAAACATGGACGAGAAGTTTCTTGCGATGCGAAAACGAATGGGCAAAACGCATAACCGGAATTTCGTCCCTGTCACGTGGTTCATCGCTTCTTACGCAGCATTCAACACCTTACTGATTCCTAAAGTCGTCGAACATTTCCAAGAAGATCCGGAGCAACTTGCAACAGCAATCCTCGCGTTGACTCATGCGATGAACTTGGATGCGCAAATCGTTACAAGTCAGTATGTCGACGCGCGCTTAGAAGAAGTAGGTACAGCGAATGAAGCACGCACACGTCTCCTGCAAGATGTCGTCCGTGTCAGCCAGGAGGTCGCGAGTACGGTCGAACAAACAGAAGGCGCCATTCTCGAAACGAGTCAACGGGCGACACAAATCTTATCCGAGACGGATCAGACGGAGAAAACAAGCCGTAACCTTGTTGGCTTAACATCAGAAAACGAAGCACAGATGGACAAAATGGAACAACAATTCGTCCAATCGACGAGTCAAGTCAATACATCATTAACGAGCATCCAACAGTTAAAAACGACATCTGACGAAATCGTCAAGATGACACAAGGGATCGAAGACATCGCGAACCAAACGAATCTGTTAGCTTTAAACGCCTCAATCGAAGCTGCACGTGCCGGCGAACACGGTAAAGGTTTCTCTGTCGTCGCAATCGAAGTCCGCAACCTTGCCGAAAATGCGAAACACTTAAGTAGCAGCATCAACACGTTGATTCAAAAGAACAATGGAAATATCACAGAACTCGTTTCACAGATGGAAGACATCACACGTTCGAACTCTGCTTCACGGACTGAGCTCCAACAGGTGAAGAGCGGCATTCATACCGTGAAAAAAGAGATGGAGAACTACTTGGAGATGTTCGGGCGCAATAAGAATGACTTAGGCCAAATCGTTCAGACGATTCAAGGGATCAGTCAAACGACACAAGGTCTCTCGGCTTTGACAACGAATCTCGTCGCAGCATCGGAATCGAATGCATAAGTTTTTCTAAGTCGTTCAGATTGAACTTCATCTAAAAAAAGACCAACCCATGATGGATTGGTCTTTTTTTGATTCCGTATTGCTTGTTACTCTTCGATTTGATCGGCTGTTACGACTAACCGTTCATCGTACCCTTTTGATTTCGTGAACGTTCCGATACACGAAATCAACGTCAGCCGTTTTGCGACCGTTGCCCCAAAAATCGAACCAACGGGTGCCTCATCTACAGGATAGGAGGTTACGTTTGTCACCACGTAAGATAGCGTCTGCCCTGTTTTTGACTGTAACTCGATTTTTTGTCCTGGTTTCATCTTTGCTAAGTCGTAAAATACAGCGGGGCCATCCGTGTCGTCTAAATGACCGGCGAGGATGACATTTCCCGTCTGGTTCGCTTCTGCGCCGTACCGATACCAGGCGACCTGCTCCGTTTTTTTCGGAACATCCATCCGACCTTGCTTGTCTTTCCCAACGATTTCGCTCTTCGCCTTTACGTCAATCGCATCAATCGATAGCGTCGCCGGGATAAAACTAGCCGTTTCACGACTTTCTTGTACGGGTTCAGGTGTTACTGGCTCAATCGCAGGTGTCGCTTGCTCGACTGGCTTCGAAGGAGGAACAGATTCTTCTGTTCCTCCACATCCAGCGAGAATGAGAAAGATCAGAAAGAAACTGTTACGCGTTTTGTTTACGACGAATGACATAACTTGTTCCAACGAGGGCTACTCCTGCAAGTGCTACAAGTGCCCAAGTCGTTGCCATAGAAGATGTGTCTGCTGATCCACCAAGTCCTGTGTCTGGCATTGCAGCCATTTCACCGCCATCTGGAATCAAGAGCACATCAAACGCTGGTTCTCCTTCAAGAAGACCGATTGCAAGCGCTGTATAGTTTTTACCGCTATCTAATTTAATACCGTCGAGTGCTTTGACAACATCCATCGCGCCTGCTGGTCGTACTTCGAGATCATACGTGCCGGCATCGAGTGTTCCATAGTCTGAGACTTTCGAAAATTCAAGGTCACTGAAGAGTGCGTCTCCACCTTTAGGGGCGACATCAACAGCTGGTGCGTCCGGTGCAAAGTGCGCGACGCGAACCATTGATTTTCCGTCTTCGCCTTGACCGTTGTCTTCCATGACAGCAAGTTCGATATCTGCTAATTTACCAATTGCCGCGACTGAGTAAAATTTTCCAGCTTCAATGTTGAGTGTTTGAGAAAGTACAGGATCTTCTGTTGTCCCTGCAGCGAAGACTTCAACCTTATGTTCTCCTGCTGGGAGAGTGAGATAATCTGTGACAGCTTTGAATTCCGCTCCTGAGACAGCTGTTTCGCCATCGACGGCAATATCAACTGCCGGAGCATCTGGTGAAGCGTGAATTACACGCACCATTGCGTCATCTGCTGCACCTACTGGGAGCACGAATAGTGCAAACAAAAACGCAGCGGTAACGAACGATATGAATTTCTTCATCATTTTTTCCACCTCTCGTGTCATAATGTATTTCGCTTCTCAAGCCAACCTTTCATTCTAGAAGAAAATATTTCATTCGCGGTGACATCTTGAATTTAAACTAATTTGCAGTACTTTGTAAATATTTCGATGTGCTCAGAGTAACAGTTGTACGCTATCCTCTTTCGGAGTCTCCATCATCTCACTACCGTATTCCATTCACCCCACCTTCTTTAACTGAAACTGACAGGCTGTACAAATGAAGAAATGCACTGCCTATCCTATGTCTTTTTAGACGCACCAGGTTCTTCAGCACCACATGGATCGTTTTATCGATCATATGATTTACGCGACAACCTTTCGGGATGTTGTAAAAAATAGGCAGGCGTCTATATGATTACACTACCCTTTGCTAAGCATTTGTAACGTCTAAATGTATCTTTTCCGAGATTCGAAAATGATTGCCATGCGAAAGCACACCTATTTCCCACAAAAAAGTAGCGTGGAAACAAACTCTTATGAAGCGTAAACATGCGGTATCGAGAGGCAGGCAAGACCCTGCTCGTTGTCCGCTAGGATCAAGGAGCAACGGCTTGCGCCTCGTCCGAGGAAAGCAACGAAAAAAGATGCTTGATCTCCCAATAGCACGTTGTCTACAGTCTGAAAAAAGTAGCGTACAAGGACAACCCCTTGTACGCTACTTTTTTACATATCCCGCAATCATTTCAGACAAATTTACTTAATGAAACCAATCATCATTTCACGTAAGACTTTCGCAGCAGCAATCGCTGTCATGTCAGACTGATCATACGCGGGACAAACTTCAACGAGGTCCGCTCCGATGACGTCGACGTCAGCACGTGAAATCATATGAACGACTTCAAGTAATTCTTTTGTTGTCACGCCGCCAATTTCCTGTGTACCTGTTCCTGGTGCAGCAGACGGATCAAGGACGTCGATATCAATCGTCACGTAAACTTTTTTACCGGCAAGCTTCGGTAAAACAGCCTTTAACGGTTCAACGATTTCATACTTGAACAAATTGTAACCTGACGTCTTCGCCCACTCGAATTCTTCTTTCATCCCAGAGCGGATTCCGAATGAATAGCAGTTTTCCGGTCCAATCAAGTTGGCGATTTTTTTGAGTGGTGTCGAGTGTGAGAGCGGTTCGCCTTCATACTCGTCACGTAAATCCGTATGTGCGTCAAAATGTAAGACAACAAAATCATCGTAATGTTTATCAAAGGCTTTAACGACCGGCCATGTGACAAGGTGTTCGCCCCCCATGCCGAGCGGGAACTTACCTGCCGTCAGTAACGAATCGACGTACTCTTCGATCATGTCGAGTGACTTTTGGGCGTTTCCGAATGGTAACGGGATGTCACCCGCGTCAAACAATTTCGCATCGGCGATATCGCCGTCTAAATATGGGCTGTATTCTTCGAGACCAAGTGATACTTCACGGACTCGAGCCGGACCAAAACGTGATCCTGGACGGAAACTGACCGTCCAGTCCATCGGCATGCCGTATAATACACCTTTTGCATCTTCGTGAGTCGGCTGACTCGCGATAAAGACTTTACCTGAATATGCTTCATCAAAACGCATTTCTATTCCTCCAGTCATAGAAAGGAGTGTCCCTGAAAACGGAACACTCCTACTTTGAAATTAAATCGTTAGATCTTTGACGAACTTCGGCAACGCGAATGCTGCTGTGTGAAGTTCCGGTGTATAGTACTTCGTTTCGATTTCATGGAAACGCTCTGGTGCGACAGCGAGTGGGTCATGTTTTTTCGATCCAATCGTAAATGTCCACAGACCGCTCGGATACGTCGGAACGTTCGCAATGTAGAGTTTTGTGATTGGGAAGATTTCTTTGACGTCACGTTGTACATCACGGATCAAGTCTGGTGTAAACCATGGGTTGTCCGATTGTGCGACGAAAATACCGTCTTCTTTTAATGCTTTCGAGATTCCAGAGTAGAATCCTTTTGTGAATAGGTTGACCGCAGGACCGACCGGCTCTGTCGAATCAACCATGATGACATCGTATTCGTTGACTGCTTCTGCGATATGCATGAATCCGTCACCCACGATGACTTCGACACGTGCATCGTCTAAACCACCTGCGATGTTCGGAAGGTATTTCTTCGAGTACTCGATGACCTTGCCATCAATTTCGACGAGAACTGCTTTTTCGACCGATGGATGTTTTAAGACTTCACGGATGACTCCGCCGTCTCCTCCACCTACAACGAGAACCGATTTCGGGTTCGGGTGTGTGAACAATGGGACGTGTGCGACCATTTCGTGATAGACAAACTCATCTCGATCTGTTGTCATGACCATCCCGTCAAGTAACAACATCGTGCCGAACTCGTCCGTCTCAACCATCTCTAGGCGTTGAAACTCCGTTTGTTCGCTCTCATAAACGTGGTTGACACGGAATGTGATACCGTAATCTTCCGTTTGGTGTTCCGTGAACCATAACTTTAATTTTTGTTCCATTTGCGATAGAACCCCTTTCTTTCTCAAGACAAAAGTTGTTCGTATGCGAGTGGCGTTTACGGCGCTTCTTAATCATACAAATGCGAGTATACCGAATTTTGAAAGAAACTTCTATATAATTCGAAAAAAATTGTCCAGCTGCTTATTTAATGAAAGTGACGATTTCATCCAAGTCACGGCGTTGTTTCGCACGTTTCGGTTCATCGGCCCGGTAACCGAACGCGACCATGACAGGAACCGTAAATACAGTCCGGTCGAGTAAATCATGGTCGACTAAGATTTTTTCAACTGCCTCTTGATCAAATCCTTCAATCGGACAAGAGTCGATGCCGATTTGTGCTGCCGTCGACATCATGTTCCCGAGTGCGATATAGGCCTGTTTCGCTGACCAATCTTCCATTGCTTTTTCATTGTTTCCAATCTTGAAATCTTCTTCAAGGAAAAGACCATAGCGTGTCGTCCGTCCTTGTTTTGCTTCATCCGACAAACCGAGCTCGTCCATCATGTGCGTGACATGTGGACCATCTGGTTGCATTTGCGCACCTGTCCGTGCAAGGAAAATGACATAATGGCTCGCTGTCGGCAATTGACCTTGGGCCCCCCACGAGACGGCACGAAGTTCCTCACGCAATGCTTCATTTTGGATGACGAGCATGTTCCAAGGCTCATAACCAAATGAACTTGGTGAGAGTCGCGCGGTTTCTAAAATAAATGCGAAGTCTGCTGGTGTAATCTTTTTCGAAGGATCAAATGCCTTTGTCGCATGACGTGATTGTAGCGCTGTCAAAATTTCCTGCTTTTTCTGTTCCTGACTCATTTATTCTTCCCCCTGCGATTTTGATGGATTATTTCACAACGATAGCAAATATGAAATCACCCGTCTGCTATTCTGCTTGATATTAAATGTTACAAATCGATCTTTTCGGGAAATACTAGAGAAACAAAAGAAATTTTAGATTTTTTCATTTTTTTCAAAAATCGCTACGCAAAGCCAGTTTAAACGACTTTACCACCCTTTTTTTCTAGAAATCCCCATCTTTCATTACCCACAGCATTTGCCATCCTTACTATAAGTTTGTTACGGTAGTAACTTGCGTGATAAGGTTTTGTTTTTGAAGTTACGGGTATTACTAATCGTTGTATAGCAATTTTTCAGTATTTACAACACGAAACAAAACAAACATGTAAAATTCGAAAGAAGGTGTTGACCACGATGGAAAATAATCGAAAAAGCAAGATCACGAACGTCTTTATTGTATCCGTCATTTTCTGTGTGCTCTTTACCATATGGGGAATCTTACCTGAATCACTCATTGGTGCCGCAAATCTTGGCAACGTAACAACAATCGCACAAAACTTTGTTACAAACGGCTTCGGCTGGCTCTACTTATTCGGTATGAGCGTCTTTTTATTAGTTGCAATCTTCCTCGTCTTCTCGCGTTTCGGTTCTATCCGACTCGGAAAAGACTCTGATCGCCCTGAATATAACCTGATTTCTTGGTTCGCGATGCTCTTTAGCGCCGGTATGGGGATTGGACTTGTCTTCTGGGGTGTTTCGGAACCCTTGACGCATTTCCACACACCACCGGTCGCGACAACCGACCCGACTGAAGCAGCACGTCTTGCGATGCGCTATTCATTCTTCCACTGGGGACTTCACCCGTGGGCACTGTACGCCATCGTCGCATTAGCAATCGCTTACTCGACATTCCGTAAAGGACGTCCTGCCACAATCGGCGATACTGTCGCTTCGCTTATGAAACCGAAATATGAAGCTGCAGGTAAAGGGACGGTTGAAGTTCTCGCGATCGTCGCAACAGCATTCGGTGTCGCCACTTCACTTGGACTCGGCGCCCAGCAAATCTCGGGCGGTTTACATTTCCTCGTCGGAGGTATTCCAAACTCGTTCATGACTCAGCTCCTGATCATCCTTGTTGTTTCAGTCCTTTATATGATTAGTGCTGCTTCTGGTCTCGATAAAGGTATTGTACGCCTCAGCCACGCGAACCTTGTTCTCGCGGCGCTCTTGATGGTCGGCGTCTTGTTCCTCGGACCATTCAGTTTCATCATGGATTTATTCGTTCAAACAACAGGTGCCTATTTACAAAACCTGCCGATCATGAGTTTCCGTGCCTCAGCCTTCAATCCGGACGAACGTTCATGGATTAACGGGTGGACGATCTTCTACTGGGCATGGTGGATTTCTTGGTCACCATTCGTCGGTACGTTCATCGCACGTGTTTCAAAAGGACGGACGATTCGTGAATTCGTTCTCGGTATCTTGCTTGTCCCAACAATTTTCGGACTGCTCTGGTTCTCTGTTTTCGGTGGATCAGCAATCTGGAACGAACTGTTCAACAGTGTAAACTTGATTGACACGGTCAATGATAAAGGTGTCGAAACAGGTATGTTCGCCTTGTTCGAGACGTTCGGTACGCTTGGTACGATTCTTAGTATCGTAGCTGTCTTCTTGATTACGACATTCTTCATTACGTCAGCTGACTCAGCAACGTATGTACTCGGAATGCTCTCTTCAGGCGGTAGCTTGATGCCAAGCCTTCGAATCAAATTGACATGGGGTGTCATCCAGTCTTCGATCGCAGCTGTCTTACTTTATGCCGGTGGGCTCAGCGCTCTCCAAGCTGCCGCGATTTTAGCCGCCTTCCCGTTCATCTTCGTTGTCGGGATGATGGTCATCGCCTTGTTCATTGATTTGTATAACGAACCTGAAGAAAAGAAAGCATCTGATGATTTAAAGAAAGAAGCATAATCATGTCAGGCACCTCTTCCGCAATGCGGACCGAGGTGCCTTTTTGGTATGCTTAGTGAAGAGAGGAGTGAGGTCTTGCGCGTCAGAAAACGCTGGTTCGTTTCATTAGGGGTTCTTGTCTTAGGCGGTTGGTTTTTATACCAAGAAAATAATGTGATTGAAACGACCGCAATCACGATTGAATCAGAACGACTGCCAAAAGCATTCGATGGCTATACAGTCGTCCAAATCGCTGACTTACACGGGAAATCCTTCGATTCAAAACAAACGAAGCTACTCAAAAAAATTACTCAAGCACGGCCTGACCTCATCGTGATGACCGGGGATTTAATCGACTCTCGCCGAAACGGAGAAGCCGCTGCGCTGACTTTGATGAAACAATTGACTGCGGACTATCCTGTCTATTTCGTCACGGGAAACCATGAAGTTCGTCGCAACTTGACCCTTTTACCGAAACTCGAAGCGATTGGTGTACAAATTTTACGGAATACGGCAGTCTCGCTCGAATATAACGGTGCAAACATCACTCTACTCGGCATCGACGACCCAACGACGACACGCTGGAGCGAAGGTCTCCAAGAGTCTGACGGAACTCGGAAAAGCCTCGCTTCCGCACAAGAAACGGTCGATCCATCGACATTTCAACTCTTACTCGCCCATCGTCCGGAATATGTACCGCTCTATGCGGAGCGGCAAATCGATCTCGTTCTGTCCGGTCATGCTCACGGCGGTCAAATCCGACTTCCTTTCACAGATGGCTTGTATGCACCTGGACAAGGATTTTTCCCGAAACGGACGGCCGGTCAATACACAGTGGATACGACACAACTCATCGTCAGTCGCGGCCTTGGTAATAGCCTTTTCCCGTTCCGGTTGTTCAATCGTCCGGAAATCGTAGTCATCACTTTAAAATCACAATAAAAAATCGCCGCCTCCTAGGAGACGGCGATTTTTTTAGTTATGCGAGTGCATCATGTAACTCAGGCTCTGCGTTCGCCCACATTTCCGGTTTATGTGTCATCAGGAATTCACGAAGCAGTCCTTTTGACGTATCATCCATCTGATCAACGACGATACGTCCCTTGAGTGACTTGTCCATTTTATTGACGTGATCAGCTAAGATTTTAAACCCGCGCCGTGCTTCGACGTCGACTAATAAATCGCACGCTGCGACGCCTCCGTAATAAAACCCTTCTGGCTTACGTCCTACCGTGACCCAAACGATCCAGTACAGTTTCCCATTCGGTGCGTCCGCTCGATCCGTCGTGAACTTAATCCGCTTCTCAATTGCTGCTTTCGCATGCATGGCACCCATATCGATGTATGCTTCGCCGTCCTCTGGTGAGATGATGACCGGTGACATACTGTTCAAACTGAGTGTCCCGACACCAAATCCACCATGTCCGTCTGTTGAATTATCTGAAATGATATTGAAGTTAATCTTCTTTTCCATCTTTACTCGACCCCTTTTACAGCTGTTGCTTCTATCATACCGCATTCAACTGCTGACGCAAGTCCCGCTTAGCGTTTCACTTGTTCTAGCTGTTCTTTCGTCACACGCCGAATCGTCGGCAGACGGAGACATTCAAGTGAGCTCAATTCTTCATGCGCAGGTGGATTTGATTCTTCCAAGCGCGTCAATGCCCGGTCGTAAAGTGTCTGTGCCGCACGACCAAACAAAATCACGCGTTCAAGCGACGAGCAACGAGACCGAATCGCCCGCAGTTGTTTAGCAAGCTCTCGGACACGCTCCTCGACTTCTGCTTCAATCGCAGGCGGTAACTTCCGATTTTGGAACAGGGGCTTAAAGCGGTCATCCTCTTCAAGTAATGTCACCATTCCATACCGTTTCGCTTCTGGCGTACCGACGAGTGCTGCTAATTCTTTATCCGTCACGAGTCGACCAAACGGAATGCTCTCAGCAAAAACGACTTCTGCGACTTCCAAACCTTTCGTCCCCGATAGTGGATACGTCGTGTCTTCTGGTAATGTCCGGTCGAAAATAAGCAAGGTATGAATCTTTTTTCGTATAACAGCTTCCATTTCCATTAGTATCACCTCTTCATCCTAAGTTTTCCTCTCGACTACTTCTCTTTTATATGCCCCCACTCCTGTCTTATACCCGTCTTTTCGTGTTTCGATGTCGCCGTTTGACGGCTCCCCTGCTCCATACGGTATACTGAGGGCGTATTGCCACTATGTTTTTAGGAGGAACGATTTATGCCTTACGTTACCGTTAAAATGCTTTCAGGACGGACTGTCGAACAAAAACGTGCACTGATCGAAAAAGTAACAGAAGCTGTCTCAGAAACAGTCAATGCTCCAAAAGAAAACATTACCGTCTTCATCGAAGAAATGGAAAAGACGGACTATGGACAAGCAGGCGTCATGTTTGCCGATAAATAAGGAACTACAAAAGGATGGACGATGCGTGTTGCTCGACCATCCTTCTTTCTTATACCTATAACACCATGAACGAGAGAGGATGAATTATGATGGCAACGCTTAGCCTTTTAGGGGCAACGGGACGGACAGGGCGCCCCTTGCTCGATTTATTGTTACAAGCCGGTCACAATGTCCGCGCGCTCGTCCGCTCGACCGATCACATGTTACCGGAGCACCCGCAATTGACGATCATTCAAGGAGATGCAACGGAAGTAACGGATTTAGAAAACGTCATTCAAGGTTCATCTGCCGTCTTCAGTTGTCTTGGTACGGATCAACAACATGTTCTTTCAACAGCGATTCCCCATCTCGTCACAAAAATGAAGGAACAACAGATCGAACGGATTATCTTCATCGGGACAGCGGGGATTCTCGATGCCTCAGAAGAACCTGGGAAGTACCGCTTCCAGTCAAGCGAATCGCGCAGACGCTCGACGACTGCTGCCGAAGATCATTTGAAGGCATACTTGACGTTAAAGGATGCTGACGTTGACTTCACTGTCATCTGTCCGACTCAATTGACGGAAGACGATGAAATCAATGATCTCTTAATTGAAGCACCCCGCTTCACACAGGAGACAGGACCGATTCCTCGCCGCAACGTCGCCCGTTTTGCTTTTGAAGCCTATCACGAACATCTCTTCAGTCGTAAGCGCGTGGGGATTGCTTCCCATCAATGATTTCAAAAATCAACATGACGATAAATCCAGCATGCCTGACGGCGCACTGGATTCATCGTCATGTTTTAGTTTGCTTACTTTCAATCAAACACTTGTCGTAGTTCAATTTCCCCTTCACCGTGTCCTTGCGGATCCGGCATCCGCATCGCCCAGTCGATTGCTTCTTTTCGTGACGCAACATCGATCAAAATAAATCCAGCAATCAATTCCTCTGTTTGCATGAATGGCCCTTCCGTAACGATCGGTCGATCTCCAGGTCCACGATAAGAAAAGCGCATCCCGTTCGAACTCGGATGGAGTCCTTTCGCCATCACATGTACCCCTGCATCGCGTAACGCTTGATTGTACTCGGACATCGCTTCCATAAGCTCAGGACTTGGACGCTCACCCGCTTCTGCACGCTTTGATCCTTTAACGATCAACATGAATAGCACGTTCAGCATCTCCCTTCTCGAAAGTCTCTGCGATGATGTACTATTTATTTCCACCATCCCCTTCTCCGCAAACCAAGATGAGTCTAACCAAATCAATTCTTGTGACGGATGTTTCCGACATCCTTGCTTTCCAGGTAAGACTGGGGAGAGCAACGAAAATAGATGACGCTTGTCTGGCCCACAATTTCTTCTTCCACAATCTAAAATACCCACCGACAACGATGTCAGCGGGTAGAAAAACTCTTATGAAGCGTGAACATTCGCTATCGAGACGGATTGTACGCTAAACCGTCTGCGTTCCTCGATTTTCCCACATGGTATTCCCTAAAAAGCGTCACGGTTCGTTGACTCCTACGGGAAAAGTGCGTTTTTAACGCACTTTGATATGCTCCCCAAAAAGTAGACAGTTGAAATAAGAAAAACTGTTTACTTTTGAAAGGAGCTTTTTTCTATGTCCAAATTCAAGCGTTCCGCTAGTGAAAAACTATATGCCATCCAAACTTATGAAGAAGGAGTGTCCACGTTGTGGGAAGTCGCAAGACTCTTCGGGGTCACACAATCGACCCTACTCAGATGGAGACAGATGTATCGTCAAGGCGGTATCTCAGCTTTGGAGAAACGGTCGGTATGCACGAAGTATTCCAATGAGTTTAAAGAGCGAGCCGTACGCGACGTGCTAGAAAAAGGTGAGCCCGTCATGGACGTCATCATAAAATTAAACATCTCCAGTGCAAGCGTACTCAGACGTTGGATTTCAAACTATAATGGTCGTAGTGAAGACACACTACTAAAGGAGCGATTCGCTATGACCAGAGGAAGAATCACGACATTCGAAGAACGCGTTAGTATAGTCAGCGACTGTCTTAAAAATGGAAAGAAGTATAAAGAAACTGCGAAGACCCACCGGGTCTCCTACCAACAAATCTACAAGTGGGTTCAAAAGTATGAAAAGAATGGGATTGACGGACTGATGGATAGCCGTGGACGTACGAAACCGTTTGAGGAACTGACGGACGTGGAACGCCTCTCCATCGAGATGAAAAAGATTGAGCAAGAGAACGAGCTTCTTCGAATGGAAAATGAGTTCTTAAAAAAGCTAGAGGAGTTCGAAAGGGGGAGAGGTTAGACCAAGTCCGAAATTTGGATAAGTACAAGGCTATACAATCGTTGGCGGACCAGTTCGGCTATTCGATTGTCGCCCTCTGTCGTTTTGCGGACGTATCCCGTGCTGCCTATTATAAATGGTTAAATCGTGTACCGACGGTACGCGAAGAAGAGAACATCATGATCATTGAAGAGCTGACATCTATTCATGAGTCGGTAGATGGAGTCTATGGATGTGAACGAATGGTCTTGAATCTAGATCGCCAATTTAACAGAACGGTTAATCATAAACGGGTTCGTCGCTTGATGCGAATCGCCGGCATTCGTTGCGTCATTCGTCGAACACGACCGAAATATATGAGAACCATACCCGGACAAACGGCAGAAAATCTTCTGAATCGTGAATTCCATGCGGAAAAACCGAATCAGAAATGGTTAACAGATATCACGGAATTCAAATACGGCACCTCAAAAAAGGCTTATTTAAGTGCAATTCTCGATTTGTATGATGGATCAATTCGTTCATTTGTGCTAAGTCGTTCGAATAACAGTCAGCTCGTCTTCGATACGCTAAAACTCGCCTTGGATGATGATCCTGGTAGCTTCCCTCTTCTTCATAGTGACCGTGGGTTTCAATATACGTCAAATGCCTTTCATCATATGACTCAACAAGCTGGGATCACACAAAGCATGTCCCGTGCCGGTAAATGCATCGATAATGGTCCAATCGAATCTTTTTGGGGAGCGCTAAAGTGTGAAAGCTACTATCTTCATACATTCGAGGAGTTCGATGAACTCCACGATGCAATCCGACGCTACATTCGATTTTATAATGAGCTGCGGTATCAAAAACGATTAAACGGCTTAAGTCCGCTGGAATTCAGGGCTCAAGCCGTTTAAAAAATTTATATTATTTGACCTGTCTACTTGACGGGGAGCAGTTCACTTTCAGAGGCAGGCAAGACCCTGCTCATTGTCCGTTAGGATCAAGGAGCAACGGCTTGCGCCTCACCCGAGGAAAGCAACGAATAAAGACGCTTGTAGTTCCGAAGATCGACTTTTTCCACAATCTAAAATACCCGCCGACAACGATGTCAGCGGGTATGTTAAGTTCTCATTAGATGATGACACTGACGACGATTGCTGTCAGTACGCTGACGAGCGTCGCACCATACAATAATTTAAGACCAAAGCTCGCAGCGACACTACCTTGACGATCGTCGAGTCCTTTAACTGCACCCGCGATAATCCCGATTGACGAGAAGTTCGCGAATGAAATCAAGAAGACCGATACGATTCCGAGTGTACGCTCTGAGAATTCTTTCGTGTATTCAGGAAGACTGAGCATCGCGACGAATTCGTTCGTGATCAATTTCGTTGCCATGATGCTACCAGCACTGACTGCTTCTGCCCATGGAACACCCATGATGAAAGCGAATGGTGCAAAGATGTAGCCGAGAATTTCTTGGAACGAGATACCAAGAACCATCAAGAAGATGTCGTTGACCATCCCAATCAATGCGTTGTATCCGATTAACATCGCACCGACGATGATCGCGACTTTAAATCCATCCAAGATGTATTCGCCGAGCATCTCGAAAAACGTTTGTTTCTCTTCGACGATTTCCAAGATATCTTCGTTTGGATCGACTGTGTACGGGTTGATGATTGAAACAATCATGAATCCACCAAAGAGGTTCAAGACGATGGCCGTAACGACATATTTTGGTTCCACCATTGTCATGTAAGCACCGACGATTGACATCGAAACGGTCGACATCGCCGACGCACACAATGTATAGAGACGGTTTGCCGGTAATTTACCGATTTGTTTTTTGACTGTGATGAAGACTTCAGATTGACCGATCGCTGCCGAGGCGACGGCGTTGTATGATTCAAGTTGTCCCATGCCGTTAATCTTCGACAAGACAAATCCGATTCCGCGCATTAAGAGCGGGAGGATTTTTGTGAACTGTAAAATTCCGATCAATGCTGAGATAAAAACAATAGGAAGAAGAACGTTGATGAAGAATGGCTGTGCCCCTTCATTCGCAAGTCCACCAAAGACAAAGTTAATTCCGATTGCTGCATAACCAAGTAACTTTTCAAAGACACTCGCTACACCGCGGATGATAATATAACCGAACGACGTGTTCAATAAGATGAATCCGAGAACGAGCTGAAGCACTAGCATGACCGCAAGCGGTTTCAATTTGATACTTTTACGATTGCTGCTGACGAGTAGAGCTAGTCCAAAAACGACGACCAGTCCGAGTAACGCGATTAAATATTTCATGAAGTACCCCTCAATCTATTAGTTGTTTATCAGTTGTACATAAGTACGATGTCTGACGTTTAATCTCTGTCCCAAGTACTAGAATAATCAACATTCGTCAGAACTGCAATAGGTAAAGTTCATTTAGTAACCGCTTTCGTTATTTTCATAAACTTTCAAGACAAAGTTTTCCAGGCGTTTCCGAACATTGTCCTGACTGAGGTTTCGCTTTCCATATGCCTCCCACCCCGGAAAAACAGTAATTGTTTCGGGTCCAAAATCAAAAACAGCACTTAAGTCCCATCTCCGATCGTAAGTAAGCCCGCTCATCGCCTGATAAAATTTTAAAAACCGGTCCGCAACTTCGACAGACTCGAGTAAAGTAAGGTTCAGCCGACAATGCGCCACGTCTGCTTCAATCGGTCCAACACATGCATTCACCCAATCAACTACGTTATACTTTTCCTTTGAATCGTATAACACATTAACCGGATGAAAATCACGATGGATGAACCGAATCTGTTCACTAGACGCTGGTGCTGTTGCACTTGCCCAGTCCCAGGCGGCGATTTCGGTTGCCCAGGTCGGAACGTCACGGGTATTGCTATAGGGTTTATATACATACGAAGTTTTTGGGACCGGTAAGCGATGAATTGCGACTAATGTCCGTGCCAGTCGCTCCACGTACAGATCGTCAAGTGGCGTAAGTTGCACCACCCCTTGGACATACGTCATCTGAAGCCAAGGTGGTATCTCACCCTCCCACTCCTCTTGATAATTGAGAACGTTTGGTGAAAGCGAACCCGCTGCTTTTAAAGCAAAGACCTCGTGCGCGACGAGGTCTTGTTCTTGTTGCAGCCAGTTTTGGTTGGTATGGATCCGGATAACACTGTCGCCCGCCCGTACGACGAGCGACGAGGTCGCCCCGGGTAAAACTTCCGTCTCAATTCCGGATAACCCGACCTGTTCTAAAATCTGCTCAATGACTCGTTTCATTTGAGTATCCTCCGAGCAACAGTTGATCAATCTGCATCTTTTCATTAGCGAACTCACGTAAGTCATACAAGATTTCTTGCGGATAAAACAATTTTTCATCCGTCTGTCTTGAATTCGCGATCGCTTCGACGAGTGGGGAGACTTGTGAGATTTCTTTTTTCTGCCCGTCTTTCATTTGGAGCATGATCGGCTGTTTACTAATTTCTCCGTTCTCTCCATATAAATCATACGGAAGGCGACTTAATTTATCTTCTAACAAGTAATATGCCGGATCGAGTCCGATTTTATTGAACAGTTCTGCTAGTCTTTCATGGATTGCTTCCCGTTTTTCTGGTGGGTAGTCGACGTACTTAAATAATTTTCGATTGACGAACCGACGGGACAAGTCACTAAGAATCGCATCGTGTTCTTCCATCCATTGTTGGAAATAGAAATAAACAATCGTTTCATCAAGCGCCAGGTAATTCTTCAACGCCATCGTCCGGTCGAATAACGGAATCAAATGAACCGGATGGATGTCAAACACATAACCCGAGGTATACAGTTCCTTCGCCCGCTCGAGAATCGCTTTTAATAAGTAATCGCTCGATCGTGTGACCGGGTGCAGATAGACTTGCCAGTACATCTGATACCGACGCATGATGTAGTCTTCAATCGAGTGCATGCCTGATTGTTTGACGACCATCTGATTGTGTGCCGGACGTAAGACACGCAACATGCGTTCTAAATCAAACTTCCCGTAACTGACACCGGCGAAATGGGCGTCACGCAATAAGTAATCCATCCGGTCGACGTCGAGTTGCGAACTGATCATCGTCACGAGCAACTGGTTCGGATGCGTCTTATTGATGACGGAGGCGACTTCTTCCGCAAACCCTTCGCCAACTTGATCGAGGACTCGTTTGATTTCCGTATCCCCGAGAATGATCCGTTCCGTCCACTCCTCGTGATCGACACCAAAGACATTTTCGAAGGCATGGGAAAACGGTCCGTGCCCGACGTCATGAAGCAAGGCGGCGACGAGCGTCAGCTCGCGGTATTGGTCATCCCAGTCAGCCCGGCCATTAAAGACATCAATCAGTTGACGTGTAATCTCATACACACCAAGCGAATGATGAAACCGCGTATGCTCCGCTCCGTGAAATGTCAAAAAGGATGTACCGAGTTGTTTAATCCTGCGGAGGCGTTGAAACTCCTTCGTTCCGATCAGTTGCCAAATCAATTGGTCGCTGACATAAATATAACGATGAACTGGATCTTTAAAGACCTTCGTTTCTCTTAATTGACCTAGTGACTGATACATGTCATTCTCCCCTTTGTCTGGTCGTTCTCTTCGTTGTTTTCAATTTAGGGGCAGTCTGTTCCTGTCAGACCATCCGCTTATTACATAAAGTTTACACCGGCTGTGCTATAATGATGTCGCAAATCTACAAAAAAAGGAACGAGCCAATGGGAATCGAACTCTTAAAACAAGAACAATATCGTATTTTTGATCAAACGTCACTCGGAACGACATTTCATGCCACCCAATCGTTCGCAATGGACGACACACTTTGCGCCTCCGTCGCGACAGAAGGTGCGGCAATTCGTTCTTGGGTGCACCACGAAACGGTCGTCCTCGGAATTCAAGACGCCCGTCTGCCTCACTTAACAGAAGGAATCAACGTCTTGCGTGCGCATGGTTTTCACCCCGTCGTCCGAAATTCGGGCGGACTCGCGGTCGTTCTTGACGCAGGTGTCTTGAACATCTCGCTTGTCCTACCAGAACGGGGCGGCATCGATATCGACAGCGGCTACGAAGCAATGCTCGCCCTCGTCCAGCACATGTTCAGAGACGAAACCGACGCAATCGTCGCTGGCGAAGTCGTCGGCTCATATTGCCCCGGCTCTTACGATCTTTCGATATCCGGTAAAAAGTTCGCCGGGATTTCGCAACGACGTGTCCGCGGGGGTGTCGCCGTTCAGATTTATTTATGTGTCAACGGAAGCGGGAGCAAACGCGCAGCGCTCGTGCGCGACTTTTATGAAGCCGCCCTGCAAGGCGAAGAAACAAAATTCACGTATCCCGTCATCATTCCGGACACGATGGCTTCTCTTGAAGAGTTACTTCAACTTCCGCTTACGGTCGAAGACTGTTTACTCCGTGCTTACCGTGCTTTGATGGCACTCGGCACACAGTTAGTCCCGTCCGTCCTCGATGAAGTCGAAAATGAACGATTCGGTGTAAACCTGGGCCGGATGCTCGAACGAAACGAAAAAGCCCTAGGTAAGTAAAGGAGAGAACACAATGGTACGATTTATTACCGATAGTGGTGCCGATGCACCGCAAGAATTATTAGATGCCCATGACATCACAATCATGCCGTTCGGTGTATTGATTGGAGACGACACGTATTTTGACGGCGAAACGATTTCGCCGGAAGAGCTCTATGCTAAAATGCGTGACGGTGCTGCGCCAAAAACTTTCCAAGTCGAGGTCACGCGAATCGTGGAAGTCTTCAAAGCGCACTTCGAACAAGGAGAACCGTTCCTCTATCTCGCCTTTTCAAGTGATTTATCCGGCACCTATCAAACGGCAACGATGCTCGCAGAAGAACTCGCCGAACAATATCCCGATGTTCCGTACGCCGTCATTGATACGAAAACAGCATCGACCGGTCAAGGACTCTTCGTCCTCGACGTCGCGGACTTCGCAAAAACACATACGTTTGAAGAAACAAAGACCTATGCGGAACAAAAAGTGAATTCGATCCGTCACTTGTTCACGGTCGAATCACTCGAGTACCTGATGCGTGGTGGTCGTGTATCCCGTGCGAGTGCCTTCATCGGTGGATTATTGTCGATTCTTCCGCTCTTGACGGTTGAAGACGGTAAGTTGATTCCGAAAGAAAAGATCCGTGGTCAGAAAAAAGTCATGAACCGGATTGTCGAATGGATGGAAGAAGCGCGTCCGATGATTGACGGACACCGCATCATCATCGGTCACGGTGACTCGATTGAACGGGCCGAGATGCTCAAACAATTGATTGAAGCCCAGTTTCATCCGAGTGAGATTCTCATTACCTTCGCTGGTGCTGCCATCGGTTCCCATACTGGACCGGGTCTCATCGTCATTGCGTATGATTTACCAGCTTAAGTTGCATTCATTTTTTCTTTTACAACATAAAGACTCGCCTACTCGAATGAGTGAGCGAGTCTTTATGTTGTAGACAACCGCTTATGAAAAGTGAAGGTTTTCTTCGGTCTGCTGTTGTGTCGCGCTTCCCTGTCTCGCCTCGTCTTCAAAGCGGCAATCGGTCGCGCCGCTACAGCGAAGCTGCAGGGTCGCGACCGGTTGCTTTTCGCTTTAAAAGCGATTCGAGACGGATTGCGTCCTAAACCGTCTGCATAACTGGCTTTCCGTCATAGTGTTGCATAAAAAGCGTCACGTTTCGTTGACTCCTGCGGGAAAAGTGCGTTTTTAACGCACTTTCAGAGGCAGGCAAGACCCTGCTCGTTGTCCGTTAGGACCAAGGAGCAACGGCTTGCGCCTCGCCCGAGGAAAGCAACGAATAAAGACGATTGATCTCCCGATAGCACGTTGTCTACAGTCTTTAGATGGAAGAAGGTTTTATCCCCCTACTACGTTATCTATATGCTGAAGCGACTCGCACACCTGAAGTGCACGAGTCGCTTTTTTTCGAATAGCCAATCAATCTTCTTATCCTTCTGTTTTTGTTCCTGCCGTCACCGGTTCCCCTTGATTCAAGTTGACCGTCAACGGTTTGGCTGTCCCTTTTCCAGAAAAGTTCTCAATCAATTCTTTGACATCGATTCCGGAAGAAGCCTTCAACGTCTCTTGAAGTGACGCCATCAAGTCCGTCGCGTAACCCGTCACACGGTTCGCACCGCCACCTTCTCCGCTGCCTGTATCGACGACGGTGATCTTATCGATGTTACCGAGTGGTGCTGCGATTTCTTTCGCATATTCCGGCATCATGCGAATGACCATGTCGAGAATCGCCGCTTGTCCGAATTGTTCGAACGCTTGGGCGATCTTCTCTTTTGCTTCTGCTTCCGCAAGACCTTTCAGGCGGATGATGTCCGCTTCTGTTTCCCCTTGTGCCCGCTCGGCGTCGGCTTTCGCTAGACCATCAAGGCGAATCCGTTCTGCATCGGCTTTCGCTGACGCTTCAATCCGGTATTTCGTCGCATCGGCTTCTGCATATTGTTTCGCCCGGTCCGCTTGTGCTGCCTGTTCGATCGAGTACCGATCGGCATCGGCACGTTTTTTAACTTCTGCGTCGTACTGTTTCTCGCGGCGGAGAATTTCACGTTCTTCGAGTTCGATTTGTTTTTGCCGCTCGATGATTTTGATTTGCATTTGCTGCTCTGTGACTTCTTGTTGCGCGCGTGCATTTTCAAGATCGTACGCTTGGTCGGCTTTCGCCTTCGCGATGTCTTGTTCGCGACGATAGTCTGCCATCTTCAGCTGGTTTTCTTTTTCCGCTTCCGCGATTTCAGTCGCGCGCTCGAGCTCTGCTTTTTTCGCATCTTTTGAAGCTTCCGCCCGCTTGATCCGCGTTTCTTTTTCAGCATCCGCCGTCGCGATATCAGCGTCACGGCGTACTTGCGCGATGCGTGGTTTCCCGAGTGATTCGAGATAACCGTTTTTATCGCGGACATCTTTAATCGTGAACGAGACGATGATCAGTCCCATTTTCGCGAGATCTTGTGACGCGACACGTTGCACTTCTTGCGAAAATTTATCGCGGTTCTTATAGATTTCTTCGACCGTCATCGATCCAAGAATCGACCGCAAGTGACCTTCGAGGACTTCCCGCGCCTCACTTTCACGGTCTTCCTTTGATTTCCCGAGGAATTGCTCGGCTGCCGTCGCGATTTCCGAAATCGAGCTGCCAATTTTAATGATTGCCGTTCCGTCCGCCATGACCGGAACACCTTGCTCCGTATAAACTTCCGGCGTTGTTACTTCGAGCTTGCTCGACAGTAAACTGAGCGGTGTCGCCTGTTGAAAGACAGGCAGGATGAATGCTCCGCCACCACGAATGATTTTAACGCGGTTACCGGATTCGTCGGTATTGACACTTGGACTATTTCCGAGATAACTCCCCGACACGATTAACGCTTCTTCTGGTCCCACTGTCCGATACTTCGTGATAAATAGAGCAACAAGCGCTAAAATGAGCGCGCCGGCGATAATCGCCACAATAATAACTGGATTCACGTAAACATCTCCTCTTTCCATTGGTTCGGGTAGGTCATGACGTGCGCCACCCCTTGTTTGATTTCAATGATGATGACTTTCGTTCCTTGGTCGAGTGGTGGTCCTTCAAATAAAACGGCTGATTTTGAAATCCGTCCGGAGACGTCATCGACTAAAATTTCTCCATATCCGTCACTCGGGATTGATAAAACGACCGTTGCACTTCTACCTTCTAGCATCTGCTCGGAAAAACCTAGCGACTGCTCGGCTTCGGCAAGCGGTACAAAAATGAACAAGTGCACTAAGGTCGTCAAAATAAGACTAATGAATCCACTGAGCAATAAGATCATCAATGAGCTCATGGCTGTTAAATGCTCGAGTCCGAATCCGAAAGCAGATGTTAAAATGACGAATGATAAAATCAACGTCGGATGAAAAATTTGATCGACGCCCGGAACCAGGTCCGAGAACACGACCGATAACAAAACGCCACATCCTGCTGCTGCCAGTGCATAGAGATACAACGTACTAACGTCCATCTTCTGTCACCTCGATAAAAGCACTCGAGCCATACAGCTGATGATAAATCCGTTTGTATTCATGCCGATTTTCTTCATACAGCAGGTGTGCCAGCTCACGCTCACGCGGACTGGTGTCTTCTTGCAAACGTCGTGCATACTTTTTCTGTGCCGCGTAATGACGCGCTAGCAAACTTTCGAGTGCTCCTTGACTTGGCGTGGCCGCGACAGGTTGACGTCGTTTTCTCATCTTCGTGCTCCTTTCCTGTTTAATCCGTTCAGTTTTATGTACGCTAGTTTTTGGAAATGGTTTCAAAAACCAATTTCCTTTTTCCATTTATCACGCAAATAAACAAAAAAACCGAAGAGCAATGCTCCTCGGTTTTAATCCGTTTACTTTTTCCGTTTAACAATCAAAACATAATAGATGACGAGTGCTGCACAATCGAGTGTCATAATGATCAACCCCATCGGTAAAGCCGAGTCCTCGCCCATGATTCCGACGAGTGGTGAAACGAGCGAGCCGACGAGCATCGGCAAGAGACCGAGCAAAGCAGATGCACTCCCTGCCGTCTTCCCGTAGTTTTGCATCGCAAGTGTAAAACCAAGCGTCGAAATCAGACCGACGCTCGAGACGACAAAGAATAATGGAATCATGACAAAAATTAAAGCATCGGATACGGTCAGGCCGAGGAACAACAAGATGCTTGCCGTCGCAACAATCATTAAGGCAATCCGCATCAATTTTTCACTATCGACGCGACCGGCGAGTCGTCCGGCGATTTGAGCCGCGATGATGATTCCAATCCCGTTCAGACCGAACAGGAAACTAAACTGTTGCGGACTCGCACCGTAAATGTTTTGTAAAACGAACGGCGAACCGGAGATATAGGCGAACATCGCCCCCATGACGAACGCTTGGGCAAAGGCGTAACCGATGAACACACGGTCTGTTAATAAACGACCGAACGTCCGAACCGTCGTCGCGAGGTTTCCTTCGACCCGGTGATGCACCGGCAGTGTTTCCGGTAGCCGGAAAGCAACGGCAAGCAGCATGATCGTACTTAAGATAGCCAGTAAATAAAACACCACATGCCAATCACCGAACCGTAAAATTTGTCCACCGATGACTGGTGCTAAAATCGGAGCCGTCCCGTTGACGAGAGATAAAGCAGCAAAGAACTTTGTTAGTTCCGGTCCTTCAAACAAATCACGGACGATCGCACGCGAGATGACGATGCCGGAAGCACCAGCCGCTCCTTGCACAAAACGAAGTGCAATCAACACCTCGATCGTCGGAGCAAACGCGCACGCCAGCGAAGCGAGGAGATACGCGACAAGTGCGAGCATCAATGGACGTTTGCGTCCACGGACATCGCTAAGCGGTCCGACAATCAATTGACCGAGTGCCATGCCAAGCATACATGCCGTCAAACTCAATTGAATCATCGACGCGCTCGTCCCGAACGATCGGGACATATCAGGGAAAGCCGGTAAATACATGTCAATCGAAAGTGGACCGAGAGACGCCAGCGATCCTAAAATCAAAATCAAGGTAAGCCGTTTCGTTTTTACGAGTGAAACATCTGCCATCCGATTTCCTCCTTAAGTCGTTACATAATCCAAGTCGTGCAAGACGTAGGCGAGGAAAAAGACGACAGATGGATTTTCGTACGCCGTCTGGACTTTCTTCAGTTGCGCCCGGTAGCCTGTCTCATACTCCACTCCGTTCAATTTGCGCTCCATGTTCATTTTAATCAACGCATCGAGCTTATCGACGACGTCTACCATCTGTCCTTCATACGTATCATCTTTCGCTTCGACGAGAAAACGATGGAATTCCGTTCGCATCACGTCAGGTAATAATCCAATCAACGTCTCCCCTTCTGCCCGTTCGTAAGCCTCAAAGGCAGCTGCCGTGATTGGTGTCGCATGTTTGACCGGCCCGAGGACATCCCCTGTCGTCCCTTCGACTAAATCGTGACAGAGCAAACGCGACACGACTTCAGCCGTATCGATCGTAACCCCGTACTTTTTCGACTCGATCAAACCGTTAAACAGACCGAGTGAAGCCGCCCGAAACGCATGTGTCGCGTCATTGTCATCAATCGTATTGAAGCGGCCTTTCCAGCGTCGGATCGTATCCATCATCAAGGCATTGTCAATGAAATGTGCCATCTCGTCTTCGGCAAAGACGGATGTCGTCAAACGACGGATGGAATGTAACGGGTGTGCGAGTAAATAGTTTTTCAGTTCAAGCGTTTTTGCTTCAAAGAACGGTGACGCCGTCATCCGTGCTTCCCGTCTTGCGAACAACATCGCGTCGAACGTATCAATCGCTTTAACGATTTGCCCTTCAATCGTGTCATCTTCGGCATGGACGAGATAGTCTGTAAATTCTGTTTGAAGCGATTTCGACAGTAAAGCGACGAGCTTCTCACTCGCCTGTTGCTCCATTGCCTGAATGTGATCATGAAGTGTCGGCTCTTTTTTCGTCCGGTGTTTGATTGGACCGGTGATCACTTCGTTCATATCGTGAAACAGTGCTTTCCCTAATAAGCGCAGGCGATCGATTTCAACCGGTTGCTGCTCTTGTTCGATATAGCTCGCCATTAAACTAAATAGAGCGACGCGAAAACTATGGCTCGCAGCATTGTCTTGAAAACGCGGAGCATACTCATCCCAACGTGGTACGTTCTGCATCCGTGTCAGCATCCGAATAAAGTTACCGTTTTGCATGAAATCTCCCCCAAAATCAAAAAGGACAGAGGAGTTGTGACCCTGTCCAATTTTTGTATTATTTTTCTTCTTTGACACCACTTCTGAACCAGCCGATGACAAGAATCAGTCCGAGAACGACCCAGAAAATCGTCTGCCAGAGCGTGCTTTCCGGAAACTCGTGCGGTAAGACATGAATGGTTGGGTGTGCAAGCGTCATGATGACGAGCTTAACTCCGACCCAAGCGACGAGCCAAAACGCTGCTTCTTCAATCCCTGGTCGTTTTTGAAGTAAAACAACAAACCAGCTTGCGAAGTATCGCATGAT
Source organism: Exiguobacterium oxidotolerans JCM 12280 (assembly GCF_000702625.1). Taxonomy (NCBI): domain Bacteria; kingdom Bacillati; phylum Bacillota; class Bacilli; order Caryophanales; genus Exiguobacterium; species Exiguobacterium oxidotolerans. The sequence goes on along the minus strand of NZ_JNIS01000001.1, from coordinate 1,816,562 downwards.
GACAAGTCCGATGATCCCACTGAAGAAGACGACCCAAAATTGTCCCGTATTCAGTCCACCAATCATCCCGCCGACCATCGGTAATGTCGTCGCCATGGCAACGGCCGCGAGTGTCGAATCGACGGCAAACGCTAAATCAGATAGTTCGACCTTGACAACCGTCCACCAAAAATTCGGCGATTCTTTTTTGGATGTCATCGCATCCGGTATTTGATGTTTGTTTGATCGTGCTTCGACAATTCCTTTAAAGGCGACATAAAAGAGATACGCTGCACCAAGTGCCTGTAACTCCCAAACAGTCGCTAAGTACGATGCAAAGAAAATCGCGATGAAACGAAGGACGAGTGCCCCGATTAGTCCGTAAAACAACGCTTTTTTTCGTTGATCATCCGGTAAAGGACGAACGAGTACCGCCATGACCATCGCATTATCAGCCGACAGCAATCCTTGTAAGATGATCAGGACGAGCCCGACCGTCGCATACTGCGTAATTAATCCAATATCCATAAAAACGAATCCCCTTTTTGTTCACTAGGTTCATTATAATGCCACATTCAGAAAAGAAAAAGACGGAAGACTTGAATCCTGTGTTTCTATCTTCCCCCTTTTTTCGGAGTTCACACTAAAAAAGGCCCTCCAGTTGGAGAGCCTTTCGCTTAAAGATGTTGATCCACTTTTTTCTCAGCATCTGGATTCGGTTTTGTTTTCGGTGAAGAGAACCAACCCCAAACTGCGAGACCAACCATGACCGTCCAGAAGAACGCTTGCCATGGCGTACTGTGAGCAAAGCCTTCCGGCAACTTCATCGCTTCGAAGATTGTTCCTTCGATTGATGCATGATATTTCGGGTGCTCAAGGGCAAGAACGGCGAGCTTGACTCCGACCCAAGCGACGATTGCGAATGCCGCTGTTTCAAGTCCAGGACGTTCTGCGAGTAGTCTGACGAAGACACGCGCTGCAAAACGCATCAAGACGACCCCCATCAAACCACCTGTCAGGATGACGACGAAATGTCCAGCATTCAATCCACCAATTTCATTTGTCCCCCAGTCAGGTAATGCGACGGCGAGGGCGACCGCTGCGAGAATCGAATCGACGGCGAATGCAAGATCAGCGAATTCGATTTTAACGACTGTTTTCCAAAACTCCGCTTTTGAGACGGGTTCATCCGATTCCGGTTCTTGATCGAGCTCACTGTCTGCCCCATGGTTTTCACCGAGCCGTCGCGCCTTGACCGTTTTATAAATATGCCGTAGCCCCATGATGAGCAGGTATGCCGCACCAAGTGCTTGAATCTGCCAAATATCAACGAGGAACGAAATCGCGAACAATGCCGCGAAGCGGAGGACGAACGCTCCTGCCAATCCATAAAATAAAGCCTTTTTCTGTTGTTCGCCTGGTAAGTGTTTTACCATGACGGCGAGGACGAGTGCATTATCTGCCGAAAGTAGTCCTTCGAGTGCGATTAAAACGACGACGACCCAGGCATATTGAAGTACTAACTGCCAATCCATCTACTTCATTCCTTCCTATCTTATAAGTTTCACAAAGGTATTAACTAAAAAAAGATTTACACGTTCATATGAACATATACTATCCGATTCAGTACAGACTTGCAAGTGTCCCTTATGATGAGTTTAGCAAACTGTTGATTCTGAGCCTTGCTAGTTTCGTTTTGTTAGCAGTTCATGATAAAATTCATATCAACAGTTCAACATAGTGCAAACACATTTGCGGAATCATCAGAGTTGCTCGTCTCTAGCATTCCTGTCATGTTATTACTATTGATAAAATACAAAAGGACAAAGGGGCCAATTGAAATGTCTACCTACCCGATTACACTACCAACAAAAGAAGAGCGTCATAAGCTTTTCGGTTCTGTTCCCCCTGTTAAAGGAACAAAACCTACTGAAAAAGATAAAATGGTTGATCTTCAAAATACACCAAAGAATTTCTTATTTGCACTTGATGCAGTCGGTATTTCAAACGTCAAACATCCTGTCGTCATCCAAGATGGTGATAAAACGCAGGCCACTGTCGCGACGTTCGAGCTTTCGACATCACTCGTTCAAGACCGTAAAGGCATCAACATGAGTCGCTTAACAGAGCAACTCGATCAGTACCATCAAGAAGGATGGGTCGTCACGAACGAATCACTGATTCAGTTCGCGCGCGATTTAGCCGAGCGGATGGAGCAGTCTGAAGGTCAATTAACGATTCGCTACCCATGGTTCTTCACGCGTAAAGCACCGGCAACTGGACTCAGCGGTCTGATGAATGCCGAAGTCTGGCAAACGGTCAGTGTCGATACGGAAACGAATGAAGCAACGTTGACGGTCGGGTTAACGATCAATGTCACGACGCTCTGCCCATGTTCAAAAGAAATCAGTGAGTACAGTGCCCATAACCAACGTGGTTACGTCACGATGGAAGCATCGCTTCGTGACGAGGCAGACGACTTCGATTGGAAACAAGAACTACTTGATGCTGCTGAGTCTAACGCTTCAGCACCACTCCACCCGGTCCTCAAACGCCCGGATGAAAAACGTGTCACGGAGATGGCTTACGAAAACCCACGTTTCGTCGAAGACATGGTCCGCTTAATCGCGGCCGATCTCTACGAAATGGATGCAATCGCAACGTTCTTCGTCGAATGCCGAAACGAAGAAACGATTCACCAACATGATGCCATCGCTCGAATCACGTTTGATAAAGACGCACAATAAGTCCTATACCACCCTCGCCCTAGATGACCTCTTCGTTGTCTAGGGCGTTTTTTTACTCATTAACCGGATGCACTATTTTTTGAAAAGCCTGGAAGCAATGAAGGAATCGGCATGACTTGAAACAACATTAAAAATGAGAGGAAAGACCTAGTAACGGTCCATCCTCTCATTTTGTTTTTTTACTCGTTTCGGAGCAATAAGTCCGTCGCCCGAACGGTTCCCCATGGCGAAACATCAGCTTTGACTTCTAATTTTTCCGCATCCTCATACCCTTTCCCTGTACCTTGTTCGACATAATATTGAGTCAGCTGAGAAATCGTCACGTATTCATCGTAATACTCACCAGCAACCGAACCGAAAAAGCGGTCATTCGAAATTTTATCAATTCTTGCATATCCATCTTCCCCCGTCATAAATGTAACGTAGACAAGTCCTTGTTTGACGGAAGCATCCGGTTTTAAATCCGGATACTGCAACATGACGTACTCCCCGTAAAGCGGATCAAATGGATCAAACGGCTCTGCCCGAAAACGATAACTTTCACCGAACCACGAAATCGCGTAAAAGCTGAGCACGACTAGCAAAACAATCAGTGTCTGGATAACCGCAAACCCATACTTTTTCATGAGGGTTGACCTCCTTCACGACGTCGTTGCATCCACCAGAGTACAGCGGCAATCAGGAATACGAGTAAGGCACCGACTAAGAAAAAGAGTGACATATTGAGCCGGTTCCACGCATAAATGAAGTAAATCGTTAGTTGGACGGCAATAAAATAAATGAATGGAATCAGTAAACGGTGCCCTGTCCGTTCCCGCTCAATTAAATAGATGAATGCCATGACCTCAACTAAAATCGCTATTAAAATCGCTTGTTCCTCGAACCATAAGAGTCCAATCAACCCAAGTGGTACGATGAAAAGGAGCGGACGGTAACGTGCATAAATCAAACTTCCGACCGCGACTGCGGCAAGTACAAGTAAAATCGCTTCGACGAGCGAAACCGGAATAGTTGTCGTTTCTGCACGGACAGATAGATAGACCAGTGAGTTAATGGCTGCCGTGACTAAATAAAGTGCGTAAAGGAGCGGGCGCTTTTGTTCCTCCCGAACAAGTAACAGCAATGGAACGAGTAAAAATAAAGTCCAAATCGGCCAAAGAATGCCTTCGTATGACACGAGGAAAAACAATTCCAACCCTGCGAAGTAGAGGAGCAACCAGCTAAAAATTAGTGATGGAAACGTTTGACTGAAATAGAACCAGGCTACGGATATCAGAATCAAACAAACAAATGATGTCCAGTCGAGAAACGTCGCGTACTCGCTCCCGAAGCTGCCGATTCCCGTAAAAATATTCAATCCCGCCAAAAAAGCGACGACAGCGTAGGCAGCGTGACGCCAAACGAAAAAATGACCGAGTGCCATAAGAAAGATTATCCAGGCAATGAATGAGCTTTCAAGCGACATATGAAAACTTTGGACCGTGACAATCAATGCACCGAGCAATGCGAGAATCCCGAGTATCCGGAACGCCACGGGATTCCAAATCGTCCGGCGTTCGGAAATATCAGCTAGCACATAACAACTGATCATGATGACAAGAACGAGTCCGATTTTGACCAATGCCGGAATGACTTGCCAATTCGCCGCTAAAAAACTGAGTAAGGCCAAGCCGACAAGCGTCAAGCCAACAATCAATAGCAGCGGTGTCCGATTTTTTGCATGACGTGTTTGCTCATACGCTTCAATCCGCTGGACGACCTCCGCATCCAGCAATCCTGCTTCCTGCCATTCTTTCAACTTCGTCAATCGCGCCATCTTTCCACCTCCTAGAACTCAACACTACACTTATATTTTTCCCGTTTTCCTATCGCTTCAAGCAAATTCACAATAAAAAAAGCGACTACGTCCAGCTCAGTTTCGCTGACGTAGTCGCCTTCATCTGGTTTAAACGCGGAATTGCGTCACCATTTCTTGTAGTTCTTCTGCCATATCCGACAATGCTTTCGCGGATTGTGAAATTTCTTCCATCGAACCGAGCTGTTCTTCCGTCGTCGTCGCAACACGTTCGGATGCTGTCGAATTTTCATCCGCAATATGAGCGATTTCCGTTGCCGAAGCCGACACTTCTTGGACGTTCGCCGCGATTTCTTCGACCGTCGCTGTGACATCTTCGATTCGTGGCGTCATCTCTTGGGTCCGTAACATAATTTTCTTGAACCGTTCCGCTGAATCTTCTGTCGTCTCAAGTCCGGCTTTCGTATGATGCGATACTTCTTTCATCAAGGAAACCGACCGTTCTGTTTCCTGCTTGATGTTTGTAATCAGGCCCGAAATTTGTTTTGTCGACTCTTGTGACTGTTCGGCTAGCTTCCGAACTTCACTCGCGACGACCGCAAATCCTTTGCCATTTTCGCCGGCCCGTGCTGCTTCAATCGCTGCATTCAAGGCGAGCAAGTTCGTTTGGGCTGCAATCCCGTTAATGACATCGACAATCTTTCCGATTTCATTCGATCGATGCGCCAAGGATTGAATGACTTCACCGAAGTTTTCGACCGATGCATCAATCGCTTTCATCTGTGTCACATTTTTCCCGACCGCAATCGTCCCGTCTTCTGCTTCAAGTGCCGTTGCCCGTGATAGCTCGGAGACGTTCGTCGAACTCTCGGCGATTCGCATGACACCTGACGTAATCGCTTGGAGTGATACCGCGTTTCCTTCGAGTTGACGTTTCGAGTGGTCAGCACCTGCTGCCATCTGTTGGACGGAACCTGCGATTTGCTCGGAAGCTGCTGTCGTTTGCGCTGCGTTCGCCATCAATTCTTCTGAAGACGCCGCAACTTGTCCAATCGATTGATCGAGGTTCGTCACGATCGACCGCAGTGATGTAACCATGACATTAAAACTTTGAGCCACCTGACCGATTTCGTCATTGGATTCGACGACGACTTGCTCCGTCAAATCACCTTCTTTAATCCGATCGGCACTTTCCGTCAAACGATTTAACGGACGGAGAATCGAACGGAGAATAAAGTAGAGTAAGACAGTTGCCAACAAGAACGTTCCAGCGATGACGGCAAGCGTCGTCCAAAGAATGCCCGATGTTTCATTTGTAATTTCTTTATCGTACAGTGTTCCGGCGACTTTCCATCCCGTCAGATTGTTCGTCATATAATCCATTTTCTTACCTTGATTCTCAAACTCATAAGAGAACTGACCATTTTTCCCGGCATAAAGAGATGTAACCCAGTCTCCAGATGCCTTGTCTCCAGCCTTCTTCGTCGGATGGGTGACGAAATTCTTATTGGAATCGAGAATCGTAACATAGCCTTCTTGACCGATTTTAACTTTTTTAGCGATTTCAGAAATTCGATCGACATCCACGTCGATGGCAATGACGCCACGTCCATTCCCACCCGTTTGTGAAAGGGTGACCATCATCTTCCCTGAAGCTGCGTCGACATATGGATCAGTAATGACGACTTTCCCACCGGCGTCTTCCGCTGCCTGATACCACGAACGTTCTCGTGGATCATAATCGTCTGGCATCGTTTGTTCCGGATAGATGGTCATATCACCTTCCGTCGTCGCGTAATAAATATTTGCCGCTTGCGGATGTGTATCGAGATATTCTGTCATCTTTTCTTTCAATGCTAAGTTTTGTTTCCCTTTTTGATAGAGCATTCCATCAATCCGGTCCGCAAAGAACGCGACATCGCGTCGTACTGGATCAATGATATTGGTGATTTCATCGTTCATCCGGTCAACACCGGCATGTGCTGATTGCAGGATTTGATCTGTGATTTTCTGTTTCGCTTGATTGTATGCAACAAAACCAATCAATAACGATGGAATCAATAATAAGAGCAAAGATGTGATAATTAGTTTCTGCTTGATGCTAATCGTTCGTTTTTTTGTCTGTTCCATACATGACTCCTCTTCCCGATATGTAAACTCGTTGTTCTAATCTATATATCGGTCAGAACGTGTCATTTTTCACAACTAAATAAAAAAGAAGGTAATCCATTTTCATGAATTACCTTCTTGGACTACCTATAAAGTGATGCGGTATAACTTCGCGAACAGAACGTTTGAGAAAAGAACACTATCGCTTTACGCTTCTTGATCGCCCTTCCAGTTCATCATCCCACCTTCGACGTTGACGATGTCGTAGCCATACTGTTCGAGGAAACGTCCGACGTTCTCGCTGCGTCCACCTGCTTTGCAAATCAGGTAGTACGTTTCACCTTCTTGCAGCTCCGTATAGCGTTCACCGATTTCAGACATCGGTAAGAAGCGGACATTCGGGATATGACCTGCGTCATATTCATCTTGTTCGCGCACGTCCACGACGTGGAGTACTTCACCGGCTTCAAGCTTTTCTTGTAACTGATCGACATGGATTGTTTTCATCGTAAGTTCCTCCTCTTGTTTCATCTTTGTTCAGTGTAGCAAAGCTGACGTCGAAACAGAACAAAAGAGACCGCCCGAAGCCGGTCTCTCTGATTCATTCCCCTGATGCCCGGTCGAACGAGCGTCGTGTCTGTTTATGCATCCCCCGTGCATAGTAGACCGCAATCAAAATCACGTACCAGAGTGGTCCAACAATCAGTGCGATGCGTGTACTCGCATCAAACGCCATCAAGACGATGACGCCAGCCAGTGCAAGTAAGGCGATGTAGTTCACGACCGGGAAAAACGGAACGCCGAATTCTGCCGTACCATACACCTTGCGGGCCCGCATTTGCGAAATCAAAATCATCGCCCACGTCCAGACCGCTCCGAACGTCGCAATACTCGTCACGATCGCAAAAACGTTTTCCGGTAAGAAATAGTTTAAGGCAACACCGACGAGCAGCGCGATCCCTGAAAGAATTGTTGCGATTGCCGGGACACCATTCTTCGAAATCTTCGCGAAGCGTTTGGGTGCTTCTTCGTTTTGTGCCAGGTTCATCATCATCCGTGCTGTCGAGAAAATCCCCGAGTTACATGACGACAAGGCTGCTGTCAGTACAACAAAATTGATGATACCGGCTGCTGCCGGAATACCGAGCTGCTGAAACAATAAGACGAATGGGCTACTGTTATTTTGTCCAACTTGGTCCCACGGATAAATCGACAAGATAACGAACAGCGCACCGATGTAGAAAATCAAAATTCGTAAAAAGACGTTGTTGACCGCCTTACGAATCGTTTTCTTCGGATTTTTAGCTTCCCCAGCTGTGACCCCAATCACTTCAATGCCTAAGAACGCAAACATGACCATTTGCATCGCAAGCAGGACTCCCCCGAATCCATTTGGCAAGAATCCACCGTGCGACCAAAGATTTGAAATCCCGACCGGTGTGCCTCCGTTACCAAGTCCGACGACAATCGTCAACGTTCCAAGAATAATCATCGCGACAATCGCAACGATCTTAATCAAGGCGAACCAAAATTCGAATTCGCCATAAAATTTGACGGCAATGAAATTAATGCTCGTCATAAGTAATAATGCCGCAAGCGCCCAAATCCAGCGTTCCGACTGCGGGAACCATTCCTGCATATAAATTCCGACTGCTGTGATTTCTGCCATACATGTAAAAATCCACAGAAGCCAATAATTCCACCCGGTCAAAAATCCAGCGAGTGGACTGACATATTTCCGGGCGTATTCAGCAAAGCTTCCCGCCACCGGTTCACGTACCGCGAGCTCCCCAAGTGCCCGCATGATGATGAAGATGATGATACCGCCGATTAAATAACCAATCAGAATCCCTGGTCCTGCCAACTGAATGGCTTTTGCCGAGCCTAGGAAAAGTCCAACACCGATTGCCGCCCCCAGCGACATCAACGTAATATGACGCTCTTCCAGTCCCCGATTTAGCTCTGTCTGTTGCTTCATCTGTACGACGTCCTTCCTGTCTCTCGATCGTTCTTAGCAGTTCCCCAAACCGCTACGTTGTCAGTATAAAGAAGTGGTGTCTGATTTGTAAACGTTTTCAAGTGAGATTTACCACTTTCTTCCCATACTCGAAATATTCTGATTTGTGTAACGTCGTCTCATCACAAAAAAGAGACCTCCATCCGAAGATGCAGGTCTGCTCGTAACACAATTGTTCTACTATTTACTCAGCTTTTGCAAATTGTTCGTCTTCTGTACGCTGCTTGCGATCAGCTAAACGGAACAAACCATTGAGAAGCAATGCCGTCAACGAACCGGCGACAATCGGGCTATCCGTCAAGACGCGGATTTGTTCCGGTAAACCGGACACAATCGCCGGGTTCATACTGATGCCAAGTCCGACGCCAAGTGATAAGGCGACTGTCAAGACGTGGTCGTTTTTGGCGAAGTCGACGCGAGACAGAATTCGAATTCCGCTTGCTGCAACCGTCCCAAACATGATGAGCATTGCTCCGCCAAGAACTGGTTTCGGAATCAGTGTCGTAAAGGTGGCGACTTTCGGCAAGAAACCGAGGATGACCAAAAACAACCCGGCAAAGACGATGACTTTTCGTGTCTTGACGCCCGTCAGTTGAACAAGCCCGACATTTTGACTGTAAGTCGTGTATGGAAAACTGTTAAAAATCCCGCCGATGATTGTCGCAGCACCTTCTGCCCGGTAACCGCGTGCTAAGTCTTGCTTCGAGAGTTTTTTATCCGTGATTTCACCAAGCGTCAAGAAGACGCCTGTCGATTCAACCATTGAGACGAGACCAACGAGCGTCATCGTCAAAATCGCCGTGATATTAAACGTCGGTGCACCAAAGTAAAACGGTGTAACCATTTGGAACCACGAGGCGTCAGCGACTGGACTAAAATCAATCATCCCCATGCCGAACGCGACAAGTGTTCCGATGAGCACCGCAATCAAGACAGCCGCCGCCTTCGAAAAAACGGTGCCGTAACGATTTAAAATCAAGATTAAAGCAATCGTTAATCCGGCGAGACCGAGGTATCGGAAGTCACCAAAATCTTGAACGCCTTGTCCGCCACCGATATCATTGATGGCTGCCGGAATGAGTGATATTCCGATGATCGTCACGACGGATCCGAGCACGACCGGCGGAAATAAAATCGCAATCCGGCTAAAGAGTCCGGAAATTAATAAAATGATGATGCCGCTTGCGATTAATGCGCCGTAAATCGCCGTGATACCTTGCAGACTACCAATCGCAATCATCGGCCTGACTGCCGTGAACGTACATCCGAGCACGACCGGCAGTCCGACACCGGTATACTTCGTGACGAAGACTTGGAGTAACGTCGCGATTCCACACATGAATAGGTCAATCGCGACAAGATACGCGAGTCCTTCCCCGGATAAGCCGATTGCACTGCCGACGATCAATGGAACGATGGCTGCTCCCGTATACATCGCAAGGACATGCTGGAGTCCGAGCCCTGCCGCTTTAAGATTCGATAAGGATTTCATACGTTCACCGAGCGGACGAACGTCGCCTTCCCGTTCTCTAATTTTTCAATTCGTGCGAGCGATTCGACGCGGAACCCTGCCTGAACCAATTTCTCGCGCCCCGGTTGGAATGATTTTTCAATCACGATTCCGATACCGACGACTTCTGCTCCTGCCTGTTCGACTAATTTAGCAAGACCGAACGCCGCTTCCCCGTTCGCTAAAAAGTCATCGATGATCAGCACACGTTCACCTTGCTGTAAGTATTTTTCAGCGACTGTGATCGTACTCGTCTGCTGTTTCGTAAACGAGTAGACTTCTGCTGAAATCGTTCCTTCGTTTAACGTCAGTGACTTCGTTTTTCGTGCATAGACCATCGGGACACCAAGACGAAGTGCTGTCATCATCGCCGGTGCGATTCCACCTGCTTCTATCGTTAAAATCCGCGTAATGCCGGCGTCTTGAAACCGATTCATGAATTCATAAGCAATTTCCCACATCAATGTCGGATCGACTTGATGGTTAAGGAATGCATCGACTTTCAAGACTTGATCGGACAGGACGATTCCTTCTTTGTTAATCATTTCTTCTAAACGTTTCATAGCTGAGTTCTCCTTTATTGACGAAAAAAAACGTACAGCGCTACCCCGGGGGCAGCCACTGTACGCCAAAAAAGAGAGCAGTAACTCACCACCCGTAGTCAGATCGTTACGGCGATCCGGTAGAGACTCGTGGGCCAATTCCCACTATTATACGAGCGTTGCTATACGTTTATGATTCGTGCATGATGTGTTTCATTTTACGATGTTCTCTGAAAAAGTAAAGACTTTTCCGTTTCAAGCGTTTGCTTCAACTGCTTGAGCTGCCGTGATGATCGCAAGTTTGTAGACATCTTCTTCGTTACAGCCACGTGAAAGATCGTTGACCGGTTTGTTGAGACCTTGGAGAATCGGTCCGATCGCTTCAAATCCACCAAGACGTTGTGCGATTTTGTAACCGATGTTCCCTGACTCAAGGCTTGGGAAGATAAAGACGTTAGCTTGACCCGCAACATCTGATTCTGGTGCTTTTGATTTTGCGACACTCGGGACGAACGCTGCATCAAACTGTAACTCACCATCGATTGCAAGTTCAGGCGCACGTTCTTTTGCGAGGCGTGTTGCTTCGACGACGCGTTCTGTTTCAGGTGATTTTGCTGAACCTTTTGTCGAGAAGCTAAGCAATGCCACTTTCGGTTCAATCCCGAATGTTTTTGCTGTTTTTGCTGATGCGATCGCATTTTCAGCTAAGTCGTTTGCGTCAGGTGCGATATTAATCGCGCAGTCAGCGAAGACATACTGCTCATCGTCACGAACCATGATGAAGACACCAGATGTTTTCTTATAGCCTTCTTGCATTTTGATGATTTGAAGTGCCGGGCGGACTGTATCGCCAGTCGCGTGCATCGCACCCGAGACGAGACCTTCTGCTTTACCTGTATGCACGAGCATCGTTCCGAATGTGTTGACGTCTTTTAAGATGACTTCACGTGCTTGTTCTTCTGTCGCTTTTCCTTTACGGCGTTCGACGAAAGAGGCAACAAGTTCTTCGATGGCTTCGTACGAAGCAGGATCGATTGTTTCAAGACCTGTTACATCGATTCCATTCGCTGAAGCCGTTTCTTCAATCTTCACGCGTGGTCCGATGACGATTGGTGTGACAAGACCATCTTTTTTCAGGCGGACAGCAGCACCAAGAACACGTGCGTCGATTCCTTCTGGGAAAACGATTGATGGTTGGTGTGCTTTTACTTTTGTCTCAAGCATTTCAAATAATTGCATGATTTTCTCTCCTTTTATATCAATCAAGTGTCGGTTTCTATTCCTTATACATTCCATCGTTCATTATACACAGTTCTGTTTCGTTATTAAAACAATTTGCAAAAAACTTCTTTTACCCATTACACGAAGCGGAATTTCATCACTATTACAGTTATTTCTAGGAATAGTACAGAAGGCGCTTAACGCGTTTCATCACACCCTTTTACTTCATACCCCGATTCGTGTTACTTCATGTCTCTATCTCCAATGAGGGACGGTTGTTTTGTTGCGATGAACCGTCCGATCTATGATAAGATTAGCAATGGAGAATGTACTTTTCATTATAGATTTCAGGAGGTTTTTTCATGGAACATCAAACATCAGAACCAACTGCTACACAGCAAGCCGCCGAGACACTCGACGGCTGGTATACATTACATGATTTCCGTCGGATTGACTGGTCACGCTTAAAACAAGTCGACGCAGCTACACGGACAAACATGATTAACGAATTCCAAACGTTCTTAGTTGAACTCGGACAAGTCGAAGAACAAAAAGAAGGCAGCCACGCCCTTTACACGATCATTGGTCAAAAGGCTGACCTCGTCTTGATGGTCCTCCGTCCGACGATGGAAGACATTCAAGCCGTTGAAGTGAAGATGCAAAAACTCGATTTGTATGACTACCTCATCCCGACGTATTCATACGTCTCCGTCGTCGAACTTGGCACATACCGTGGATCTGGCGAAGGGAATCCATATGAAAACCCATACGTCCGCGACCGTCTCTATCCAATCTTGCCGAAATCGAAGCATATCTGTTTCTACCCGATGAGTAAATCACGTCGCGATGGCGATAACTGGTACACACTTTCGATGGAGAAACGGAAAGAGCTCATGTACCGTCATGGTATGATCGGACGGAGCTACGCTGGGAAGATTCAACAAATCATCGGTGGATCAACTGGCTTCGACGATTGGGAATGGGGCGTCACCTTGTTCGCGAATGATATCCTCCAGTTCAAAAAAATCGTCTATGAAATGCGCTTTGACGAAGTGAGTGCAAAATACGGTGAATTCGGTGAGTTCTTCATCGGTAACCGTCTCGAGTCAAGCGAACTCGAAACACATTTTGCGCTTTAATATGCTAAAAGACGTTTCATAGAAAAACCCTATGGGAATATACTCTTTGCGGCCATAAAAGATGTACGTTTTATACGTTAAGGAGGAATGATCATGGGGAATGCTATGAACCGATCAACGCGATCGCGTGAGTTGCAATTCGCTGTGCTTTCAAAAGAGCTAAAGCCAGTCGCAGAACGTGTGCTGGATCGCTATGAGCAAGCATTATCGAAGTTAAATAAAACACAACCTACAAAGCGTTGAAGCAAGCGCTTCAATTACTCTAAATCGTAATCGGTCAAGTGGCAGTGATGTCTCTTGACCGATTTTTTTGTCTTTCGATGGCGTAATTGTCGTAAAAAGACAAAAAAAGAGAGTGGATATACATCCACTCAGCGTGTAGACAAACTCTTATGAATCGTGAACATGCGATAACGAGAGACAATCCGGTCGCGCTTCCCTGTCTCGCCTCGTCTTCAAAGCGGCAACCGTCCGCGCCGCTACAGCAAAGCTGCAGGGTCGCGACCGATTGCTTTTCGCGGTTCTAAGCGATTCGAGACGGATTGCGCTCTAAAGCGTCTGCATGACTGAATTTCCGTCATAGTGTTACCTAAAAAGCGTCACGTTTCGTTGACTCCTGCGGGAAAAAGTGCGTTAAAAACGCACTTTCAGAGGCGGGCAAGACCCTGCTCATTGTCCGTGAGGACGAAGGAGCAACGGCTTGCGCCTCGCCCGAGGAAAGCAACGAAAAAAGACGCTTTTAACTCCCGATATCACGGAGAGTGAATATAAAAGCCACTCCCTTACTTTCGTTTAAAGACCAACTTTCAAGTCAGTCGATCGATCATAACCCTTTATACGCACCAATTGCGACAAAAATCCATGCTGCGATGAACAGAACGCCGCCAATCGGTGTGATTGCACCGAGCTTTGTAATCCCTGTCAGCGCCATGACATATAAGCTGCCAGAGAAGAAGACGATTCCGGCGAGCATCAACCAACCTGCAAGCGAAAATTGTGAAATCGAAACTTTCAGTAACATCCCACCCAGTGCCAAAATCCCAAGTGAGTGGACCATCTGATAGAGGACACCCGTCTGCCAGTTCGCAAGCATCCTCTCAGATAACATATCTTTTAGCGCATGCGCTCCGAACGCACCGAGTGCGACCGCTACCATCATCGATAAAGAACCAATCATAATCAATACTTTCATGTCATTCTCCCCCTAAACGTCGTGCTGGTAAATTCCATTCATAATAATAAGATAGCATACGTAAAATCGTAATGAGTCCGAGTAATGTGAACAAATGCAGCGGATTCGTCAGTTGGAACCGATCGATGACGAGCGCGGCCATGACGGCCCACATCGCATAGATTTCCTTATGCAGGACAAGTGGTTTGCGTCCGGCCAGTAAATCCCGGATGACACCACCGCCGACACCTGTTAAAACAGCTGCTGAAATCGTTGCTGAAAGAGGTAAGCCTTTTGCAGATGCCATAAGTGCACCTTGAATCGCAAATGCAGATAAACCGAGTGCATCGGCAAGTACGCCCCACCGTGACCAATGTGGTAAAAATAATTGTGGTAAAACAAAGATTAATAATGCGACTAAAATCGCAATCAAGAACAATCCACCTTGCGACCAAAGTGCCGAGACGGGTACACCAATCAACAAATTTCGGATTGCACCGCCTCCGAATGCCGTAATCAATGCCAATAACCAAACCCCAAACAAATCATATTTTTCTTCCATCGCAACGATCGCGCCACTCATCGCAAATGCGACCGTGCCGATGATATTTAATAAGTCCCAGGACATGCACACATTTCACCTTTCCACATTGAAATTCCATTACTTACTATACTCTCTTTTTGCGTCGCGTCCACCTTATTTTTACGATTCTTTTTTCAGCCGTTTGTAAGTGACGTTTTTAGGTAAAGTAACCTATACTGAAACAAACTGTACAGGAAGCTAGGTGACCGTATGAAACGTTGGGCGCTCTACCGGATTTTCGTCATCGTGACGATGTTCGCTCGTTATATTTGGACTATCTATCGATTCACCCGGAAAAACCGACCAGGTACGAATACTGAAGAATTCGAGCGCATTATGATTACGATCGCGCGTGATTATAAGAAGAAAGCACTGCGTCTCGAAGGACTCCTCATTAAACTCGGGCAGTTTTTATCGATTCGTGCCGATTTATTCCCACCAACCGTTTTAATGGAATTAACTGAACTCGTCGATAAGGTCCCATCGAGCAAACTCGGGGAATCTCGAAAAATCATCGAGGAAGACTGGGGCATGCCGATCGAAGACGTCGTCGATAACATCAGTCCTCGACCCATCGCATCCGCTTCCATCGGAGAAGTCTATAGTGCGACACTCAAATCGAACGGGCGAAAAGTCGCAATCAAAGTCCAGCGTCCCAACATCGAACAAATCATTAAAACGGATTTCCGTGCGATGCGTCTTGTCATTGCGATGCTCCGTCGGACGTCACTCAATAAATCGACTGACCTCCAAAGTCTTTATCGCCAAATGGTCTTCGTCATCGGAGATGAACTGAACTACCGGACTGAATTAAAAAATGGTCTCTACTTTAAAAAGATGTATGAAACGAACCCTGTCATCTACATCCCAGACTATTATGAAGAACACTGTACGAATCGCGTCTTGATGATGGAGTGGATTGACGGTACACGAATCACGGACCTCGAGTTTTTAGCAGAACATCAAATCGATCGTGACGAACTCGCGCGGAACCTCTTCCTCAATGCGGGTGAACAGTTGCTGTTCGGTGGGAAGTTCCATGCTGATCCTCACCCCGGTAACGTCTTGGTCCAGACGGATGGAAAAATCGTCCTACTCGACTTCGGGATGATCGGTGCGACGACCCCGGACGACATGCGGGCAATCCAAGGCATTTTGCAATCATTCGTCACACTCGATTATGATGCGATTGTCGATGGTCTTGAAGACCTCCGGTTCCTCTTGCCGAACGCAAATAAACAAAATATCCGTCAAGCGATTGAAAAAGCCGTCAACTTTTACCTTGAAAGCGATATGGAGAACGTCGATACGAAATTGATTGAAAAAGTCCTGTCTGATATCGAATTACTCGTTCGGAATGAACCGATTCAATTACCGGCCGAGTTTGCCTTTTTTGGTCGTGCCGCGTCAACAATCCTTGGTATCCTGCAAATCCTCTCACCAAAAATCAACTTACTTGAACTTGCGAAACCGATGGTCCGGCGTTGGCTGGACGAAGAAGGAAAAAACCAGAATCGTTACTTACAGATTGCAGGGTCTTACGGCGCACGTCTTCTCGCCTTTCCTCGCCTAGTCAATGATGCCCTCAGTGAACCAACACGCTGGCGGTTATTCGAACAGCAAAAATTCTCGCGCGTCGCGAATATGGAATCGCTTAAAATCCGCCAGTGGACCAGTTCACTCGTCGGAATCGTCAGCTTACCTGTCAGTTACGGTGGCTATTTCTTAAGTCAGTATGACTTAATGGGGATTTCCTTAACGATTGCCGTCGTTGCATTATGGAACGCCCGAAGAATCGGTCGACAAATCGTCCGCATCGCCGACGAACCGTTTAAATGATTTTAACGTCCCATTCGTGGGGCGTTTTTTATTTCGAAATAACTTTATGTATGCTTTTGATGTTTTTCATGAGGAATCATCGGGTACAACTTCAAGTAGATAGAACAAATGGAAGAGGTGAATCACTTGATTGATATTTTAATTGCCATCGTTCCTGCCTTGATGTGGGGGACATTGCCACTCGTCGTGTCAAAACTCGGCGGTTCCACCGAACAACAAATTATCGGGACGACACTCGGTGCATTAGCATTTGCTCTTGTCACGTTTTTCTTCGTCAGTCCGGAAATGTCAACGACTGCTTGGGTTGCCGGTCTTTTCTCCGGTGCTTTTTGGGCGCTTGGTCAAATGAACCAATTCGCTGCTTTCAAACAGATGGGTGTTTCGAAAACGATGCCGATTTCAACTGGGATGCAGCTCGTCGGAACGTCACTATTCGGCGTGCTCGCTTTCGGTGAGTGGTCGAGCACATCTGCACTTATTCTCGGAATTAGCGCGCTCGTCCTGATCGTTGCGGGTGCCGCTTTTACGTCGTACAAGGAAGATAAAAGTAAAAAAGATGAAAACATTGGAAAAGGATTACTTCTCCTCGTTATCTCAACGGTCGGTTATGTCGGCTATGTCGTCATCGCCCGTTGGTTTAACATCAACGGTTGGGAAGCGGTCTTACCACAAGCAATCGGGATGGTCGTCAGTGCCATTCTGCTCTCATTACGCAAAGGGAATTTGTTTGCGAAACAAACGTTCACAAACGGAATTGCCGGAATCATGTGGGCTGTCGGTAACATCGCCCTGCTCTTCGCAACGGCACGTGTCGGCGTCGCAACGAGCTTTTCACTCTCACAAACCGGTGTCGTCATCTCGACCATCGGTGGTGTCCTCTTGTTAAAAGAATCAAAAACGAAAAAAGAAATGACCTTCGTTATCATCGGCTGTATTCTCGTTGTCGCCGGTGGTATCATGATTGGATTTACAAAACAATAACTTTTAAAGGAGTCGATTTTCATGTATAACAGTTTAACTGGAAAAGTAGCTATCGTCACAGGCGGTTCAATGGGGATTGGTGAAGCCGTTGTCCGTCGTTACGCGGAAGAAGGTACAAAGGTCGTCATCAACTATCGGAGCCATCCGGAAGAAGCAGATCAGATTGCAGAAGAAATCAAGCAAGCCGGCGGAGAAGCCATTACGATTCAAGCAGATGTATCAAAAGAGGACGATATGATTCGTCTTGTTAAAGAAACAGTTGACCACTTTGGTCGACTCGATATCTTCGTCAACAATGCCGGTGTCGAAATGCCGTCACCATCGCACGAAATGTCCCTCGAAGACTGGCAAAAAGTCATCGATGTCAATTTAACCGGTTCATTCCTCGGAGCACGTGAAGCCTTGAAATACTTTGTCGAGAACGACATTAAAGGGAACATCATTAATATGTCGAGCGTTCACGAAATCATTCCATGGCCAACATTTGTTCACTATGCGGCAAGTAAAGGTGGCGTCAAACTGATGACGCAGACGCTCGCGATGGAGTACGCACCAAAAGGAATTCGAATCAATGCAATTGGACCGGGAGCGATCAACACACCAATCAATGCAGAGAAATTTGAAGACCCAGAACAACGTAAAGAAGTCGAAAGCATGATTCCAATGGGCAATATCGGTAAACCGGAAGAAATCTCCGCTGTTGCCGCATGGCTTGCTTCTGACGAATCCAGTTACGTGACCGGTATCACACTATTTGCAGATGGCGGCATGTCACTTTATCCATCATTCCAAGCAGGACGCGGTTAATTCCGCTTTCCTGCTTTTTTAAAAGGAGAGGATCACAACTATGGCCAACTTTTTCTCACTAATGAGGCGTGGTAATAAATCTGCTTTAGCTGCCGCTATCGTCAATACGATTATTGCCATTATTAAATTCATCGCTTATATCTTAACCGGTAACATCGCCATGTTCGCAGAAATGATGCATACGATTGGTGATGCCGCCAATCAAATGTTCGTTTATGTCGGCTCTGCGTTAAGTAAAAAAGCACCGACCAAACGTTTCCCGAATGGATTCGGTCGTCTCGTCAACCTCGTCCTGCTCGCAGCAATTATCGTCGTCGCCATTTTAGCGTATGAGACGATCCGTGAAGGCGTGTTGCATATTCTACATGCTCCAGGAGAACAAACAAGCGGACTGTGGATCATTTTAACAGCGCTCGGAATCGGAGTTGTCCTTGAAATGGGTGTCTTTTATAAAGCCATGATTGAAATCGCTCATGAAACCGGTCTGAAATCGCGTGGATTCACGCTCGTTCGCGAAAGTTTTTCGAAGCTCGGACAAGCAAAACCAGCGACGCGCCTCGTCTTTATGGAAGACTTAGTTGCGACACTGGGTGGTCTGATTGCCATTATCGCCGTCCTCATTTCGCACTATACATCGTTTTATCAAGCAGAAGGGATTGCTTCTGTTTTAATCGGATTGATGATGTTTTACGTCGTCTATAACGTCTTCATCCAAAATGCAGCCGGTGCGCTCGGTGAAAGTGATGAAGTCTTGACAGCAAAAATCGCAGAGATTTTACTCCGCGACAAAGATGTCCGTGACATCGAAAAACTTGAAGTCATCAAAGAAGGCGATCACTTCCACGTCGATCTTGAAATCGAAGTCGACCGTGGCATGACAATCGCGCAAGCCGATGACATCAAAGACCGCCTCGAACTGCAAATCCGGATTTTAAAAGGCGTGACCGACGTCACGATTGCCTTTGATGAGGATGATCAAATTCCACATTATAAACCCTCCCCGCCTTCAGAATAAAAGGGAGTAACCACAAACAGCGGGCACCTTTTTGAAGGACAAGGGGTTTCACATGTGCTCCTCAGATTTAAATCTGTCATCACAAACGAGAAGAGCCCGCACAAAAAACGCCGATGATTCCATGAAAAATGGGATCATCGGCGTTTCGTACGTACAGGACGGAACCGTCCGTCACCAAGATTGATTTTAGAGCGACTTTTGAATCAACTCTTTTTTCTAGTACGATATGTTATTTAAGGTTTTCACTAAATTAAGCAACGTGCGTTAATTCGCAGCGCGTCGAAAACCTGCTTGTTTCGCTTCCTGTTCGCTACAGAACATTTCTTCAGGCTTGACGTCCTCGTATGAGCGACCGCCTCTGACATGATAAATCTTATTCCCTTGCCGGTTGATATTTCCTTTGATGTCTTCACACTCACCTTTTGCCGAAGAAGTCGATTCCTTCGTCAAGACCGTTTCGTCAAATCCACGATTCGTCGCATAGCCTTTTGTTTCCCAAATCCCTTTTTTCGCTGCTTTTGCTTCTTGTTCAATGTCTTCGAACGTCTTAACATACCGCGTATCCGGTTCGTACACGTAGGCGACACGCGCAAGTCCTTGACGTAACAACTCTTGATTGACCATCTTGCCATCAATCCAGACATACGCTAGAAGTCGACCGTAACGATCCGCCTTTGAGTGATCTCGCTCGATGACGATCTCGCTCCCTTTTGGTAAGAGGTCTTTCGTAAAGCTCGAAGCTTCCGGTCCGAACGGTTGAACCGGTTTTTCCGGATTTACCGTTTCTGGCGTATCGATTAACAAAAAACGGACGTCTTCAATCTTCCCGTCCGGTAAGCGGACTTTAATCGTATCCCCGTCGACGACCCGCTCGACGGTCACTTGTGTGGCTTTTGTATCATCCGGTTGTGCGATTCCGAACTTCATTTCCGTTTCCGGCTCTTCCTCTAAGGCACAGCCTGTACTGAACATGAGTCCGACTAGCAACAATGCCTGCATCCAAAACTTCATCATGCCCCTCCTTTTTAGTTAGCCAGTCCACTCAAAAAACGCCGACCTTATGCGCCGGCGCTTCGCTAAATGTATCAGTTGATGGAACACTCCGTCGTACAACTTATTGGAATGACGCGGTTTTTCGCGACCCGGTCATAGAGTGGTGCGCCGATTCGTAAACCAATCGCTAACGAGACGAATGGAGCTAGCGGTAAAAGGAATAGGAGTGTCTTCGTCAACAGACGAATCCCTTCGATTCCAGGGTACCGGACTCCTTGCTCGGTTTCGACATGCATCCGTTCAAGCAGTCGTGGTTGTTGTTCCACCGGCATCCGTCGCGCATCGGAAAACGTCAACTGCCGGAAACGATCGACACGCTCAAGCAGCCGTTTTGATTTTTGACAGAGTGGACAGAGACCATCGTAGTAGACGATTAACTGTTTCATTCTGCAGACAAGACTTTTTCGACATCCGTCCGGTTCGAATACAGTGTGTAGAAGGCTTCAGCGACATTCGCCGGATCGAGCGCCGTCCCCCGCTTCACTTCTCCTGCAATCGTGACCGTCCCGACGTAGACGTTATTTTCTTTTAGCGTGTCATGCAGCATATGTGTCAATTGACGGACACCCGCTTTTCCAATCGATAATCCGGGTAATGATTTAATCGCATGGATTCCAGCCCCGCCACCCGTGATTAAGATGGCACCGTCTTTTCGTTCCACCATGTCCGGTGCGACGAGCTGCGCGGCATCGAGTGCCCCGAGGACATCGATTTCAAATTCTTTCGTGATTTGTTCTGCTGAGACGTCGAGAACCGATGACTGATGCAGAATCGATGCATTGTAGACGAGGACGTCGACTTGCCCGTACTGTTCTTTCGTCCATTCGACAAGTGATGCGATATCCGTTCTGCGTGATGCGTCACACTCGACACCGACCGCTTCGACGCCATGCTCTTTCAATTCCGTGACGACGGCAGCAAGCGTCTCTTGTGTACGTGCCGCGCAGACGATTTGGAAACCTTCTTTCCCGAACCGTTTACTAATTTCGACACCATTTCCTGGACCTGCTCCAATGATGATTGCTGTTTTCATACTGTTTCCCCCTCTGGCTTGTCTGTCTTTTCTATTCCCAAAAAGTTACGTATCTAGTCAAAAATCAAGCAATGACGGACCTTTTTGTTCATCTTCTTGTGCAACGCCCATGAAGCGTGCGAGCATCGGATCAACGTCCGGTTTTGCTGCCGGAGCTGTCTGTGGATGCACGACGCTTGGTGCCGGTGTGCCCGGTTGATCAAGTAACAGCTCACAGTATGCTTTCATTGTCGCCAGTTGTTCGACTTGTGCTGTACCAGTCGTCTGCTCGATTTTTACCATCGTCTGCCGCATTTTTTCAATAACATGTTGTTCTGAAATCATCTTCTTCACCTCACTTGTGCTAAATTGAAAGGACTAACCGAAAAGGAAGTGTCCTTATGATTCGTACTGCTTTAGTTGGTTTTGGTCTTGCCGGAGAACACCTGCATGCCCCCTATATTACATCGCCTGATTATCAGCTCGTCGCTGTTCAGTCGAGTCGTCCGGATGCAGTTGCAAAAAGCTACCCAAACGTGCCTGTATATCCATCGCTCGAAACATTACTCGCCGAGGAAACGATCGATCTCGTCGTCATCGCTACACCCAATGCGGAACATTATCCGCTTGCCCGGCTCGCACTAGAAGCCGATTGTCATGTGCTCGTCGAAAAACCGTTTACCGTGACGCTCGCTGAAGCAGAACGATTAACTGAACTGTCTCGTCAACAAAATCGCTTACTGACAGTCTATCATAATCGTCGCTACAAAAAAGACTTCGAAACGCTACTGGAACTCGTCCGGACCGACCAGCTCGGCGACGTTCAGACGTTCGAAGCCCATTACGACCGCTACCGTCCGACCGTCCGTGAACGCTGGCGGGAACAGGACGTGCCCGGCGCCGGTCTCTTGTACGATTTAGGATCCCATTTAATCGATCAGGCTCTGACTTTATTCGGAGAACGACCGGATCGTGTCTTTTGTGACCAAACGATTCAGCGGATCGACGGTCCGGTCGACGATTATACGCACCTCATTCTCGCCTTCGGAACACGGCGTGCGATTCTTCACATCGGTTCGCTCGTTCCGATGTCTGGACGTTCTTTGAGCGTGCACGGAACGAAAGCAAGTTACTTCGTTGACATGGTCGATACGGAGAATCCGACCTATACATTCGGCCTTCCGGAACAACCACCTGAAGAACGCCCTTTCTTAAAGCCGGCTTCTACGTATTACACGGATCTTGCACGGGCAATCCGAAACGAAATTCCGCTCGTCGTGACGACAGAACAAGCGTTATTTGTCATGAAAATCATTGATTATGCTCAAAAGAGTGCAAAAGAGGGTACATGGATATCAGTAGAGTAATTCAATCCAATTCATAACGAACAGGGGGAACTATTCATGTTTTCAAGTACAGAACGCACGGCATGGTTAGAAGAGATGGGACAAGAACTACTCGATGTATTAGTCATCGGGGGCGGAATCACGGGCGCCGGGATTTTGCTCGACGCACAAAGCCGCGGTATGCGTACCGGTTTAATCGAAATGCAAGACTTTGCTGAAGGAACATCAAGTCGCTCAACGAAACTCGTTCATGGGGGACTGCGTTACCTCAAACAATTCGAAATCAAGCTCGTCGCAGAAGTCGGAAAAGAGCGGGAAATCGTGTATGAGAATGCACCCCACGTCACGACACCGGAATGGATGATGTTACCACTCGTCGAAGGGGGAACATTCGGAAGTTTTTCAACTTCTATCGGTTTACGTGTCTACGACCAACTCGCTGGTGTACGACGCAATGAACGCAGAACGATGTTATCAAAAGAAGAAACACTCGGTTATGAACCACTCCTGCGCTCAGAACACCTCGTCGGTGGCGGGCGCTACGTGGAATACAAAACGGATGATGCCCGCTTGACGATGGAGGTCCTAAAATCTGCTATCAGTTATGGTGGTCGTCCCGTCAACTATACGAAAGCAGAATCACTCGTCTACCATAACGGGAAAGCTGTCGGCGTCGAAGTCCGTGACCTCTTAACAGACCGGACGTATACGATTCGGGCGAAAAAAATCATCAATGCGACGGGTCCATGGGTCGATGAACTACGGGAACAAGACGGTTCAAAATCTGGTAAGTCGCTCCACCTGACAAAAGGGATTCACCTCGTCATCGATCAAGCTGATTTCCCGCTCCGCCAAGCCGTTTATTTTGATGTCTCAGACGGACGGATGATTTTCGCAATCCCACGCGAAGGGAAAACCTACGTCGGAACAACCGACACGAACTATAAAGGTGACATTCTCGAGCCAGGTGTCACGGAAGAAGACCGCGACTATATCTTAAAAGCGACAAATGATATGTTCAATATCGAGCTTCGTCCGGAGCACGTCGAGTCGACATGGTCTGGTCTCCGTCCATTGATTCATGAAGATGGCAAAGATCCGAGTGAACTGTCCCGTAAGGATGAAATCTTCGTCTCGAAATCCGGCTTGATGTCGATTGCTGGTGGTAAACTAACCGGTTACCGGAAAATGGCGGAACGCATCATCAATATGGTCGCCGAACAATTCAAAAAAGAAGAAGACCGGATCTATCTTGAATCACGGACGCGTCATATCTTACTTGGCGGCGGACATAAAGATGGTAGTAAAGGATTCGCCCGCTACTTGAAAGAGCAACAACCGAAAGGCGAAGCCCTCGGTCTCTCGCCAGACGAGACGACATGGCTCATCCAACGCTACGGAACGAACGTCGAACGGGTGTATGAACTCATTCGTTCACGTGGCAGTGAAGCGGAACGTTACCAGTTACCACTTCACTGGTTCGGTGCACTGCTTTACGGACTCGAAGCCGAGCTCGTCATGCAACCTGGTGACTTCTTGAATCGCCGTGCATCCGCCGTCTTCTTCGATTATCCAAATGCCGAGAAATATGCTGACGGCGTACTCGCTCTCATGCGTAGCGAACTCGGTTGGTCGGCTGAAGAAGAAGCAAAAGCCAATGAAAGCATCAAACGTGAGTTTGACGCTGTGCGTGTAAAAAGTTCAGTTCCCTCTTAAATAAGAAATAGCCTAAAAAAGGCAGGAGACGCCGAAGTTCAATTCGGTGTCTCCTGCCTTTTTCCGATTCCCAAAAGACCATTTTCTTATCGATTCGTCATCCAGTTCAAAAACACGTGGAAGTCTAGCTTCGTTCTTTCCGCATAGGCGTTTGACCAGCGTTGAATTTGCTGAAGGAACACTTGCTCTGACTCTCCGATTGCTTCGATAATCGCGACATCCGCGTGATGCGTGAGAACCGTCGCCTTAATTCCTGCATCCATATCGGCTCGCGCATGGATTTTCGCCGTAATCCGACCTTGAAGAGCTAATACATTTTCAAGATCATCCTGGCTTTTAATATGCTTTGCTTTTAATTTCTTTTTGTACGGAGAGCGCTCTCGAATGTAATACTCTTTTTGATGCATCGTCACATATCCGAGATGAGGATCTTCGTCCGCTTGCATCGCTTTTTGAGACGCGACGACCCGTAATCCTTGATGGACGGCCTCGACATCTTCTCGGTAAACAGGAACGAATAAGGACGGCACAGCCGTTTGTGCTTGTTTCATCTCAAGGATGACGTCCGGCTCTTCCTTCCCTTCCCCATTGATCAAAATGTAATAGCGTTCCAGACCAATCGAGGCGGTTCCGCTATCCAGTTTGTGGACGATGTCCTTGATTGCATAAAACGCGTCGTCTCTTCGATCGTTCTCATCGACTGATGCAATGTAATCCGGCCAAATCGCTTCGATTGCTGCGTACGTTTCTTTTTCGACACGCTTCATATCCGGTAGATCAAGAAACTTCCGGTGCCCATCAATCACAGCGGTTCGTTCACCAAGCAAGTCCGCTTTCTTTTTTTCAGCTTTTTTAATTAATTTTCGAATCGGTCCTTTCGTATTCTTGACCGTAAAACAGATGTCACTCGGATTTTTACCATTCGCGTATTCATGCAGGTCGTGTAAGTAGTTTTCAATGTAGGCCTTAATCGCCGGTTCCGGATTGTAAGCGACCTCGTCTGCAAATAGACGGACCGAAACGGCCATCCGGATGACATCGTAAAGATAGGATCCGAGATACCCTTCATCAAAGTCATTAACGTCGTAAATGATTTCACCCTTCGCATTTCCATGAACACCGAAGTTCTCAAAGTGGAGATCGCCTTGAATCCATGTCGGTGTCTCAACCGGTGTGTCGAATCCTAACGGGATACGGGTCAAATCATAGTAAAACAGATGGGAACTGCCACGGAAAAACAGAAACGGACTTTGGCTCATTTTCTCGTATTTTTGTCTGCGCGATGCTTCATCGAGTCGACGGATTTCATCGTCATAAAAGTCCAATACTTTGGCAATCGTCATCTGTCGAATGTCATCATACACTGTCGTAAACACCCTATGACCTCCTTTTTGCTTCTAAAAAAGGCAGCCAAAACGAATTCGTTTTGCTGCCTTTTGATTTTACTTACTCGAAGTGTTTTTTATATTCCCCGTATCCGGCAGAATCAAGCTCTTCTACTGGAATAAATCGAAGAGCAGCGGAATTGATACAGTAACGCAGACCACCGAGCTCTTTTGGACCATCATCAAAGATATGACCGAGGTGACTATCAGCATCAGCTGAACGAACTTCTGTCCGCGTCATGCCGTGCGTCGTATCAAGATTTACTTCCATCTTGTCTTCTGCGATCGGCTTCGCGAAACTCGGCCATCCACAACTTGAGTTGAACTTGTCTTTTGACGTGAAGAGTGGCGTTCCGTCGACGATATCGACATACAGCCCCGGACGTTCTTCATCCCAGTATTCATTTCGGAAGGCCGGTTCTGTCCCGCTCTCCTGTGTCACTTTATACTGGATAGGTGTTAAACGTTGTTTCAGTTCCTGTTCCTTACCGTGATCTTTCCACGCTTCTTTGACGAACTTGGCACGACCCGATCCGACACTATACATTTGATAGCGGAACGGATTTTTTTTGTAGTAGTCCTGATGGTATTCTTCCGCTGGCCAAAATGGTGCTGCCGGACGGATGTCGACCGCAACCGGTTTTGAAAAACGACCAGATGCATCGAGTGCTGCTTTTGATTGCTCCGCCGCTTGCTTTTGCGCTTCATCAACATAAAAAATAGCGGGTTCGTATGACTGACCTCGGTCATTAAACTGACCGCCGCCGTCCGTTGGATCGATTTGACGCCAAAATACTTCAAGTAATTCTTCATATGTGATGACGGACGGATCATATGTCACCTCGACTGCTTCGAGATGTCCCGTCGTCTCAGAACAAACTTCCTTATAAGTCGGGTTCTCGGTATGACCACCGGTGTAGCCGGAAATCACTTGGTCGACACCATCATATTTATGAAACGGTTTGACCATACACCAGAAACAACCACCTGCAAATATTGCTTTTGCCATCTATCTTCCCCTCCTCTTTCTCTCTCTCTAGTCTACTGCTTTTTAAAGCGTGTCCCTACTATCTTGCTCACTCAATCTTCTGGATTTGCCTTCAGGCGTCGCATGACAAAATAAATCGCTGCAAAAACTAAAATCAATCCGCCGAGCGAATACCAAATGTTGTTCATGCGATAAATCATTTGATAAATCGCTAATGTAATCAATAAAATCGCGATCGGGATGAATGCCCGTTTAAAGTGGTACCAATAGTTCACGTTGCTCGCCTCCGTTTTTCTTTAATCTTAATCGATTTGAGCCGTCAACTGTGAACTTATTCCGCTCGTTTGTACTCTTCCTCTAGATAAGTCGTATACCGCGTATGCCACGACTTCAAGGCAAAGCGCCAGAGGAAGACCGTCCCGACAAGCAAGACAAGCGTGATTGGCCAGAACCAACCTGAAACGATACCATCCGGATAGGCGAGTCCTATTTTCGAGAAGAGGACATACATTAAGATGATACTCGACACGAGTAAGACCGAGACGGGCATCGCATATTTCCACGGTGTCATCCCGGTCGTACGTACCGGTCGACGACGATTTACCTGCATAACAGGACGATATTTCCCCATGAACCACATGAACAGCACTTCGATCACCAATAAAATACCATAGCCATGGATAAAGCTGATTCCGTGATCGATTCCGAACAACTGTCTGAGTCCGAAAACAAAGAAGTAATAGGCAATGACATGAAAAACAATGACGATTTTGGCAGCAATCGGTGGAATCGTCCGCACGAGCATTCCCATCATGACGATGACGAGAATCGGAATGTTGAAAAATCCTGTGAACTGACGAATCAACGTCCAAAGACCGTCTGGTGCGTACATTAAGAATGGAGCGACGACAAATGAAATCAAGGCAACAATCGTTCCGAAGATTTTACTGACACGAATCAGCTGGCGGTCGGTCGCTTCCTTCGCAAAGACCGGGCGATAAATATCGAGTACGAACAACGTCGCGATACTATTTAAGAGTGAATTGAATGAACTAAAAACCGCTCCCAGCAAGACGGCCAAGAAAAATCCCATCAATGAGACCGGGAGCAACTCCGTGATTAATTTCGGATAGGCTAAATCTCCACTCGCTAGATTATCTCCATACAAATGAAATGCAATCACACCCGGAATCAACATGAAGACGGGAACAAGTAATTTCAGGAAGCCTGTCATCAAGACACCCTTTTGTCCCTCTTTTAAGTCCTTTGCTCCAAGCACGCGCTGAATCACATATTGATTGAGTGACCAATAGAAGAGATTCGCAAACAAAATTCCTGTAAAAATCGAAAAGAACGGAACGGCATCGGTTGACGACCCAATCGCATTCAATTTTTCAGGGTGTGTCGTTGCGAGACGCTTCATCCCGTCGACCATATTCCCGTCCCCGAGTGCAAAAAAACCAAGAATCGGAACAAGGAAACCGATGATGACAAGACCGACTCCATTTAATGTATCGGAGACGGCGACAGCCCGTAGTCCTCCGAAAATTGCATAGATGGCCCCGATGATCCCGACAACCCAAATGACGAGCCACAGCGACTGCGTATAACTCAATCCAAATAACTCTGGTACGTTAAACAGTTGTAAGACGGCAATCCCGCCTGAGTAAAGCATCGATGGAATCGTCACGCACATGTAGCCAAGTAAGAATAAGAGCACCGTCATTCGCCGGACCGTTTCATCGTAGCGTTGACTTAAAAATTCAGGTAACGTCGAAATCCCCATCCCTAAAAACTTAGGCAACAGATAGATCGCCATGATGATGGCAGCAAACCCTGCCGTGACTTCCCACGCCATGCTCGACATATTCCCCATGAACGACTGACCGTTCAAACCGATCAGTTGTTCTGCCGAAAGGTTAGTCAGAAGCAAGGAACCGGCAATAAAGATTCCACTTAGTCCACGTCCTGCCAAAAAATATTCGTCAACTCCCTGTTCCTTGCCTCGTGTCATGCGATAGGACACATAAGCAACGAGCGCCATGAAGAACGCTGCCGAACCAAGTGTCAAAATCAATTCATATGTACTCATTTCACACTTCCTCCATCCCGATTGTTTTAGTAGGTTTACTGTAAAGAATTTATTCCTTATTTTTACTTTATCGAAACAATATTTTTAGATAAAAATAAAAATATTAAAAAGAAATAATCCAATTACGGATTGACATACTTGAAGGGACATATCACGGAAAGAAACTAAAAAAATCTTTCGGAAAACCACTCGGTTCTTTTATACACAAAAAACCCTCTCGCAAGTGAGAGGGTCAGACTGTAGACAACATGCTACCTGGGAGATCAAGCATCTTTTTTCGTTGCTTTCCTCGGGCGAGGCGAGACAAGGAAGCGCGAACTGATTGCATCTCGTTATAGCAGTTAACTCTTCATAAGAGTTTGTTTATACGCTGCCCTCTCACAAGCGAGAGGGTCCTTTAGTTTATCCTATTATTTTTTCGGATGTTTCGGAAACTCCATCTCATCATACCGGACAACCGATGTCCGGTGTTTGACTTTATGTCCGAGCCAGAAGACGAGGAACAACGGAATCCCAATATACGTTGCTGCAATCCCAACCCAGTCGATTTGATCAGCGAGGAACGCGGCATAGTTTTGCCCAACGATAACGCGAGGAAACATAGGCCAAATGCGAATAGCGGACCAAACGGGAACGCCGGTGCAACGTACGGTAAGTTACTTAACGCATGCCCTTGAGCGACGAAACCTTTTCGGAAACGGTAATGACTGATCGCGATACCGAGCCACGCGATAAATCCTGTCATTCCGGAAGCATTCAGTAACCAAAGGTAGACTTGTCCACCGAACATCGACGTCAAGAAACAAAGCGCACCAATCGCCCCTGTCGCGAGTAACGCATTCCGCGGCACACCGTTTTTTGAGACTTTCGCAAATAGTTTCGGTGCATCACCTTGTCGTGCCAGTGTGTAGAGCATCCGGGTTGAAGCATACATCCCGGAGTTCCCGGCAGACAAGACGGACGTCAAGATGACCGCATTCATCAATGCTGCTGCAAACACGAGTCCTGCTTTTTCGAAGACGAGTGTGAACGGACTGACGGCAACATCCGTAATATCATTTGAGACAAGGTTCGGACTTGTGTATGGAATCAACATTCCGATGACGAAAATCGCAAATACATAAAATAATAAAATCCGCCAAAATACCTGTTTAACTGCTTTCGGAACATTTTTTTCCGGATCTTCCGACTCGCCTGCTGCGATTCCGACGAGCTCTGTCCCTTGGAAACTGAAGCCCGCAACAAGAATGATACCGATGACGGCTGGAATTCCTCCGACGAACGGTGCATCACCTAACGCAAAGTTTTTGAACCCTGCTGGTGCCTCTGACGTAAAGAGACCAAAAATCATCGCAACTCCTACACCAAGAAACACGATGACCGTGACGACTTTAATCATCGCAAACCAGTATTCGGCTTCACCGAATCCTTTGACTGAAAAATAATTCAGACCAATCATTAAAAGTAAAAACAGCGCGCTAAAATAGACGCCCGGAATGTTCGGGAACCAGTAATGCATGACGATTTGAGCCGCGACGAGCTCGACGGCAATCGTGACGGCCCAGTTGTACCAGTAGTTCCATCCTAAGGCGAACCCGAATGAAGGATCGACGAACTTCGTCCCGTACGTCGAAAACGATCCTGCGACCGGCATGTAGGCGGCCATCTCACCGAGGCTCGTCATCAAAAAGTAGACCATCAAGCCGACAATCGAGTATGAAAGTAACGCCCCACCCGGTCCTGCCGCAGCGACTGAAGCACCTGACGCGATGAATAGTCCTGTCCCGATCGCTCCGCCAATTGCAATCATCGACATATGCCGGGCTTGAAGCCCTCGTTGTAGCCCTTCTGCTGTCGAATCAAGAGGTTGTTGTTGTTGTAAATTGTTCATGTCTGTCGCTTCTCTCTTTTTATAATTTTTGAGAGGGCACAAAAAAAGCGCCCTCACCTTCCAAGAGGAAGATGAGAACGCAACATATCGATGATGCGTCTCATTCTACCGTCGTGAAAGATAGCTCCCCATAAACCGCAAACGGTTTATGACAGTATTAGACCTGTTTGATCTAATCCCAATCGCTGACTTTCAAAGTAGTCTACGATTTCGGCAATTCTTCCTTTTGAGCTATTTCATCTGCCGCTTGACGACATCCGTAACCCGACTCATAAGAATCGCAACCTCCATCCCACTGGTTGAGTGAGAACTAATTAAGTTGATTTACTAATTCATTACTTCGACATAGTACATAATATGTTTCTTGTTTGTCAATTTATATTTTTGAATCCTACCGTGCTCATAGTAAAATTCCGATATTTTTAGTACACTAAATGGTAGAAGGTAGTACAGAAAGGATGTTGCTCAGATGGGACAAGAACAACATGACCAATTGACATATCGATTAGAAGAACAAATGCGTGTCATTCTCCGGACATTGCGCCGTGAGTTGAATCAACTGTTTGAAGGTACTGCCACGCGAAGTGAATTCTTCATCTTACGCAGCTTATCTGAAAACGGCCCCCAGCGTCCGACATTACTCGCGGAACAGTTCGAACTCGCGACAAGCCAAGTCACTGCTTTGACAGATAAACTGTATAAGACCGGTTTTGTGACACGGACACGCTCGACGGAAGATCGTCGTTCCATCGTCCTCGCCTTGACAGACGAGGGAGAGGCCGCTTTTCGAAATCTCGAAGTCGTCCGTCGCACATATCTTCAGGAGCGATTCGGCACTTTGTCTGAAGAAGAACTGAACGTGATGATTCATGTATTTGATAAGATCCTCGCAACAATGGATGAAGAAGTCGTCTCATCCAATTAATAAAGTAAGAATTAAGAGAAAAACAGGTGTTTTATACTGTTTTTCTTTTTTTATTCTAAACATTCAGGCCTCCTATACCGTTAGTAGAACGAGTATACTCAAAGTATATAATTGGAAGTATACTGCAGGAGGAGTTGGGAGGATTTGTTATCAATCATGAATAACTTCATCATAAATTTTTGTCTATTGTTTACAACGATTACCCTTTTGTTTTTACCTTTTCGTAATCAACCGCGTGTCACACCAAATGCGAGCCTCGCGACACGACTGATTTTAGGTGTCGTCGCCGGTGCCATCGCTGTGCTGCTCATGTTCAACAGCATTCAAATCGATGTTGCCCGGATTGATTTACGGATTATCCCCGTCGTGATTGCCACGTTCTTCGGTGGTTTGCCAAGTGCGCTTATCACAGGCATCATGATTATCGGGACACGGTTTTTAATCACGCCGATTGACCAAATCGAAGGTGCCATCCTTGCGTCCGTCATCATCAGTCTCTTCATCTTGACGATTGGCATTGCACGTAAATTTTTACGGATGACCTTAGCATCTTTTGAATTGATGACAGGAATCGGGATACTTTATTCCTTACCCGCTATCTACGCGCTGACAAATAGTTGGGGAACATTCTTTAAGGTTTCAATTGCCTATATTTTCTTTAACTTACTTGCCGCACTCGTCACCTTCCGTCTCTTGACGGAACTGCGACGCCACTTTGAAAATATCCAGTACCAGCAAAAACTTGCGATGACCGACGCCTTGACGGGTCTCGCCAATCGCCGACGTC
The DNA here is from genome assembly GCF_000702625.1 of Exiguobacterium oxidotolerans JCM 12280. Classification (NCBI taxonomy): domain Bacteria; kingdom Bacillati; phylum Bacillota; class Bacilli; order Caryophanales; genus Exiguobacterium; species Exiguobacterium oxidotolerans. The sequence goes on along the minus strand of NZ_JNIS01000001.1, from coordinate 1,783,912 downwards.
TGGACGACTCCCTATCACTCGTCGGATCAGACGACAATGGCTATTCACTAATCCTAATCGATATCGATTTCTTCAAACACGTTAACGATACATATGGTCACGATGCCGGCGACGATGTGTTGCGTCAACTCGGAACGACACTTGCCTCTATTGTTCGTCCGGATGATTTAGTCGGTCGGTACGGCGGAGAAGAATTTTTGATCATTTTACCGAACACATCATTGAAGGATGCGAAAAAAATCTCTGAGTTAGCGCGAACGACAGTCGCCCGTAACTTGTTCCCGACTGCACATGTACCTGATTTGCAGATTACGATTTCGTTAGGAATTGCCCATTCGGGTGGATCCCATACGTCACTCGAAGCATTGCAACAAGCGGATAAAGCACTCTATGCTTCAAAAGAGCACGGACGTAACCAAAGTACGATTTATACGAAACAGCTGGAATTCCGTCAAGCGTAATCTAACGTTATATCCGACTAGCACAAAAAGCGCCATTTCCTCACATCGGAATGGCGCTTTTTAGTTCATTCTTTAGACAGTTCCTGGACGTGTTTGAGGGAAACCAATACTTTCAACTGTTCCGAAGACGATCATCTGACTGAGCTGATTTGCCATATACTCGGAGGAATACGGACGATCATTTCGTAACCACGACATCAAGAGCCCGAGTTGACCACCGATGACGTAGTTCAGTAATAAATCCCGATCCACCGGAACAGAGACACTTGTTGTCTCCCGGAAAGCAAGACGGTAGTTTTCTTTTAACGTATCCAAGAAACGTGAGATGAACGTCTTGACTGTTCCTTGGAGCAGCATCGTCCGGTAAAAGCGCTCGTTTTGCTCAATGTGGATGAACAAACGTGCAAAGTAACGACTGACGCGTTCGACTGTCGGAGGCTCGGCCGATTGTTTTCCTGTAATCCGAATCGCTTCTGCGAGCAACGTCATATGTTCCTCAACGATTTGATCCAGCAAATCATATTTATCTTTATAGTGCGCATAGAAGGTCGAACGATTGACCTCGGCACCATCCGTCAACATTTTGACGGTGATCGTCGAAAAGGAATGGTGTTCAAGTAAATGAAATAGCTCTGTCGTAATACGTTCACGTGAACGTTTAGGACGTGGATCGCACGACTGATTCATTTAAAATTCAGCTCCTTTTTACGTATTGTATCCGTTACCAAAGACTTTTCCAACATTTTGTCGGAAATTGTTGGTTGTTTGTTTGTTATGCACCCATATAATTAACTGTATTAACTACTCCTCCCCAGAGGAGTCTTTTTTATGAGACCGCACTGGGGCGATCAGCTAGTAACAGAAAGGATGCAACTTACTCATGAACATGAAGAAATTATTAATCATCAATATTTTAACGCTCGTCGTTTTAATTGGTGGTGGCGCGATCGGTTATTATTACTACGATCAAGCAACAAGTTACGTCAAAACAGAAAATGCCAAAATCGACGGTAAGATGATTACGATCGCTAGTCCGGGCGCTGGAAAACTCACGGACTGGACGGCAAAAACAGGACAGACACTCGATAACGGGGCGACACTCGGGCACGTCATGATGGCACAGGCTGGTCAAAAGCCGGTTGATGCGTCAATCGAAATGCCGGCAAAAGCAACCGTCGTTCAGTCGATGGCGACAGAGAACGGTTTTGTTGGTGCTGGTACACCGCTCGCTTACGGATTTAACTTAAATGAATTATGGGTCACAGCAAACGTCGAAGAAACAGAAATCGACGAAGTCAAAGTCGGTCAAGCCGTCGATGTTTATGTCGATAGCTACCCCGATACAACACTTTCGGGTGAAGTCGAACAAATCGGGATGACAACAGCTGGCACGTTCTCGATGATGCCGTCATCGAACGGAAACGCAAACTATACAAAAGTCGCGCAAGTGATTCCTGTGAAGGTGTCGCTCTCACAAGAAAAATCACTCGACATTCGCCCTGGTATGAATGTGACCGTCCGCATTCATAAGGATTAAGGAGGGACGCTTATGTCTACGACCTTCCTCTTTGGATATATCGCATTCATGGTCGTCACGTTCCTTGCGGTCAACTTGATTGCACGCCGGGCACGTCAACCGCGGGTAGCTGGCGCAGAAGGTCCGGCGCTTGATGAAACGTTGATTGAAGCAGAAGCGGTTGGCGCGATTCCAGCCGCCCCTGCTCCGCAAGCGCAAGCGACGATTTCAACGGAAAACATCAGTATCCCAAAAGTCATCACTGTCCTGTTAATTGGAATGTTCATCGCGATTTTGAATCAGACATTAATCAACGTCGCTCTTCCTGTCTTGATCAACGACTTCAACGTCACGACGTCGACAGCACAGTGGTTGACGACCGGATTCATGCTCGTCAACGGGATCTTGATCCCGATCAGTGCGTTCCTCATGCGGAGCTATACGTTCCGTCGCTTGTTCCTCGTCTCGATGACGTTGTTCTTCTTCGGATCCGTCATCTGTTCGATGGCGATGAACTTCCCTGTCATGATGATCGGACGTGTGGTCCAAGCCGCCGGAGCGGGTGTCTTGATGCCGCTCGGTACAAACGTCTTCATGACGCTGTTCCCGCCTCATAAACGGGGAGCTGCCATGGGGATGCTCGGAATCGCGATGATCCTTGCCCCGGCGATTGGACCGACGATCACAGGATATGTCATTCAAAACTACGATTGGCACGTCATGTTTTATGCAATGGCCTTCTTTGGTCTCTTAACGCTATTACTTGGATTTGCTTGGTTCAAACTCGTCCAACCGTTATCAAAACCAAAGTTCGATGCCCTCGGCGTTGTCTTTAGTACGATTGGATTTGGTAGTCTCTTATACGGATTCAGTGAAGCCGGAAACGACGGTTGGGACAGCCCTATCGTCATCAGTACGATTGTGATCGGACTTCTTGGTATTGCCGCCTTCGCTTTGCGTGAGCTAGCGATGGACGACCCGATGCTCAACATCCGTGTCCTAAAAGTACCGGAATTTTCCTTTACGCTCTTCATCAATGTCATCGTCACGATGGCCTTGTTCGGGGGGATGTTGCTCCTGCCGATTTACTTGCAGAGCATCCGTGGTTTTTCACCCGTCGACTCAGGTCTCTTATTACTGCCTGGTTCGTTGATCATGGGAATCACTGGTCCCTTCGCCGGTCGACTGTTCGATCGTTTCGGTATCAGACCGCTTGCCATCTTCGGTCTGACGTTGATGACGTACGGAACATGGGAATTGACGCAACTTGATTTGAACACGTCTTACTATTCCATCATGGGCATCTATATGCTCCGGTCCTTCGGGATGGCGTTCATCATGATGCCGATTATGACAGCTGGCATGAACGCTCTACCGATGAAGATGATTCCTCACGGAAACGCGACACAAAATACATTACGCCAAGTCGCTGGATCAATCGGGACGGCCATCCTCGTCACGGTCATGACCCGTCAAACGACAGCTCATCTCGCGGACGATGCCAACCAGTTTACGACACTTGACCCAACGCTCTCGCAACACCTTGGTGAGCTCGGACAACAGCTTGGTAGTCCACAAGCCGCATCCGTTAGCTGGTTGACGCAATTGACGAAACAAGCGACGATCAGTGGAATTACAGATGCCTTTTGGGTGGCGACTGTCTTGTCTGCTCTCGCACTCGTCTTGTCATTCTTCCTTCATGGAAAAAAAGAACCGAATTTAGATTAACGCGTCTTGTAAAGCCAGTTGACGGCACATCGTCAGCTGGCTTTTTAATCGTTCACCTTTGCACTTCTTCTCTAATATCGCTACACTAGGTTCATTGAGTTCATATCAAAAGGAGATGCTTTATGGTTGCCTTCCTTCAATTTTACGCGTTCATTTTCGCCTGTTGCTTCGCGTGGCAGGTCGGACGACCATCTCTTTCCTGGTCGCAAAAAATCTCGCGTGCGTTTTTAACGAGTATTAATAGTCTCTTCGTCTTTTTCCGTGCTTCGGTCTCGATTTTCTTACTGGTCGGTCCGTTAGTGCTTGTCTCGTACTATGTCTTTCCGAACCTCTTACAGTTCGAAGGGGGTCTCGCAATCGTCATCAGCGTGCTCGTGATTGGTCTAATTGATCGGCTCGTCAGCCTCGTCATCTTACCGCTTATCCGCTCGTTTTTCTTGAAGCGTAAACACATCATGCCGCAGTTGCTTGAAGCAACGTTTTATACGTTATCGATGACGGTCTTGCTTTACATTAACTTGACGGCTGTTCCGGGTGTAAAACTCGGACTTGCGATCCCGATTTTCTTTGGTTTCACAATTTATTTTGCACATTATTTAATGGCATTACTGCGATTACGCCAAGTCAAAAAGAAACTCGCTACGACAGCAAGCAAAAAACAATAACCACATGAAACGAACGATGACTTCCGTTGAAATCGAGTCACTGTTCGTTTTATTTTTCGAATTATCATTGACAATGATAATCGTTATCATTTATATTTTAAGAGTACTTAGGTCAGGAGATGATAGTGATGAATGCACGACAACTCATTTTAGAACGACGTTCGGTTCGTTCCTACACCGATCAACCTGTTCCATCCGAAATGATTGAAGAAATCTTAGAAGCTGCGATTTATGCACCGAATCATAAGTTACGTGAACCATGGCGTTTCGTTCTCGCGATTGGTGAAGGACAAGTCCGGTATGTCGAACAATTGATGGAGCTCCTTGAAGCACGTGGTCAATTCGATCAAAAGACGGATGAGCAACGCCTTTCCTTTAAAGAAAAGATAAGTGCAGTACCGGTGTTCTTGACGGTCCTTTATCACGTTCAAGGAACAGACGATCAACAGACAGAAGATTTACTTGCGACTGCTGCGATGATTCAAAACATCCAACTGCTCGCATCGGAACTTGGTTTAGGAAGCTGCTGGAAAAGCGGGAAACATTGGTTTACAGACGAATATGCGACACTCGTCGGTGCCCATGATGAAGAACGTGTCGCCGGTGTCATCCAACTCGGTTGGCCTGCGATGATTCCACCACTAAAAAAACGGACACCTGCCCGCGAAAAGTTAACGCACTTTTAAGGAGTGCGCATCCTGCGAGCTACCCCTGCTCGCGCCAATCAAGCCCCATTTATACAGTCATAAGCGATTATTTTGCAACTTCCTCCCCAAACGAAGTTGATCAAATAATCGCTTTTTCTTCTGCACGTTTCCCTCATTCCTGTCAGAAAACCGATCAAAAAAACCCGGATGATTCTCACTTTTTTTAAAAAGTAGAATCGTCCGGGTTTCTCTATATACTGTGTGATGTCCTTCAAGATGATCGTATTTACACGATTGTCGTTTTTTCAGGTGACACGGCAGGCGACTGCACATGATCTAACAGATGATCCACAATGCGTTTTGTCGCTTGCCCATCTTGATACGTGAAGAATTGACGGGCGAATTCCTCAATTTTCTCTGATTCGAACTGCCCTTGTTTCACCCAAGCGATGACCTCGTTGAACGAGGAAACAATCGGCCCCGGGACAAACGATTCATACGGGAAGTAAAAGTCACGTTCTTCCTTATAGGATGTCAAATCATTCACGAGGAAGATGATTGGTTTTTTGAGTAAAGCGAACTCAAAGATGACAGACGAATAATCCGTGACCAAAATGTCTGAAATCTGCATCAAATCATTGATATCCGGATAATCCGTCATATCGATGATTTGGTCCGAAAATTCAGCCGGGACGACCGGACGATTAAGCACGAACGGATGCATCCGTAACAATAAAATATACTCGTTCCCGAGTTCTTGGCGGAACTGTTCGAAATTTAGTTCCTCATCATAATGTGCCGTCGTCTGACCGTTGCCCCGGAAAGTCGGAGCAAGAAGAATGATTTTCTTCGAACGCCACTCCGGATAGTCAGCATACAGTTTTTGTTCGACATGTGCTTGGCGCGCCGGATTCAAGAGTTGATCCGTTCGTGGGACACCGAGTGGATGAACACGGGCCGCGTCCATCCCGAATGCTTCAGCATACGGTTCGATACAGGCTGTTCCCGAGACATAGACTTTCGAGTAGTTTCGGTGAATTTGAACCATCTTCAAGTAATCATCGTCCGGTGAATAGGATTTATCGAGCACACTGTAACCGAACTTTTTAAAGGCGCCACATGCATGCCACAGTTGAATGACCTCAGTCCCTTGACGCAGTGACGAGACATAGACCGGATAATAGTAGTCATCGATGATGAAATAGCGGGCAGTCGCGAGTTCATACGTCGCCCGCATCATGTGGAAGACGTATTTAATCTGACCGAACAGACCTTGTGGGAACCGCTTCAGCAGGAACACATAGCTGAATCCAAGATCGCGGCTCTCAAGTTCGTCATAAACGGCACGGAAGTTATCAACGAGCTTGTCTGAACGATAGGTCGCAAACACGACTTTTTGCTTGTCAATCGGCAAGCGTCTCGCAAGCCAATACGTCATGACCAGTAAATAATGAACCGTCCGCCGCTGAATTAAACGTATTTTTTGTTTCATGAGTGATCCCTTCTGTTGCCCTACTAATTTTTACATGCACCATTCCATGACGGTTTTTCCGAAACGGTTCGTTAAATCACTTTCGAACGCTTGATGGATGTCCTCGATTTGACGAATTTGGAATACACCTGCGACTAAGTTCGACAAGTATTCTGGAATATCCGGGTACGTTTGATACAGTTCCATCGTCCGAGCGAAGTCCGTTGGTGTACTGCGACTCGAACCATAGACACGTAATCCTTTTTCGAGAATCATCCGTGTATTGACAGAAACAGGCTCCTCAGATACACCGAGCAATGCCATCGTTCCTTCTGGAATGATATAGTCAATCATTTGATTGATTGCATATTGACTGCCGATGCCGCCTACACACTCAAACCCGTGATTGAAGGCAACACCTTCTGGAATTTGGTCGATGTGATACGTCTCATCCGCGAACGAGAAGTAATCGAGCTTCGATTGTGTTTTTCCGAAGACGAGTAATTTCGCTTCCGGGTACAGCTTACGTAACAACAGTGCTGTGATGAAACCAAGGTTTCCGTCACCCCAAATTCCGAACGTTTCCCGACGCGCATGTGCGATTTGGTCGAAACGTGTCACGGCGTGAACAGCGACACTGACGAGTTCTGTAAAGGCTGCGACTTCCGGGTTAAGATCTGCCGGTACTTCGACGAGACGATCGGCTTGAATGAAAACATAATCTTGCATGTAGCCATCATAACCGCTTGAACGGAAACGACTTGTCCGCAAGTAGTTTTCGCCGATGATGTCATCTGTCTCAGACGGCGTATTCGGTACCATCGCAACGAGCGTCCCTTTCGCAAACGTACCTGACGGGTCATGAACGACTTTTCCGATTCCTTCGTGAATCATCGCCATCGGTAATTTTTTCGCGAGTACTTCTGCACTACGGCTTCCTGTGAAGTAACGTTGATCCGCGTGACAGATTGACAAGTAAGTCGGCCGGACGACGACGCGATCAGATTTTAACGACCGCTCATCATACGTCACCTCGATTTGACGAGGTGCAACGAGTTGATAGACTTGGTTAATCATTGGTTAATCCGCTCCTTCAGGATTGCGTTAGCAATGCGTAAATCATAAGGTGTCGTGACTTTGATGTTGAAGAGTTCTCCTGTGACGAGTGCGACATCTTCACCTTTGAGCAATAGAATCTTACACGCATCCGTTAAGATGGCACGCTCTTCAGCAGACAAGGCTTCATAATGTGATTTCAGCTTCGTGATTTGGAAGCTTTGTGGTGTTTGCCCTTGATACATCTGGTCACGGACCGGAATATCTGTGATTGTTTTTCCGTCTGTCGATGCAACGATTGTATCGATGGCTGAAATGACAGTATCACATGCACCATACTCAAGTGCTGTCGAGATATTTTCTTTAATGATCCGGTGTGTCAGGAATGGACGGACCGCATCGTGCGTTACGATAATATCTTCATCTGTGATGCCATTCTTTTCGTCGATCCAGTTGATCGCCGCCATGATGGATTCGTTCCGGTCATTTCCACCAGCCGTGATGACGATGCGCTCATCTTGTCCAATGTATTTTTCTAAGATATCGCGTGTATAGTTAATCCACGCTGTTGGTGTGACGATGATGACACGGTCAAAATCATCGTTCAATAAGAATTTTTCGACCGTATGGACGAGAATCGGACGTTCCCCAATTGAAAGAAATTGTTTCGGACGATCGACGTTCCCCATGCGTGTTCCTTTTCCCCCGGCTAAAATTGCTGCATAAATCATCTTGTATCGCAGATGTCCCATCCGTCGCGTGACGGCGCTGTCATGAAACAACCTGCTTCCCTCCCTTATCAAAAATCTTTTTTGGTTTCCACCTACCAGCGATGTGGGTATATCTTCGAATAGAGTCGGATAATCGGATCACACTTGACGAAAAAAACAAAAAAAATATACAAAGCACTATTTTTTTTGCTTTGTCACGATATAATGATTGGTGATTTCTAATACAACTATACTATGTTCCTGGTGATTTTAAAAACCTATTACTTTTGTGTAAATACATTGTAATCATTTACGTGAGGAGAGATTGTTTTGACAGAAGAAACACTGATGCCGACTTTACAAGCGAAAGTCGACTATTTAGAGCTTGCCGGTACGACATTCCGCTTTGAGGCACGCTTGTTTGGATTAACTGAATTCTTGCAAGCAGAACAATTACTTTTCGAAAACCCAACAGCACAAGAAGGACAGGAAACAGAACGAGAAGATGACTACATTCAATCGGAAGCACCAGAAGCAGCCATTCCGCTTGAACGTGCCATCGTCTTCCGCAATAAACGGAATAAACGGACGTTCATCCTCCGCTTCCCGTTCGAAGGGGATTGGACCGAGGAAACGTTTAGCGGTCAGTTAGATCTCAATCACATCACACCGACGGGACGTCCTTTACCAATGGGCTATTTTGATGCCTTCTTCGCAATCGTCCAAGGCAAATCGATTTTACATGAAGCCCCATTCGGCGACACACGTGCACTGATTCCGGTCATTTACCGTGTCGATACGAAACATAGCAATCTGTTACTGAAACTCGAATATGAACTCGTCGTCCAACATTCTGAGTATAGCAACACCTTAAGTTTCCATTCCCTAAAACGCGGGGAGTCAAAACGTTTCATCCGGATGATCGATCGGTACAACAAATATAAAAAGGATTTCCGCAAGCGTGCCTTTAAATTCCGTCGGTTTACGTTCAAAGCCATCTACAACGTCACGAAATGGACGCAGCCGATCGCGGAAAACAAAGTCTTGCTCGCTTCCGACTCACGGAGTGATGTCAGCGGAAACTTCGCCTACATTCTCGACGAAATCGAGCGACGCGATTTGAACCTCGACGTCAAGACATTCTTCAAACCGAATCTTCAATCCCGACGCGACTGGCGTGATAAATTCACATTGCCGTATCACCTGGCGACAGCCAAAACGATTCTCGTCGATGATTTCTATCCGATGATCTATCCACTCAAAATCCGTAAAGGAACGGATCTTGTCCAAGTATGGCATGCTGTCGGAGCATTCAAGACGTTCGGTTACAGCCGTCTCGGTAAACCGGGTGGTCCAAGCGCCAACTCGCTCAGTCACCGGAACTATACGAAAGCAATCGTCAGTTCACATAATGTCGCGCGCCACTACGCTGAAGGATTCGGTCTCCGCGAAGATCAAGTCATCGCGACAGGGATTCCGCGGACGGATATGTTCTTCGACCAGGACTACATCGCTGCTGCGAAAGAACGGATTTATGAAGAATATCCAACATTCAAAACGAAAAAAGTCATCATGTTTGCACCGACCTTCCGCGGTAATGGCGCAAAAAGTGCTTATTACGACTTCGACCAACTTGATTTAGATGCTTTGTACGAAGCGTTCCACGAAGAGTATGTCTTCGTCTTAAAAATGCACCCATTCGTTCGTCGTCGGATGGAAATTCCAGAACTGTACGCTGATTTCTTCATCGATTTGACGGATCACCGTGAAATCAATGAGTTGTTGTTCGTCTCAGATATTTTGATTACGGATTATTCTTCGACATGTTTCGAATTTTCACTCTTGAACCGACCAATGTTGTTCTTCGCCTATGACTTAGACGACTACATCTCTAAACGTGACTTCTACTACGACTTTGAAGAATTCGTGCCCGGACCAATCGTCAAAAATTCGGACGAATTGATTGAACGCATTAAAAATGAAGACTTTGAAATGGACAACGTCAAAGCGTTCGCCGAGTACTTCTTCGAGCATCAGGATGGGAAATCAAGTGCCCGGTTCGTCGATCAAATCATTCTTGGAGAGAACAAATGACGGTTGCTCCAAAGCCGATTCCCGTGCCGGCTTACGATCACTGGCTCGGGAATTACAAAGTTTTGTTGATTTTCACGGTTGTCTTCGGTCACTTGATCGAGACGTTCCGTAATCTTGACGGCAATGATTCGGTTCAAATCGCCTACAATGTCATCTATTTGCTGCACATGCCGGCCTTCATCTTCATGAGCGGGTACTTCTTCAAACAAGTCCGACCAAAACGGATCATTTCGTTTGTCGTTCTCTATTTTATTTGGCAGTCGATTCATGAAGTCTACCTTGCGTATGCAAACGATAAGACGCTCGAAGGACTGATTGACGGATTACTTCATCCGCTCGTCCCAAGCTGGACATTGTGGTACCTGCTCGGCATTATCATTTGGCAAATCGTCACGCCCGGGTTTCTTATTTTACGTTTCCCGCTCTTGATTAGTGTCGCTGTTGCGCTTTTAATCAATGCAGACCCGGGTGCGATCACGAACTTCCTGTCGCTCCAAAAGGTGATTAGCTTTTATCCGTTCTTCTTGATGGGCTATCTCGTCAAAGAACGAGGCTGGTTAGCGAATGATGGCTTCCGCGATCGGTTGACGGGGCCTGCCGGACGACTCGTCGGTCTCGTCGTTTCACTGACGATTGCGATTTTTATGGCGATCTGGACAAAAAACGGTTTTGATACGGCATGGCTCTTTTACCGGGATACGTACGGTGAGTTTGAGGTCTCTCTCCTTAAGGGAGCGGCGACGCAACTGTTCCTTTATGCCGTCAGTACGGTCATGATTTTCTCCGTCCTCCTGATTGTCCCAAGACGGTCCTTCGGTGAACGGTTTGACGAAATCGGGATTCAGACGTTAGCGATTTACTTACTCCATTCGTTCATCGTCCGTCTCTTCCGTGATTCCTTACCACCGGCCATCGCAGAATCACCGTTCCTGTTGATTGGCTTAGGGCTCTTGCTCGCGACAGTACTTGTCTTTGTCCTGTCGAGTCGCCCCGTCGTACGGATTTTGCGACCGTTGTTATCGCCAAACGTCAATTGGTTATTCAAGAAAACGAGTTGATGCTTTACCTGATACGTGTAGGAGCAGATGACTTCATCTAAAACATCCAAAAAGGGATTGTCCATCGATTTTTAGATGGCAGTCCCTTTTTTCGTATCCATTTCAAAATCCGTCTGGCTTTTTCAGCACTCTAAATTGACACAGTCTTTCTCTTGAAACTAAGATGATAAGGATGACACAATAATCGCTTACATAAGCGCGCAGAAAGAAGGGGTCCCCTTGCAAGCGGATCAACGTAAAAAATTAACGGTCTTGATGATCAACATGTTCATCGCCGTCGGGAGCTTCGGGATCATCATTCCGATTCTGCCTGCTTATCTCGCCTCCATCGGACAAGGTGGAACGGCTGCCGGGCTGATGATCGCCATCTTTGCCGGCGCCCAGCTCGTCATGTCTCCCGTCGCCGGAAAATGGGCCGATCAATACGGCCGTCGCAAGATGATCATCTATGGACTGATTGGTCTGACACTGTCGATGTTCGTCTTTTACTTCTCGAACTCGGTCGCGATTCTTTATCTGTCCCGTGCAATCGGCGGTATCGGTGCTGCCTTGCTGATTCCGGCAATCTTTGCTTACGTCGCCGATATCACGACGATGGATCAACGGGCGAAAGGAAACAGTTATGTCTCGGCCGCGATGTCGCTTGGAATCGTTATCGGACCGGGAATCGGCGGATTCCTCGCCGAGTATGACTTGAAATTACCACTACTCGTCTCAGCTCTCGTCTCGGGACTCGCCGTCTTGTTCAGCATCTTGTTGCTCAAAGAGAGTGATGTCCATGATGCAACAGCGATGGCACCGGACGAAGGATCGATGCTCAGTAAAATCGGTGCGTCGTTCCAAAAACCATACTTCGTCCCGCTCGTCATTACACTCGTCATGAGTTTTGGTCTGATGGCGTACGAATCCGTCCTCGGTCTCTTCATCGATAACCAATTCGGCGCTTCACCGAAAGACATCGCCGTCATGGTGACATCGACTGGTATCATCAGCGTTATTGCTCAAATCTTTATCGTCGACAAAATCACCCGGAGTCTGGGTGAAGGCAAAGTATTGAATATCTTTTTATTGATTGCGACACTTGGGTTCCTCGTCTCACTCTTCGCCTCGAGTTACGGCGGGTTCTTCGCCGTCACACTGGTCATCTTCCTCGCGACGTCGATTTTACGGCCCGTCTTGAACACGATGATCTCAAAACTCGCCGGGAACGAGCAAGGATTCGCGATGGGGATGAACAATGCCTACATGAGCATCGGAAACGTCCTCGGACCGACACTTGCCGGTCTGCTGTATGACGTCAATATCTTATATCCGTTCATGCTTGGACTTGTCTTCCTCGCCGTGACGTTAGTCGGCTCTGTCGTATGGCAACGCCGTCAGTCCCGATTGATCGAAAAAATCGAACGCACTTCTTAAGTTAAATTCACCAAAAAGAGTAGGATGGTCTCCGGATGTATAGCGGAGACCGTCCTACTCTTTCTTTACCGTACGACATCTAAATGAATCGGTCTTTTCTTAACACTGCAGTTCTTTTCGAAGACGGAATTCGGTCGCAATTAATCGAAGTCCTTTCACACTGACTTCTACCGCCAGCAAGACAAACAAGAAAGCCGTCCATTCTAACCAAAGAACATGATTGAAGAGCAGTCCGCAGAGCAGTGTCGTCAGAAAAACGCGACGCGTCGTAAAAAAACGCGACTCTTCTATTTCGCCTACGAAACTAAGCCCCACACTGCTTACGAATAACACGAGCAAAACAGAGTAGGCAACGGTCTCGATGAAATAATCCGTCACTGCGTACATACTCAATCCGAACAGGATTAACACGACTTGCTTCAGCTTTTTCATCCTTTCACACTCCACGATCGATTTGTTTCATAATAACAAATCGTTCCCATTCAAATTCGTCTTTTTTAGTGCAAGATGGAAACTGATTTTTAAAAAAACAGGTGGAAGCGTCGTCAAAGATACGTGCCTCGCTGCAGGTTTATTGACCGTATTGGATCATCTTCGCTTCATTTTAACCATATGCTTTTTGATGGGCTTTTTTTAACTTCAGGTAGTCTTCATCGGCCCGGATCAAGTCCCACTTCTCTTGAAAGATTTCAGCGGATTTTGCTTTTTCCGGGTCGATGTCCCGTTCGTTCAACTCACCTTTTTCTTTATCCTTATATTTCCGTCCTCCCGGATAATTCGCATAACGGCGGGCACGCGTGTGTCCCATCTGAATGAACTTCCGCGCCATATCCATCCCGACAAAATCGCCTGCTTCTTTATAGGCTAAGTACATCGCATAGATTTTTTCAGAGGACTCCTTCGCAATCTCCGGTGTCTTGAACCGCCAATGCGGCAGGATTTCACCTTTGTACGGTTCGACAAGTAGAACACCTTGCTCCCCCCGTCCGACGCGGTATTTTTCCGGTTCTTTCCGAAAGTCCGTCGTCTTGAAATCGATCTCATAATCAAATGCCACGGTTCCCACATCCCTTTAGTTAATTACAGGACAATTCCCCGCCATGCCTTTGCTTAATCTTCTCGATACAATCCATGGGCATACACTTCCGTCAGCGTCCGTGCAATCTCATCAATCGTTGCCGTCGTCTCTCCCCGGACGACTTCAAACAAATACATTTCATTTGCGAAAAACCACCCGCGGGCGACGAGTTTCGGTTCAAGATCCATCCGGGCCAGCCCTTGCTGTTGGGCATATAAAATGTCTTGGCTGATTTGTTCGATGAACCGTTCCCGAATTTGTTTCCACTTCGTCCGGACGACGTACGATACGCCAATCGCTTGCTCGACGATCCGAAGCATCGCCCGCTCCTCGTCCGCTAACCGCAGAAAGGCCGTCGCCTGTTCCAAAATCTGCTGTTTTGCGTCCGCACGCGAACGCGGCTCAAACACTTGCTCGGCAATTTGGTAAAACCGGTCCATGACGTCTTCCATCAAGACGATCAACAATTCATCCTTCCCTTCAAAATGAACGTATGCCGTTCCGTAACCGACACCCGCTTGTTTGATGATTTGTGAGATGGTTGCCGTTTGAAAGTCTTGCGATAAAAAGACGTCACGTGCTGCAACGAGCAGCTTTTCACGTGTGCGCACCGTCCGTAGATGACGTTTGTCGACTTTCGCCTGTCCTGGTTCCTTCATCCTCACACCACTCCTTTTGATTCGTTATTCGATAATATTGACACAGTGTCAATTTGTTTGCTACGCTTTTGTCAAAATTGATTAAGGATTCAGTCTGAGGAGGAACCGAGATGACACTTACAGCAAACCGTGATGAGGCAGTCCGCATGGATCAGCAAGACCAACTTGCACCATACCGCAATGAATTTTATCTCCGTGAAGGATCGATTTATATGGATGGCAACTCGCTTGGTCTCTTATCCAAACGTGCCGAACAGACATTACTGGAGTCGCTTGCTGATTGGCGCGAACTCGGGATTGACGGTTGGATGCAGGGGCGTCATCCGTGGTTCGAATTGTCGGAAAAACTCGCGGCCTTAAACGCCCCCCTTGTCGGCGGGCGCGCAAACGAAGTTATGGTGACAGGGTCGACGACCGTCAACCTGCATCAACTCGTCTCGACGTTCTTTGCGCCGAGCGGACAGCGGACGAAAATTTTAGCCGACAGTCTGACGTTCCCATCAGACATTTATGCCCTGCAAAGCCAACTTCGTTTACGTGGACTCGACCCAGCTGAGCACCTTGTTCAAGTCGAGAGTCGCGACGGACGTTTCCTTGACGAAGAGGATTTGATTGCCGCAATGACGGATGACATCGCCTTGATCGTCCTTCCGACCGTTTTATACCGGAGCGGACAAGTCCTCGACATGGAACGTTTGACAAAAGCCGCCCATGACCGGGGCATCCTGATCGGCTTTGATGGCTGTCACTCGGTCGGCGCCGTCCCCCATGCGTTTCACGACTGGGGCGTCGATTTTGCCTACTGGTGCAACTATAAACATTTAAATGGTGGACCGGGAACCGTCGGTGGTTTGTTCGTCCATGAGCGGCACTTCGGGACACTCCCCGGTTTAACCGGCTGGTTCGGTTCACGCAAAGACAAACAATTCGACATGGACCATACGTTGACGCCGGCAGAAGATGCGGGTGCCTTCCAAATCGGAACACCACATGTCTTGAGTCTCGCACCGCAAATCGGTGCCCTCGAACTGTTCGCAGAAGTCGGAATCGACGCCGTCCGGGAAAAATCGCTCGCCTTGACGGACTATATGATGCGTCTTGTCGATGAAGAACTTGCACCGTACGGCTTCTTCATCGGAAGTCCTCGCGATCACAAGCAACGTGGTGCCCACTTGAGCCTCGAACATCCGGAAGCGGCGCGAATCTGTAAAGCGTTAAAAGCCCATCACATCATTCCGGACTTCCGTGCACCGAACATCGTTCGCCTCGCACCGGTCGCATTGTACAATACGTTTAGCGATGTCTACGACGTCGTTGCGACGCTGAAGACCATTATGGAAGAGAAGGAATACGCGCAATTCGCAAATGAACGCGAAGTCGTCGCGTAAGGAGGTCATCATGAAAGAACACCCTACTGAACTACGACGTGACTTAAAAACGCGTCAACTGACGATGATTGCGATGGGATCTGCCATCGGGACGGGACTATTTCTCGGCAGTGGTCTCGCAATCAGTCTCGCCGGACCAAGCGTGCTGATCAGTTATGCGATCGGCGCCTTCATCGTCTTATTACTGATGGGCTGCCTCGCCGAAATGACGGTCGCCCACCCGACTTCCGGTGCGTTCGGAACGATTGCCGAACGCTATATCAGTCCCTATGCCGGCTTCCTCGTCCGCTACTCGTACTGGGTCGCGAACGTTCTTGCCATCGGGGTCGAGGTCAGTGCGATTGCGATTTATATGAAGTACTGGTTCCCGGATGTTCCCGGTTACCTCTGGATTTTGTTGTTTGCCGCGGCACTCATTTATATCAATGCTACGACGGTCCACACGTTTGCAACGTTTGAATACTGGTTCTCCGTCATCAAGATCAGTGCCATTCTCATGTTCATCGTCCTTGGTGCGTACTTGATTTTCGGTAGTCCGTCACCAGAAATCGGTCCGCAAAACTTCACGAATGCGGGCGGCTTCCTGCCGTTCGGAATTTCCGGTCTGTGGGTCGCCGTCTTCATCTCGCTCTTTAGTTTTATCGGGACAGAATTAATTGCGGTCACAGCGGGTGAAGCAAAGGACCCTGACGTTGCCGTGCCGAAAGCATTAAAAGCGACGGTTTTCCGCCTGTCGACGTTTTATGTCCTGACCATTGCCGTCATGTTGATGATCGTCCCGTGGCAACAGGCCGGTGGGATTGATCAAAGTCCGTTCGTCAAAGTGATGCAGCTCCTGTCGATTCCCTATGCAGGCGGCATCATGAACTTCATCATCCTGACAGCAGCCTTGTCAGCGATGAACAGTCAACTGTACGCTTCGACGCGGATGATGTACTCACTCTCAAAAGCAACCTATGCACCGAGAATCTTTAGTCGTCTGAACGCAAAAGGTGTTCCCTTGTTCGCACTCGGTGTCTCAACACTCGGCATCTTCCTTGCTGCCGTCATCAGCAGTCAGTCGAGCGTCTCGTACCCGTTCATGATGGGGATTTCGATGTTCGGTGCGATTTTCACATGGTTCATGATCTTCATTTCCCATCTCTACTTCCGCAAAGCCTGGGAACGGGACGGTGGGCGAAAACTACCTGTCCGGATGATGGGGTATCCGTATTTGACGGCGCTAGGAGCGATCTTGTTAGTCGCGCTCGTCATCACGACATGGTTCACGGACTTCCAGATTGTCTTGAAGTTCGGAATCCCATGGTTGATTTTCCTGACGATTGCCTACGCGTTTTGGAAACGAAATCATCCACCGCAAGCAGATCAACAGAAACGTTCACAATCACTTTAACGTAAAGGGGATCGATTGGAATGGAACAGACCGGTCAAAACGGAATCGAGTCGACGATTCAAACGGATTTCAAGAAAGACATGTCATACGGGGATTATTTACAGCTTGATCCACTACTCAGCAGCCAACACCGCTTATCGGATCATCATGATGAAATGCTGTTCATCATCATCCACCAGACAAGTGAGCTTTGGATGAAGTTGATTTTGCATGAGATGACGGCTGCGACGAAGGCGATTGCGGACGATCAGCTTGAACGTTCATTCAAGATGCTCGCCCGTGTCTCAAAGATTCAGCAACAATTGATTCAGTCCTGGTCCGTCCTCTCGACGTTGACACCGGCAGAGTACCTCGAATTCCGGGACTCCCTCGGGCACTCGTCCGGTTTCCAGTCCTATCAAAACCGGCAAATTGAATTTGCACTCGGTTTTAAAAACGCGCAAATGCTGCGTGTTTATGAACATGAAACAGAATTATTCGCCCAGCTGAACACTGATTTAAAAACACCCAGCATCTACGATGAGACCGTCCGTGCGATGGCACGACGCGGTCTCGCGATTGATTCCGCCATCCTTGAGCGCGATGTCACACAAGACTGGGAAGCTGACGCCAGTGTCGAAGCCGCCTGGGGTGAAGTTTACCGTGATGTCGAACAATACTGGGACCTGTACGAACTCGGTGAGAAGTTACTCGATATCGGCAGCCAACAACAAATGTGGCGTTTCAATCACATGAGTACGGTCGAACGGATCATCGGACAAAAACCGGGTACGGGCGGCTCGTCCGGCGTCAGTTACCTACGTCGTGTCCTTGACCACCGCTTCTTCCCGGAACTCTGGTCCGTCCGCACAAAATTATGAGGGGGAATTCCTGATGAACCGCTGGATTGATGTTTCACAACCACTGTCCTCGTCCGTGACGACATGGCCGGGAGATACGAAGTTCGACTATACGATCAGTTGGAGTAAAGCCGACACAGGGTCCGTCAACGTCGGTAAAGTCACGATGAGTTTACACACTGGTACACATATCGATGCGCCGTTCCACTTTGACGATGCCGGCAAGAAAGTCATCGAGCTCGACCCCGATCTATATATTGGTCATGCACGGGTCATCTACTTACCCGGTCGGACGGAACTCGTCGCAAGTGACCTCGACGGATTCGATTTGACCGATGTCCGCCGCCTCATCATCAAGACGGACGGCTGGGTCGATAAATCAGTTTTCCCTGAGTCGATTCCCGTTTTGACACCTAGTCTCGCGGAGCGACTCGGTACTCTCGGCATCGAACTGATTGGTCTCGATCTTCCGTCCGTCGATGCGATCGATAGTAAGGAGATGGCTGCTCATCACGCACTTGCTACCCATGGTGTGCATATTTTAGAAGGACTTGTCCTCGATAAAATCGCACCTGGGGACTATCACCTGAACGCCGTCCCGCTCCCGCTCGTCGATGGTGACGGCAGCCCGGTCCGTGCGTTATTACGTCCATATTGAACAAAAAAAGAACGTTCTCGTTTTTCGAGGACGTTCTTTTTTGACTGTAGTGAAGTAACCTTCAGACAAACGTTTCACTTTTCGTGACTCCTACGGGGAAAAGCGCACGATTTTTGCGCTGTCAGAGGCAGGCAAGACCCTGCTAATTGGTTCGTTAGAATCAAGTAGCAACGGCTTGCGCCTCGCCCGAGGAAAGCACGAGAAGGAAGACGCGTTTGTCAGTCACTCACTTCGCCTAGAAACGATAGACAACACCGTTCAACGAATTACCGTCACGGGAAAGAGTGTTTCTTCAATTCGTTTCGTCACATGCGCAACCGTCGCAAGCGACTGATCGACTTGAAAACCGATATCTAACGAATGATTCGCTCCAGGAATCAGCTCAACCGTTAAGTTACTTGTCCGGCACCGCTCGAGTGCCGACGTTTCATGAAAACGGTCCGTATCGCCGATGACGAGTAATCCCCGTTGCCGGCTTGCCGCAATTCCTTCCGCGATGAAGGGTACGGTCAAAAGCGGCGTCAACAAGATGACCGTCGCTTCCGAAAAAACCGGTCGTTGCATCAACTTAACGAGCGGACCCGTTCCAAGGGATTTCGCGATGAACTGGTGCGTCAGATAGGTTTTTTCTTGTAAGACTTTCGCGATGACGGCATCGATCCGGCGAAGGATTTCGTCGTCCGCTTCCTCGTCCGGCAACACATAGATGTCGTCCGACATATAGTGAATCTCAATGATATTGACATCATGATTCAGCAACATCATACGACTGTAGTAAAAGTATGGATGGTTGTAGACATAACTTGCGCCTGACAACAAAAAACAGACCTGTGATGACTCGGAATAATAATGCGTATATGAAACCAGCTGCTCCCCGACTGCGATTGTTTCGTGACGGATATCCATTGAACTCCCCCTTTTTAATTTTCCTTACTTTACCATCGATACATCATAAGGTCCATTAAAATTCCATTTCCATTCTGTAGGAAAACGGTCACCTGGCGCCGGCGATTGTTTTGTACACTGAATCCATTACATATTCTCCGGAGGTGCAAAATGGATTCAAAACGAAATGATGGATTGATCGCTGTCGGTCTCCTGCTCGCCGAAGCCGGTCTGTTTGGTTTCGGTCATGGGATGTCCGTCTCACCTGAAGTCAGTTCCGGTAACGGCAATCCGGCTATTTTATTAATCTTCGTCTTAATCCCTTTGTTTGTCATCCATGTCCGTGCCGTCATCCGTTTCCTGCACCGTCTTCAAGTCCGACCATTCGGACTAGCGATTTTACTGCTGCTTAGCGGAAGTTCGGTGCTGTTCGCTTCAATTTATCAAATCCATCACTACCGAACGTACCGGGCTGACTTGATTGATTATTTGATGCATCGCGAAGGAATGACACGTGATTTAGAATACATTCGTTCGATCACATCCGCCTTCGATATCCATATGAATGATCAGACTTTTAACAGTATGACGTTTTTCATCTTCACTTGTGCCACCCTCCTCGTCAGTAGCTCGTTCCTGCTCCTCCATCACTGGTGGCTCAACGTACCTCGGTAAACTAGACGAAAAATAGGATCCGCTGGCGCCGTTCGTGGCACAAGCGGATCCTATTTGTTTAACGAGCGAGTTGATCCGGTGTAAAGACGGATTGTTCGACTTGTTTTAATGCATAGAAGGCACCTTGTCGGTTCATCAACTCATCATACGTCCCGACTTCGATGACTTGTCCCTGTTCCATGACGACAATCTGATCCATCTGTTCAAGGCCTGCGAGACGATGGCTGACGAGTAACACAGTTGCGTCTGTCGCACGTGCGAACAGTTGACGTAAAATCATCTGTTCCGTCAAGGCATCGACGGATGACGTCGGTTCATCCAGCAAGTACAGCGGTGCTTCGCGTAAGAAAATCCGGGCAAGCGCGAGGCGTTGTTTTTCGCCCCCCGATAGATTTTCCCCTTTCTCGAGCACTTTGTCCTCCAGGCGAAACGTCAAATCAACCTGCCGCAATGCCAATTCCATCGTTTCATCCGTCGCTTCCTCATGTGCGAGCTGCAAGTTTTCACGAATCGTTCCGTAAAAGAAATGATTCTGTTGCAGGACGACATTCGTTTGTCGCCACAAGGCTTCCGGATCGATTTCCGCTCCGCGGACACCATCAATCATGATTCCGTCCACTGGATACATTCGGAGCAACAGTTGGAGCAAGGTCGATTTACCGGATCCGCTCGCGCCGACGATCGCCGTCTTCGAGCCACGGGGAAACGTCACGCTGACGTTACGGAGGACGGGCCGGACTTCACCCGGAAACGCAAATGTGACATCCGTCGCCGTAAGCGTCGGGGCAGCATCCAGTTGAAATGAAGGATATGTCGGAATGACTTCGTCCGTCACGACATCATCGAGCCGCCGTGCAGCATGGCGGCTATCTTCGAAGAAGCCGGGTAAAATCGCCATCGGTGCCGCATTTTCGAACACCGTCAACGAGGTCATGACGAGCAATGCAAGGAACACACCATCGAGTTGACCGTCCGCGACGAGGTAGGCACCAAGTCCGAGAACGAGCCACGAGATGACTAACGTCGCCAGTGTATTGAGCGCAAGGTTCGAGACGGCATGTAGTCCGTTGCGCCGTTCTTCTGCGACATAGCGGGCTGCGACTTCGTTCAGTTCCGTTTCTTTGTTTCCGAGTTGCTGATAGATTTTTAAGTCGCGGTAGCCTTGGAACAACTCTGTCACTTCCGTCGAGAGTTCCCCACGCCGTGCGCGGACAGTCCGTGCGAAACGTTGTTCGCGGTAAGCGAACCAGCCCGGGATGATGAATCCCGTCAAGAGCAGTCCGAACACAAGGACGAGCGCGACGCTGAGTGAAAAGAAGCTGACAAAGAAGATCGTACAGAGAAAGACGAGGACGAGAATGATCGGCGGATAGACGACACGTAAAAACGTGTTTTGCAGACTCTCGACATCGCCGACGATTCGCGCGAGTAAATCCCCGCTCCGATACTTCGCGAAGATACCTGGCGCAAGCGGTTCAAGTCGTTTGTAGAACGTCGTCCGTAAATCACTCAAAATCGTAAATGTCGCCCGGTGCGAATAATAACGCTCCGCATAACGACTGACGGCACGCGTCAGGCTTGATATCTTTTGTAAGGCAATCAGTACAGCGAGTGTTTGAATCGGTGGCAACAGTGCCGCCTTCGAAATCAGGAAGCCGCTTGCCGCAAACAGCCCCACCGCCGTGACTCCGGCAAGAACACCAAAAACGATTGAGAGGACGATATCCCGTTTCTGGTGCAGCATCAATCGAAAAATACCCATCAATTCCTTCATCGTGTTTCCTCCCCTCGTTGGACGGCACGCATCCGTGCATACTCTGAATCCCGCGCGAGTAGCGCCTCATGTGTGCCTTGGTCGACAATCCGGCCGGCCTCTAAAATGACGATGTTGTCTGACTGTTCAATCGTATGCAGACGATGTGCGACCGTGATGACGGTCGCCGTCCGTCCGAGTTCTCCGATTGCCTGCTGTAACAGGTGTTCCGTCTTGACGTCGAGTCCCGTCGTCGGTTCGTCGAACAAGATGACGTTCGGTCGTTTTAAGAAGGCACGGGCGAGTGCGACCCGTTGTTTTTCGCCACCTGATAAACCGCGCCCTCCTTCACCGATTCCCGTGTCGAGCCCGTCCGGTAAACTCGCAATCAGTTCTTTGAGTCCTGCGGCAGCTGCGGCACGTTCGATGTCTGTCCGCGTCGCCTCCCGTAATTCACCGATGGCGATGTTGTCGGCGAGTGTCCCCGCATACAGGTAAGGATGCTGCGAGATATAACTGAGCTGTCCGAACCAGCTCGTTTCCGTGATTTGTGCGCGTGGCTGACCATTCAGGAGCACTTCGCCGTTTTTTGGATCCGCCAGTCCCGCGAGTAACTGCAGGACGGTCGATTTCCCGGCACCACTTCGTCCAATCAAGGCGATCTTTTGATACGGTTCAATCCGGAGCGTGACGTCGGTCAGTGCAAACCGCTCATCCTGATACGTAAAGTCCACGTCTTTGAATTCAATCCGCGGTGGGGTCGCGGTCGGTAAATCAACCGACCCGAACGTTACACCCCGGTCATCTTGTGTCAGTTCAGACGCAATCTGTTTCGCCGCCGCAACACTTCCCCGTCCGGTATGGAATGCTGCCCCCATCTCTTTTAGCGCCAAATAATACTCCGGTGCAAGCACGAGCATCAAGAAGGCCGGAACAAAGGTGATGCTTTGGAAGAGAATCAACCGCAAGCTGACTTCAAGCGCAATCATCCCCATGCTGAGCATCGAGATGAACTCAAGCATCAACGACGACAAGAAGGCGAGCTTCAGCACGGTCAAGGTCGCATCGCGGAAGTCGAGACTGCTCCGTTCGATGACGTCCTGCTGTGCTTTCGCGCGACCAAACAACTTCAACGTCGTGATGCCTTGCAGCGTATCGAGAAAGGTCCCCGAGAACGCCGTCATCTTCTCGAGCTGTGTATCGGCACGTTTTTGCGTCATAATCCCGATGACGATGTAGAACAAGGGAATGAACGGTGCCGTGATCATCATGACGAGACCCGTAATCCAGTCATAACTGAATGCTGCGATCAGCACCATCAAGGGAACGATCGATGTCTGGATGACTTTCGGCAAGTATTGGCTGTAATAGCTGTCCATCTCATCGACCGCGTCAAGCAACACACTGACCTTTTGTCCCGACTGTCCTTGCGACATCACTTCGACGGAACTCGTCGTATACTTCGCGACGAGCGCCTGGCGAATGTCTTGTTTGACACGCGCCGCGAGAACCGTCCCGAGCCGCCCGTTCCAGTAGGTGACAGCGACCCGCAACATCAGCATGAGCAGTAAGACACCAAGTAGCGGAACGATGGCCGCAAAGGCGTCCCCTTGGAGAAAAATGCGGTCGACGATGATGACGATCAAGTACGATTGACCGATGACCGCAATCCCCATCAGGACAGCCGCCAGTACCAATTGCAGCATGATCGTACGTGGAATCGAGATGATTCCTTTAAGTGGATTCATATAAAAACGCCCTTTCACAAATTGTGAACGACTTTTAGTGAATATTTTCACATATCGTACATTCAGTATACCGAATCCATCGTGTAGTTGCCATGAGAATGCCGCTCCAAAGGTGTGACGGTTTTGTGAGAAGCGTTTTACTCGACAAAACTGTTAACACCCATTATTATAGACAATAGTTATCCGCGTTATACAGAAAGGACGAATTACCATGCAAATGAAAACCGGAGTCGAACAATCCGTCTACGCGATGCTGTTACTGACCTTTTTGCCGGAAAAAGGACTTTTACCCGGTGAGTTCATCAGTCAGCAGCTCGGTGCTTCACCGACGTACTTTCAAAAACTATTACGTAAACTCGTCAGTGCCGACCTTCTCCTATCTGTCCCGGGGGTCAAAGGCGGTTTCCGTTTGAATCAACCTTCCGACCAGATTCGCATTTTTGACGTCTACGAAGCCATCGAAGGAAAACAATCTCTTTATGCTTCAAGTGGTGTCTTTGAGGACTTGATGGGCATCAAAGAACAGAACGTCCGCCTCTTATCGGACTTGATGACGGAAGCGGAAGACGCTTGGCAATCGACCTTAAAACGTGAAACGATCGGGTCGCTCCGACAGGAAATCGACCGGAACTGCCCCCCTGACCACTTAACGACATTAAAAACCTTGATTGAACAACAAATGATTCGCAACTAAAGGAGACTTACTCATGACTACACTGGACCGCTACTTTGACTTATTTGACGCTTCCCGGACCGACGAACAGGCTTTTAGTGACCTCGTTTCCCTCTTTTCGGACGACATCACGTTCGTGCTGAACGGACAGGAACAACACGGCATCGACGCTTGGAAAAACTTCGTCCGGATGGTCTTCACTGCCAACCAGGACATCAAACACATGTATGAAGCCTGGCTGCCGTCAGCAGATGGCGATACATTCGAGACACGCTGGGCCGTCTGCGGCAAGCGGGCTGACGGAACGGTCTTCACGCAGGACGGGACGGATATCGCCCGCCTTGATGCGGACGGAAAAATCGTCTATCTTGCGAATGTGCCGGATGATGCGAAGATGTTCAACAATTACAACAACTAACCAAAAGAGACCGTTCTCCACTCGGAACGGTCTCTTCAGACTGAAGACAAAGTGCAATTTTTTCTAACGAGAAGGATTGCGCTTTTTTTGTTCACCTCGAATCGTTTTCCTGGGACAAGCATCGCGCCGCTTCACTTCGTTGCAGGGTCGCTCCTGCTTGTTTTTCCCTAGGAAGCGATTTCGAGTGAACAAAACGCTTGTCTCCTCTTTTCTTCCGTGTATAAAAAGTAGAACCTGAAAAAGGAAGACTACTTATTGATATGTAAGAGAAATCACCACCTCATTGGAACACCCCCTTCTCTGTCGTCGCCGATGCGAAAGAAAAGTATGGCATGCGTTGGACTCGCTACCGGGGACTGAACGAAATGACGCTTCAAGCGATGCTTACGATTGCCTTGAACCTCAAAAAAATCACGAATTGGTTTTTGGATTCCTTAACATTTAGTGTCAAGACATACAACAAACTGAAAAGACCGTTCCCCACTCGGAACGGTCTCTTTTTGAAGTCATCCGTTTATAAGTTTGCTGCTTTGAACGTGTCGCCACCTTCAATCGTTCCGTTGTCAAAACCTTTTTGGAACCAACTTTTCCGTTGTTTCGATGTCCCGTGCGTAAAGCTTTCCGGCACGACGTATCCTTGCCCTTTCTTCTGAAGCGTATCGTCTCCGACAGCATTTGCAGCACCCAGTGCTTCTTCAAGGTCGCCTTCTTCTAACAAGTTTTCGCCTTGGGCGTGATGCGCCCACACGCCGGCATAATAATCCGCCTGTAGTTCGAACCGGACGAGGTATTTATTGAATTTCTCTTCGCTCATCTTTTGGCGAAGCGGCATGATTTCGTCTGATGTCCCGAGTAAGGTCTGGACGTGGTGTCCGACTTCGTGGGCAATGACGTAAGCCATCGCAAAGTCGCCAGGCGCCCCGTACTTAGTTTGTAATTCATCATAAAAACTTAAATCAATATATAATTTCTGATCGCCTGGACAATAAAAAGGACCAACTGATTTTCCGGCTTGACCACACGCGGAACTGACTTGATCGGTATAGAGGACGAGTGTCGGTTCTTTGTACGTCATCCCGTCTTGTTTGAACTCCTTCGTCCAGACCCGTTCCGTATCGGCGAGCACGACCGAGACAAAATCGGCGGCTTCTTTTTCTTTCGCCGTTTCTTGATAACTTGAGTTCGTCCCGCTCTCTGATCCGGATAAGTCACCAAGCAAATCAGCCGGATTCCCACCCATCAACGTCACGACGATCAAGATGATGATCCCAAGTCCACCGCCGATTCCGGCGACTCCTTTCCCGCTCATCCCCCGGCGGTCTTCTACGTTTGAGCTTCGTTCTCTTCCCTTCCACTTCATGCGTCTTCCTCCTACTAATTTCGATGTTTTTTATATACCCGTTCCGGCATTTATTCATGCTACGTTCTTTTAGAAAAATAATGGATGTGCAGCTAACTTTTTTTCCAGTCAACAAACACATGCGTGTAACCGATAGTCTTGATACCCCTACAAAAACAGGACTTCGTCTTTGTTTTAGTTTCAACTAGAAATCGGAGGAATTTTATTTTATGAAACGTCGTCATCAACTCATGCTTGGCATCACGTCTCTTATCGTCGTTTTATCTTTGATTTTCCATGGACTCCACCGCTTCACAACATTTGGAGAAGGCTACTCCCTTTTACAGGGAAAAGGACCATCCGCGTCGCTCGCTACGTTAACGGTCGTCGCACTGATTCCTATCTTTTTTCTCTTCGCAGCTGTTATCCGCTACCGGCTTAATCCGCAGAGTAAACAGGTTGCCATTCTCTTGACACTGACGCTGACATTCGCAAGCATGTCAATCATCGCCGGCGGAGAAGGACTCGTCGAATATCACTTCTCGATTTTCATGGTCCTGGCATTGATTGCCTACTTCCGGCGAATCGACTTGATTTTAATCAGCACGGTATTATTTGCGATTCAGCACTTTGCCGGGTTCTTTTTTGCACCGACGCTACTGTGCGGAACGACCGAGTATCCGTTTAGTCTATTGATGATTCATGCTGTGTTCTTAGTTTTAACGAGCAGTGCCCTGATCATTCAAGTATTCGTTCAAAATCGTGAACGTCACGCGGCGCACGCACGGGAAACGGAAGCAAACACGTTAATCACGAACGTCAGTCAACAAATCGAAGCACTGGTCGGTCATTTAAAAACGAACACGACACATTTGAAGCAAGCTGCTGCAAACTCGGTTATTGTCACAGATCAGATTGCTGCTGCCATCGAACCGATCGTCGACTCTGCCGACGGTCAATATCAATCGATGCAACATGGAACGAATCAGTTACAGCAAGTCAATCAAGCGATTGCGACGATTCAAACACAGATGGCGACGACGGCAGAGACAGCCGTCCATATGACAGCCACCGCACGTGAAGGAAATGAAGAGATGCAGTCGATGGAACGCCGGGTCGAAGCAATGGTCGAAGCGACGAACCGTTTAAACGATTCCGTCGAGACGATGACAGGACGCTCCGATCAAATCCAGACGATTCTCGCGAGTCTTGAAGCAATTGCCGGGCAAACGAACTTACTTGCACTCAATGCAGCGATTGAAGCTGCACGTGCCGGTGAAGCGGGACGCGGCTTCGCCGTCGTTGTGACCGAAGTCGGGCATCTCGCCGTCCAGTCACGAAGCTATGCCAATGAAGTGACGGAAGTGTTAGAGGCTCTTGTCGAAGACACAAACCAAATCAAGGCAACGGCCCGAGCGTATGCCGAGACGTTGACGGAAAACCGTCAGATGACGAAACGCGTCGGTCAGACCTTCGCTGATATTACAGGAATGATTCAAGATGTCGAACAGCATATTCGCTCGATTCAAACAGCACGCCAAGGTGTCGGTACGCAAATGCTTGAAATCGGTGAACGCATGGATACGACACGTGTCGCTTCACTTGAAGTGCGTCGTGGAATCGAATCGACAGCTGCAGGACTCGAAGAACAGGCTGGCGTCCAACACGAATTTGAAACGATGACCGACTCACTCAATCAAATGACCGATTCGCTCGAACAACTCGTTGATGAACTGACGAACCACGTCGAATCCTAACAATCAGGTTCCTCCCATAGGCGGAGGAACCTGATGTGCTTTTTTATTAAAATTAAATGAACAAACTCTAGGATTCTCCTGTCTGGACCCCGAATAACTAATGAAGACTGACCTTTTTAAAGAGAGGAGTTCTTGAATGCAGACTTCACGAAAACAGCTGATGGATTCCTTGAAGCGATTCGGACGGACGTACTGGAAAGATGCGATCGTCTTATCAAGTGTTCTACTTGTTATCTTCTTATATGGCGCTGCCCTCTTCCAACCAGGGATGGTCGTCTTTAGTGATTTGTCGTTTGGTTTATCCTCCAATCGTTATTTAGAGGAAATCTTCGGTGCCTGGAACAATCGCTGGAGTACGACGACGTTGCTGAACGTCGCTCGTCTCATCTATATTTTTCCGTT
Organism: Exiguobacterium oxidotolerans JCM 12280; assembly: GCF_000702625.1. Lineage (NCBI taxonomy): Bacteria > Bacillati > Bacillota > Bacilli > Caryophanales > Exiguobacterium > Exiguobacterium oxidotolerans. Next base: position 1,755,425 of record NZ_JNIS01000001.1, on the reverse strand, counting down.
TTACCTGTTAAGTTTACTGTTCGGTGCTTCGGGACCGATTTTGATTAAATCATTCATTTTTGGACTCTTAATCGTTTCCGCTGTATCGATGTTCGCTTTCACGAAACGACTGCATTCCGTTTACGTCTCACCTCATTTTTCTTTTTTATCGCTCGTCGCATTCGGCATCGCCGCACTCTTTTACGCCTTGAACCCTTGGGTCATCACCCGAATTCAACACATCTACCTATTATGTGGCTATTCGGTTTTCCCACTCGCCTTACTGTTATTCTTCAACATTTTCGATCCAAAGTTCCGTGAACAATTGAATCCGAAGTTCAGTTTGTCAGATCGTCTGTCGCGACGGACCTGGATTGACATCGTCGGACTAGCCGTCGTGTTCGCTTTTATGGCGGCTGGCATTCATTATTTCTTCTTTTCATTGATTTACATGGGCATCATGGTCGGATTGATTTTTTTAAAGACGTATTGGACGCATCGAAGAGAAGGCATTCTCAAACCGTTAATCGGTTTCTATGTCCGATCCACACTCGCCTTTTCGATGATTTTCCTGTTGTTTAATTCCTATTGGTTCTTAATGTATGTCGGCTCAATTTTGACAGGTTCACAAGCATCGCAACACAATATCAACGTATCCGATACCTTGATGTTGTTCAGTCGCCACTCCTCCTGGTCAAACGTCCTTTATTTGACGAGCTATTGGTGGCCGATGTTCGACTTAACGACGTTACCGATCAGCTTTTGGCTTGGCGGCGGTATTATTTTATTGCTCGTTCTGCTCGGGGCACTCGTCTCCTATCGGCAACCAATCTTACTGTTCTTCACTGGACTTAGCATTCCGTTAATCGTCTTTGCGACCGGGACGCATGAGCAGGTCGCAGACTTTTTTGTTTTATTCGTCACGAAGACGCCACTCATCGGTGCAATGTTCCGTGATCCGAACAAGCTCGTCGGGTTGCTGATGGTCAGCTATAGCCTTTTGCTCGCCTCTAGTCTCGCAACGCTTTTCAATCGTCCATCAAAAACCTTGCCACTTGCGCTTTACCGGACGTTCGCAATCGGCATTACTGTCATTGCGCTCAGTCTATTCTTTCTCCCGTATCGCGCGGTCTACATGGAAGGCTTTTATCATCCTGTGAAGATGCCACAAGAATATTCTGCTGTTCAAGAATTGATTGACGGAAAGTGGCTCCAGTTTCCGATTGCTGACGAAATGACACAACCGGGCACAGGTGTCGCGACGCCAACGTGGAACAAAAATCCGAATCCTGACGGAGAGGTCAAGGCGACAGGCGACGTTCAAGTGTATGGTTCGCAGACCGATACCGTCTTCCATCACGAAGGTGCCTCCCCGACCGTCGGCTATATGATGACGTTCATGCAATATTTACTCGACACGGGGCGATCCGACCAGGCAGGACAAATCGCTAAGGCCTTTGGGCTGAATCAGTTCGCTTATCGGACGGAATACTCCGGGATGGCAGAACGCCAAGCCTTCAACAAAGAAATCTTGGCAACACAACACGATCTTTTAGCGACGAAACAAGTCGGGTTGTTTACTTTATTCGATTTAATCGAACCACTCGGGACACGAACCGTCCCACAGTTGATTTTGACACCGTACGGACTCGAACGGTCCGTCACCTACTCGACACTCGATGACTACTCGCTTGGCGCACAGTCGATTTTATTTGCGACACAAGCCCATCAAGACGGACTATCGTGGCTGAAACAAGATGACATCATCGAGATGGCAGAAGAAAACGATCTTTTGCTAAGCCAAGTCCCGGATGCGTATTTTTGGAAACCGTTCGACGCAATCGACTCGGCCAATTCGTTTTTGAACTGGGGGAAAACATTTTTAGCGAACAGTGATTGGCGCTGGTACTTGCGCACGCAAGGTATTACGAACCCAGCGTTTGACCTCGACTTTGGTGACGGAATCGGTTTATCGTTCGCCTCAGCTAAGATTGACGCACCTGTCTATAAACTTGATCAACTAAAGACGAAGCAAGTCGCCTCGTTCAATTCGATGCTCGAAGACGAAACGTTTTTTAAAGCCGATAATCCTGACATCGTCGACTTATCACCAAACCCGATTTCAAAAGAAAATAACTTACCTGTCTTACGAGCAGAGGTCGCTGAAGGTGACCCGAAATACATTTGGCAGGTCGCGAAGTCCGGTAAGTTACAAGCGTTACCGAACAATGCCTACCGGTTCGATATCACGGCTTCCGGTCGCGGGGTCGATCGCCTGCACGTCAAGGTCCGCTTCTATGACGCGAAGGATCGTGAGTTGAATCAAACCTATGTCGTCGCCCCACGTGACTCGGGTGACGTCGATGCGATTCACTTGCAAGGGGAGTTCGTCACTCCGAAAGATGCGACGACGATGCGGATCGATTTGCTGAGTTTCCAGCGTCCGGAACGTAAAACATATTGGTGGATTCACGACATCAAGATTTTCAGTTTCGAAGATTATATGGTCCCGAACACGATTGAGATGACAAAAGAGACGGTCCGCGGGCGCTACGCAGGCTATGCGCGCGTCCTCCTGAATCAAAATGGCGGACAGCTCGATTTTGAGTTCAACGGGCAAAACATTCCAATCAATACAAAGCAGACGGCAGGTGCCAAGCTCGTTTGGGTCCCGCTCGGAAACCTTGTCGCAGATAGTACCAGTTCGACGTTACGCGTCACGAATACAGTCGGATTCAATGCCATCCAAAATATCGTCTTGATTCCAAAACCAGAACTAACTGACTTAAAAGATCAACTCGAAGAAAAGCTCGCCATTACGAAAACAATGATGGTCCTTGAAGCCGAAACATCGTTTGATTACACGGGTCACTTACAATCTGAGCGAAACTATCCAGCCCTCAGTTTCGGGAAAGGCGTCGCTGCTCAACGCGGCACATTGAAACGTATGATTGATATTCGAGAAGACGGCACGTACGACATCAAACTAAAGGCGACGCGACCGACGAACACGAAAGGACGCCTGACGGTCTTGATTCGTGACGGTACCGATGAAGTGTATCGCCAAACCCTGAGTGCGAAAGACTTCAAGAAGACAGACATTCGAAAAGAGAAGATTGGTCAACATACGGTGACATTCGATCCGCTTTATCGTGATTTCCCGTACCAACTCGAAGCGTTATCTGACGTTTATCAAACACTTCATCAAATTACGCTTTCGGACATCCCACTTGCAAGCGGGCGCTACGAGATAGAACTCGATTACGAAAGTGCCGTCCCTTCTCTCGTCACGATGGACGACCTGCATAAGTTCGACCCGAATGAAATCGTCACGGATAAACCACTCGCTGAACCGGAAGCTGCCGCCAACTGCGCGACGTGTGTCTCGATCACTGAGGACATGTTCCGCGACAGTGAACAGGACGAAGTCTATACGATTGACTACGACCCGACCTGTTCCTGTGACTGGTACATCTATGCATCACAAAAGGTCGAAGCGAAACCGAACCATGAGTACTTGTTGCAGTTTGATGCCGTCAGTCAAAATGTCCGCCAGCGTCACCTGAAAGTCTATTACCTCGATGAAGACGATCGTGTCATCGGGACTGATTTCATCAATGAGGTCGAAGAAGACAAGAAAAGTCGCTGGAATCACTATGAACAAATTCTCATCCCACCCAAAGAGGCTGTCCGGATGCAACTGCACATTTGGACACGTGGAAATGAAAAGACGGCCGGAAAACTGAAGCTTAAAAACCTTGAATTTTTGCCGTATGAAAAATTGATTCTCGTCGATCAATTCATGCTTGCTGAACAGACAGGTACACCGTTGTTCGCAACAGCAACTCCGGAGACGCTTGACGTCGTCAAGTCGTTGATGCGTCGACAAATTACGAGTCAGCAGACGCTCGGTCGCTTTACTGTCAACGACTCGCCGACTCCACTCTTTGAACTACAAGATGGCGACACTCCGATGCGAGGAAACATCGCCCTGAACGGTGTCACCCAACTCTATCGTTCGACGCAACAACAGGCTGCCGTCACCGTCGTCCTACGCCCAATCTATTATGCCGGACTCGGATTACTCGCTCTAGCCTTCCCGCTCAGTCTATTACTGATTGGATTGATGACCGGACAACGGTTCGAGCCGTTCCGGACGCGACTTCGTGAACGCTTCGCAGCTAGACGACGCTTCAGAAAAAAATAGCCTATACGCAAATACCCGCTCGGACTCACAGTGATTAGAGTCCAAGCGGGTATTTGTTAACGGTGGCGTTTATAAAGTTGGGCCATCGTCTTTAAAAAGGCGACTGAATCTTTCACGATATTGACATGAGACCCTTCCCGTTCGATACACGTCACGGGTTGTTGAAAGACGCGTAGGTTCTCTTTTTTCGCCGCATACATCAGCTCGAGATCAATCGCTAGACCACTCTCGACGTGCAGGTACGGTAAGATCCGATGAATGATGCGGCGGTTAATGATTTTGAGACCCGTCTGCGAATCCGTCACACCTTTTGGTAAAAATGAACGCGTCAAATTTCGTTTGGCAAAACTCATCACCCTGCGGACCATTCCCCGGTCTTCAATCGTTAAATCCTTCGTCCCGATGACGATATCATAATAATCTTCCTGAGCGACCGTCAGCAATCGCGCGATGTCCTCCGTCTGAAACGAATTATCGGCATCGACGAACACATAATAGTCGCTCGAGATATTTCGCATCCCTTCGATGAACAAACCTGCCTTACGCGTATTATGTTCCACTTGATGGACTTCGAGATAGCCGACGGTGAACAATGTATCCGTCGCATCCATGACGATCGCCCGGTAATCATGCAATAAATCTTGTGAGCCGTCAGACGAGGCATCGTCAAAAAAGTTGATGGAGGCATGGATGTAATCTTCACTGACGAGTTCTGCCAGGTTCTCCAAAAATTGTTTGACGTGCCCAAAACGTTTCTCTTCGTTAAATATTGGTAATATAAAGGCTATAGTGTCTTTCAAAATGGGATATTCCGGATGAATCAAGTGTTGTACTTCTGCAAATAGCTCATTTGGATACGAGGGTCGGTAGGAAAAGATACGAAACACACCGTCCCCATGGATGTCCTGGAATGGAAAATCACCTTTTGCGCGGACGACTTCTTCAATCAATAATACCTTCGCGCGGGGGCGCCGTTGACGGATCAAATTGACGATTCTAATTTGGTCAGGTTGAGCGACGTAGTCGACGATATACAATTTAACATCATGTTCCGCTTCCGCCGTGTCGACTTCCGTTAATGCGATTTGCTCAAATGAAGCAGGACTATTAACGGGCTGTGTGTAAAGTAGTACAGGATAGTAGGAGATTAATGCTTCGTAAGGAATGTGTCGTTCTTGGTCAGTAAAGACTACGATATGCCCTTGACTCATGCGTTTTCATCCTTTCCGTTTCACTCAAATCGATGGATTGGAGGGATTATACTTTGACAAGCTTTTTGAATCGACATGCGATCATTTTCATTTTTCCATTTCTTGACGTATTGCTGAATGTCGTCAACTACGCCTACCACTTATTACTTGCTCGTGAATTATCGAGCGTCGATTATGGACTACTGAATGCCTACCTTGCCTTACTTGGGCTGTTGCTGATCATCGGTAGCGCTTTGCAGTGGACGGTCACACGGGATTTGAGTCAGCGCCTTGATAATCAGTACCGTCACTTACGTTTTCGGCTACTGCTTTACACGGGATTCATTTTACTTATCTTAATGTACGTATTACCATTCATTCTACCTTTTACCAAAATAAACCTTCTTCTAATCGCATTTACAATCTTAATCCATATCTTACTCTCGTTCCGACGAGGGATTCTTCAAGCAGAAGAACGCTTTTATGCGTTGAACCTTTCCTATTACGTCGAGTCAGTCGTCAAAGTAGCTGCCACTTGGCTATTCCTTCGTTATACAGATGTTACACTCGCACTCGTTTTTATCTTGATCGGCATGCTGATGGCCTACTTGATTAGTTTAGTTCAAGTTCCGTTTCCTAAAAGCGCCGGTACGATGCGCTGGCATGGTCTGACTCATATGATTCATACACAAGTCGTCATGACATTATTCTTCACACTCGACAGTTTGCTCGTCACTCGTTTTTTCCCGACACTCGCAGGAGATTATTCCGTCGCGCTTCGCTTCGGTCAATTGCTGTTATTCGTCGCCCTTTCACTTTCTCAGTTACTTTTACCACGTCTCAGTAGTTTGAATCAGTCCAAATCGTTCGTCGCTTGGGAGCGTAAACTTTACATCGGAATCCTGATCGGACTCAGTTGTTCTGTTTTATTCTATTTCACTGCCATCCCGTACATCATCCCCATTTTATTCGGAGAGGGATACGAACAAGCCGGTCAGTATGTAAAATACATGGCACTCATCTACAGCGGTATCACCCTAATCCAGTATGAAGCACTCGTACAGTTTTCCTTACACCGAACGAGTTACTTGAAATGGTACTGGGGAACGTTAGTATTACTCATTCTCGCGCTTCTACTCTTTCGACAAACGATTGAAATTTGGTTGACGGCTCAAGTCGTCGTTTTTCTCGCAAGTGCCATCTTCTTACGCTTCATCCTCAGAAGATATCGCGTACCTACTACGACCCCAGGAGGACATGACGCATGAAACCACATCTCTTATTTTTATCTTGGCGTGACATCAAGCATCCAAAAGCAGGTGGTGCCGAAGTGTTCACTCATGAAATGTTAAAACGTGTCGCTGAAGATTACCGCATCACTCATATTTCCCCTCGCTTCGAAGGTGGACATGACGTCGAATTTCTCGACGGTATCACATACATCCGGCGCGGGACACTCGCGACCGTCATCCCTTACGCCTGTAGCTATTACCAGACGCATGCCGCGACGATTGACCTTGTCGTCGATCAAGTCAATACCCATCAATTTTTCACTCCACTTTATGTACCACGAACAAAACGTGTCCTCTTCATTCATCAACTGACACGTGAAATTTGGAAGATCAACGTCAAACAACCGTACGCCTGGTTAGGAGAACAGACGGAGACGCCCCGCCTCCGTCTCTACCGGAACGATTTGGCGTTGACTGTCAGTAAGTCGACCGCTGACGATTTAATCGATATCGGATTCGTAACAGAACGTGTCACGATTTTACCGGAAGGTCTCGATTTCATCCCTTGGCCGGAAGAACAATGGCAAGCCAAAGAAGCACAGCCGACGTTCCTCTATGTCGGACGGATGTCCGCCTATAAAGGAATCAACGATGCGATTAAAGCATTCGTGACGCTCAAACAAGAGTTTCCCGAAGCACGCTTTTGGGTGATTGGTAAAAAGGATGAGGGCTATATTGAAAGCGAACTGAATCCTCTCGTCCCAGAAGAGATGCGCCAAGACATCACCTACTTCGGTTTTGTCAGTGCGGAAGAAAAACTTGAACGGATGAGTCGCGCGACTGCTTTACTGTTCCCATCGAAACGCGAAGGCTGGGGATTGACCGTCAGTGAGGCGGCAGCAGTCGGGACACCGACAATCGTCTATGACGCCCCTGGTTTACGGGACGCCGTCCAATATGGGTTAGCAGGATATATGGCAACGTCCCAGACACCAGGTGCTTTAGCCGTCGAAATGCGCTCATGCATAAAGGATCGCGAACAATACGACACGATTCGTTACGCCGCCCATCGTTTCGCGAAGACGCTCCACTGGGATAATACGGGACAGCATTTTCGGGAATGGCTCGAAGCCGTACTCGTCCCATCACAATTCAAGGAGGGATATGAATGATTGGAATTGCCATGTCGACGTATGAAAATGAAGCCATCATCCATGAAACAATCACTTCTCTCAAACTGCAACAGACACCATTCCGGTGTGTCATCGCTGACGATGGTTCGACTGACGGCACCGTCGCTTTGATGCGCCAGATGACTGCCGGCGATGAACGGTTCGAAGTCATTGCACTGCCCCACGGTGAGCGCGGAATTGCCCGCAAGACGGCGATTGATCGATTAAAAGAACTCGGTGTCGCTTATCTCTACGTCATCGACTCCGATATGGTGTTGGCTGATGATTTGTTAAAAAGTTGTCTGCTCTACCTTGAGGCGCATCCTTCCATCGGTGCCCTCGTCATTCCGGAACAGGCCTATAGCGAGTATTCCAATTACTTCAGTCAAGTCAAAGTCTTCGAACGTAACCTCTTTAACGTACCGAACGACCGACTGGATTCGAATTCGATTGAAGCCGCTCGGTTTTGGCGACTCGACGCGTATGTAAAGTCGGGTGAAATCGACCCGGGTCAAATCAGCTTCGAAGAAACACAACCGACGATTCGCTACCTCGAACAAGGCGGTGAAATTCGACGCGCCACGTTTACGTTCGTCCGCCACAATGAAAAACAGGTCGAGCTCGCCGACCTGTTGAAGAAAAAACGCTATTATTTTGACGTCATGCCGACGACGCTGGCAAGTGAAGAAGGCGGTTTCCTGAAAGCACTTCAACGGTGGTACTTCTTCCGTCCGGTCCTTTACCATCCGGCAAACATCAGGAAGTACGCTAGTCATCCTAAGTTGACGGCCGGTGTCATCTACATGTATCTTCGTCTCAGCTTGATTGGTGTCAGTTCGCTTCTTTTCAAACGGGTTTCGTGAGCGTCGATGCAGTCGATTGATAAAGGATGAACGTTCCGAACTGGGTCGGGAACTCTAGGCGACGGACACCATTTTTTTCGTCAATCGGTGCATTTTTATCTTCCGGAGTTAGCTCACGCTGACCGATAATCGTCCCATCTTCAAAGAATAGGCAATAGGGACGATTGGAATTCAATAATACTTCATTAAAGGCTCTCGAGATGATCATTTTACGAGATTTCAATTCGACGACTTCTTCACCAATCTTTTCAAGAATTCGTAAAATCGTCGCATCGACCTTTAATGGTTTTGTCATCAACCGACTAATGTTCCCAGAGTTAACGGCCGCGAGTAAGGTATGGATTTGGACATAATCGGTTAAGACGACTTGTCGAATGAGTGGATGCTGTTTCGTTACCTCCTTCAAGAGTTCGACCCCGTCCATTTCTGGTAATCGCAGTTCTGTGATGATGACATCGATATCGTGACGTTCCATTAATTCAAGTGCTTGTTCTGCTGATACAGCCTCGATTACACGTTGCTGATTTTCTACTAACTTCCTTTGTAAAATTTTCCGAGTCGGCTCATGTGGATCTACCAATAAGTAAAGTGCCATGTATAACTACCCCCATTTTTTTATCGAAAGGATGGATGACAATGTATATTCTCTTATTATCTGGTGGTTCAGGAAAACGGCTTTGGCCGCTCTCAAATGACTTAAGCTCGAAACAGTTTTTACGAATCTTAGAAGATAACCAAGGACAAAAACAATCGATGATGGAGCGTGTTTTCCTCCAGCTCCAGGAGGTCGGCTTATCCGAACGGACTGTCATCACGACGACGGAAGCGCAACTTGATGCGATCGAGCATCAACTTGGTCAGGATGTCGCTGTCATCTGTGAGCCTTCGCGCCGCGATACGTTTCCCGCCATCATGCTCGCGACCAGCTACTTGGCGGAAATCGTCGATCCGACGGAAACAATCGTCATCATGCCCGTCGACCCGTATGTCGATACCTCATTCTTCGAAACGTTCACAGCACTCGACGAAGCCGCCCATTCCCATCCGGAGGCACTCCATTTGATGGGCGTTGAACCGCTGCACCCGACGCCGAAATATGGCTACATCATACCGGAGACGGGAGACAAGATGGCACGCGTCAAAAAGTTCCAAGAAAAACCGACGACGGCTGTTGCGGAACAGTTGATTCAAGAAGGTGCCCTTTGGAACTGCGGTGTTTTCGCCTGCCAACTCAGTTTCCTGATGAAGCAATTGACTGCGCAAGATGTCCCGACCGCATACCGTGACCTGCTTGCCTCCTACAACGCTTTGGAAAAAACCTCATTTGACTATGCAATCGTCGAAAAAACGGAATCAATTTATGTCCATCGCTACGAAGGCTACTGGAAGGACCTCGGAACATGGAATACATTAACGGAAGAAATGCCAAGCGTCCTTCACGGGAATGCACGGCTTTTGAAGTCGACGAATACGCATATCGTCAATGAACTGCAAGTCCCTGTACTCGGAATCGGCTTAGAAGATCTCGTCGTATCCGTCAGTCCGGATGGTGTGCTCGTTTCTTCTAAAGAAGAGACTCCCCATCTCAAGGAATATCTCGTCGATCAAGACTTGCCACCTCAATTCGAATGGAAACGCTGGGGATATGCGACAATTTTGCATCAACAACTACTTGATGACGGACGTTATGCCGTCACACGCCGTTTGCACATTAAAGCAGATCAAAAGATTAGCCACCATTATCATGAGCACACGGATTCGACTTGGAGCATCCTTAAAGGAAAAGCAGAAGCCATTATCGATGGTGAACGCCAACTCCTTGAGGCACCAGCTGTCGTCCACATTCCGCAAGGTGTTCCCCACACGTTAAAGACGATTGATGATTTAATCATGATTGAAGTGAAATACTCTGTCGATTGGACGGAAGAAGATAACTATCCCCTTCCGATTTCGTTACGCTCGAAAGGATAACCTCTTTTTTACTTCTATTACGTGTAGACATCTTTCCTTGAGATGTCTACACGCTTTTGTCTGTCCTAACGGGGAAACACTTCGCTCGTCACGAATTCGACCTCTCCCGTGACCGAGTAGTCTCCGCTCGCCCGCGGAATGAAAAAATGTTCGCCTTTTTTGATTGTCCGACTCATCTCATGCTGACGGACGACCGCTTCTCCCGCGACAACTGAAAGAAGACGAAACACGTCATGATTTTCAAGCAGATAGCCTGGTCCCGTCACTTCATGGCGAACAACGGTAAAAGGTAAAGCTTCAAGCAGTGTCGTCTTGATTCCGGAAGGCAAGACTTCTTCCACCGGCTCAAAAACGACCGGTTCATCCGGTATCGTCGTGACAGCAATCGCTTTTTCGAGATGTAATTCTCGTGGGTTCCCCTGCTCGTCCAACCGATCGTAATCGTATAAGCGATACGTCCGGTCACTCATCTGTTGAATTTCGAGTAAGACGATGCCCGGTCCGAGCGCATGAATCGTTCCGCTCGGGATATAAAGAAAGTCACCTCGTTTAACGGGAATGTGACGTAAACAGTTGTCCCAGTCTTTCGTTTGTGCACACTGTTTCAGTTCTTCCGGACACGTCAACGTGTGCCCGACAATGACTTCCGCCCCTTCATCCGCTTCAAGGACGTACCAGCATTCACTTTTTCCATACGGTTCATTTTCAAGACGTCTTGCCTCTTCATCATTCGGATGAACTTGAATCGATAAGTAAGAGGAAGAGTCCAGCAACTTCACATGTAAAGGAAACGAATCGAGTGCATAGGAGCCAAATAATTCAAGCCGTTGTGATGCCCATAACACATCAAGCGTCTGTCCACGATTCGGTCCTTCGATCAGACGTGTTAAACCACTAGGATGTGCGGAAACAGCCCAGCATTCTCCGATTTTACCGACTGGTAAATCGTATTGAAACAACTCCTCGAGACGACGACCACCCCAAATCCGTTCTTTGAATACCGGTTCTAATTTATACATCCTAGTAGCGAACTCTTCTATAAGGAAAGGAGAGACGCCGCACCTCCATTTCTTCAATTCGTTACCTTTCTATACCCATTTATATACAATTTACAACAAAACAGCACCTTATGATACTACTCGTTATTTTGACAGGAAATACAAAAACGCCCTCACCACAGGGGTGAGGACGGAGCTCGATCATAAAAGAGATAGCGTGACGCTTTCTCCTAAGCGATTTACAGTTTTGAGATGATCGTTAACGGATCAACACGTTGCGTGTAGTCAGACGGAACGTCAGCAAACGAAATTTCACCTGACGGCTGAATGATGAACGTTGCTGGTTTCGGTAGCTGCCAGTCTTCATTCCCATTATGTCCGGCGACGTCCAGCCCTGATTCTTTGTACACTTCAACTAAATAGTCCGGCATCTCGAAGACAAGATCAAATTGACCCGCGACGACATTATCGACGTCACTGAGGACAGCGAACTCTAAGTCATTTTTTTCTTGTGTCGAGAGTGAATGATCCGGTGTCTCAGGACTGATCGCGACGAGTGTCGCTCCTTTTTCCTGAATCTTCGCCAGTTCACGTTGGTACGCACGGAGCTCTAAGTTACAGTAAGGGCACCAGCCGCCACGATAGAACGTGACGATGACAGGACCTTGTGTAAGTAAATCTGCTAAAGCGACGGATGTCCCTGCCGCGTTCGGTAGCGTAAAGCGAGGTGCCTCATCTCCGACAGATAATCCTTTTGCTCCGTTCGATGCTGCGAGTTCTTCTGTTGCCTGCGTCATCAGCCGCTGCTTTTCAGCCGGCGCTTTCTGACGGAACTGTTCCTGATAGGCTTGAATCTCTTCTAATAATGTAGACATGACAATCCCTCCCTGTTGTGTTTCCTAGCATAACAGGGTGTCTGACAAATGACTGAGATTTTGCTCACTCCGACTTCTTTCGGAAGCGCTTGACGAATCCCATCAAACTTTCCGGTGTCAGTTCAATTTTGTTTTCATAGGCATATTTCGTTCCGTAACCAAGTGCGAGCGTCGCCGTCGAGGCGATACCTGCTCCAAAGACAGCCCCGTATCCTGGTACCATCTTTGCCAGTTGACGAAACGCCGTTTTTCCTGAATTACCGACGATCGTCACGACAAGCAATTCTTTTGCACTCTCTTTCGATAAATTGCGTTCGTATAAGTTCGACAGCTTCAGCATCAAGCCGATTTGAATCGACGTCAAAGGGATGATGTCCGCGCCCGGGAACGGGACCGCACCAATCGCTCCCGCTGCTGTCCCGGCGCCGACAATCCAGTTGTTGGCGATTTTCCCTCGTAATGAAGGATCGATTTCGCGGACAAACAGATTATCCTTATCGAACTTTTTTAAGATGTCGAGCACCTCACGCCGCAGCCGGTCGATATTTGTTCCGTCCTTCGCTGATACAGGGACAAGGGTCGGTCCCGGTAACTTCGATTCGATGTGCCGGGTGACGGTCTCTAAGTCATTTGTCGCGTCAATTTTTGTCACGACAATGAGGATGTTTTTGTTATGAGCATAAATCTTATTAAAGTTTTTTGTTTCCGTCTCCGATAAGACGGTCCCCGCCGCATTCAAGAAATACAAAATGACGTCAGCACTCTCATAAAATTGCCATGTCGTATCCGAATTTAAGCTGTTCGCATCATTGAGTCCCGGCGTATCGACGAAGATGACTTTATCTTCCGGGTGCTGCCGGATTTGATCGATGCGTGTCGTCTCTCCCGGTTGTGCTCCGACCGTCGCGACGTCACGCCCGAGAATCGCGTTTAGTGTCGACGATTTACCGGCATTGACGTCGCCAATCAGGGCGACGGTCACTTCTTGATTAAGCGACTGGTTAAAGTCGCGCCGTTCTGCTTCAAACGATTGGTCAAATACTTCCTCAAGCTTTGACTTCCGTTTCTGTTCATTCGTCTCAAGTCCCTCACCGAAAAAATCGTCCATCGTTACCCCTCCTGAAAATACGTACTGTCAGTCTTTTCCCGTTCTTGATTGAAATCATCCAAGAAAAACGATAAGCTTAATGATGGATAATGTTTCCAACACGCAAAGGAAAGAGGCTCCTTCTATGAAAAAATGGATGTACATACCACTTGCCGCTCTTATCTTGACGGGGTGTAGCCAAAACCACGATCAAATCGAATCGGCCACGAAAAAAGCACCTGTCACCCAGGCTGCTTCTACCTTCACAATCTCCCCCCTACCCGTTACAGAAGGGGAAGAAAAATTTGCCGCACTTGCCAACCAACAGATTGGCGCCGTTCAGTTAAAAGGAACATTAACGACGACCCATTGGCTAAAAGGTGTCGAATACCTCCCGAACAAACAAGAACATGTCCTCTTCTCGATGGAACTTGAACCGAAAAAGTACGATACCGCAATCCGGTTTTCCCAGTCTTTCTCGGACAATCTGATTAAATTTGGAATTGACGTCGGTGATACGGTACTTTTCGGTGACGATACGTTTACGCATCTCGACGATTACATCGTCCGTGGTGCCGACTTCCGCTCAAAAACGGCTACGGCGAACCCTTATAATCTTTTGATGGTCTACCACCTGTCGAAAAATGAGGAAATGCGTGGATTTAATTTAAACGAGGTCACGCGTCCCGCTGACGTGCCCCTCAAAAAAGGAGAGCGGATTTTCGGAATCGTATTATCCAATCAAAAGTAAAATCTGACGTTCCTACAATCTTCTTAAGAAATGATGTGTTACTGCATGAAAAAATTTGGCATTGCTTGCTTATTCGCCACTCTATTACTGAGTGGCTGTCTCTCACCTGAAAACGATCGCCTGACTGTGACGCCGCTTGGAATAAAAGCCGGTGAAGAAGCCTTTGCAGAAATCAATGATCAAGACATCGCCGCTTTTCATTTGGAAGGTAAATTGAGTAAGGCCTATTTTCTAAGATGGGTTGAATTTTTACCGAATCACAAGGAGCGGACACTTTTTTCAATGGAAATCTCTCCGGATGACTATGATACAACGCTCCGTATTATGCAGTCTTCCACCGCAAAATACATTCGTTTTGGGGCAAGCTTTGAAGGTGGAATCATGCGTGCCAGCAAAGCATTAAAACAAAAACCGGTTGCCCTTAGCATGCAGGCTCAAGGAGACACATTCACCATCAGCGATTACGATGTGTTGACGCTTCGTCGCTTGTCCACGAACATTGACAGTGAAATCAAGACGAGTTCGTCCATTGATATTCACGGTCCTCAGGACATCGATGTAAAGAAAGACGAGCGGGTTTTTGCACTCGTGTTATCTCCACTTGAATCATAAGTGACTTCATTTGAACGAGACTAAGGGTAGCAGACTTAATATCTGCCACCCTTAGTTGTGTAGAAATCGACTTTTGCGTCAGCCCCATTTTTTTAAATTTCACTTCTCCGCTCGAGTAACACGGTATCCCGCCAGACACCAGCCAACTGTCCAATCCGTTCCCGACGACCGACTTCCCGGAAACCGAATCGCTTGTGGAGTTTGAGACTGGCAGTATTCTCCGGAAAGATTTGTGCGTGCAACGTCCAGATACCCGCTGCTTCACTCGACGTAATGACGGCCTGCATCAATACCGTCCCGACTCCTTTTCCCCGTGCGTCTTCATCAATATATAAACTGACTTCGGCAACACCGGCATAGGCCGGAATCGATGAAAACGGACTGATGGCGACCCAACCGAGTAGCCGTCCCGCCTCCTCCGCAACGATCCGGCTGTGTACGTGATGATGGGTATCCCAGTAGTCAAACGGCGGTACTTTCGTTCGGAACGTCGCATTCTGCGTCTCGATCCCCTGTTGGTAAATCCGACCGACTTCGGGATAATCGGTTGCGGTCATTGCCCGTACGTTCATACTCTCCCACTCCTTATTCAATCGCTATTCGTTTGGAGTTCGACATCGGGTCCGGTTTTCCTGTTAGTCGACCGTAAACGGAATAGGTTGTAATTCAAGTGGTGTATTGACGAGGGTATTGCTGTAACCCGTTTCGAGATAATATTCTTCCCGCGTATGTTCAGATGGTTCCGGCAACTGGAACGTCGCCCGGAACATCTGTTTGTCCGCATCGAGAACCGTGACTTTTGCTTTGATTTCCCGACCGTCCGGTGGTTCTGTTCCCTTCAGTAAATACATCAAGTTACGGATATCAAGCTTCGTATCAAATTGGGACGAGCGGGAATTCGTTGAAAATTCAACGACGACTTGCTCGGATGTTGTCTCAATCGATGTGATTTCCATCTTGAGTGGATGCGTTTCCGACTGCTCGCGGAATGGCAACGGCTCGGTTAACGGAATCGGTTGTGTGTTGATATCGATGGATAGGGACGGTTGCAACAGATAGTTCCCTTTTGGAATGACATAGTTTCCGAGAATTAACCGTGACTGCTCGACAGCTCCTGTTGCCGTTTTCGTCCATTTGACGGATTCGGACGACTTTGTCCAGTTGCGGATGATTTCCTTGCCGGATGGATCAAGCAACGTCAGTTCAACACGGGCCCGTTCTTTTTTCGGCGAGCGAGTCGTATAGTCGAACGAGGTGCTGCCTTTGCCCTGAATCAACCGATCCAGTGTGATGTCTGTTCGGTATATCGGATTTTTGACCGTTGTCCCGTAAACTTGTTCTATGACAGGAAGCCGCTTGACCGGAACATTAAACGTCCAGTTTCCATGGACGCCGAATACGTCCGTCAACACAACCGGAATCCGGATTTTATCCTGCAGTTTGGTTTCACCGAGCATATATTCAATGCGTGCTTGCCAGACACCGTTGACCTGCTTGAACTGAACCACTTCTTTCGTCTCCGTTCCGGCAAACCGTTTATCCCCTTTAAACAGTTCATATAATCCTGACCGTGCTTCCGCCTTCACATCCGGAACGCCAGTTACTGTCAGGTTCATCCCGATCGTTGCCCCGTCGTAATAGGCATCGATGACTTGGATATCAATTCCCTGATCACTTGCGACTTGGCGGATGTTGGTCGCGAGTTGTTTTTGACCGATCGCGGTACCGGTGTTTTCCTGTTCGAGGAACGGACGATACATTTGACCGAGTAACGGTACTTTTGCCATCGCTGTCGCAAAGGACGGGATGACGAATGTCGATGTGAGCAACAATGATGCGGCAAGTCCTGTCGAAACAATCAGACGTCGTAGACGCTTCGGTCGTTTGATTTGTTGTTCCCGCTTTCCCTGCTCCATCCCTTGACGAATCCGTTCCTGTAAGGCGGCCTGCGGTACTGAAATCTGTTCATACTCCTTTTGAAGATCGTGCTTCGACATAATCAAGTCCTCCCAACTGTTTTTTTAATTCTTCCCGGCCCCGTTTGAGATATGTCTTGACCGTATTCAAGGTGATGCCGATAAAAGAGGCAATCTCCTTCATCGGGACATCATGAAAATAAAAGAGTACCAAAACATCCCGATATTCTTTTCGCAGGTGCGACAAGGCGTCAATCAAGTCGAGATGTTCTTCCCGTGAAGATTCCTTCACCGGAATCTGTTCAATCAAATCTGCTACCGCTGTCTGTTGGTTCAGAACACGGTAACAGTTCCGGATCAGGATTTTCGTCAGCCAGGTCACGAAGTATTTCGGCTCTTTAACTTGTCCAATGGAAATGAATGCTTTATAGACCGTCTCCTGAACGACATCTAGCGCATCTTGTTCGTTTTTGACATAGACGTAGGCTGTCCGGTAAAGCTGTTCACTATGTAGGAGAATGAGTTGTTCGAATGCCGCTTCGTCTTGCTTGATGGCACGCCGGACTAGCTCTGTATGCTCCGTTCGTAAGTCCATTTCTTCCCCTCCTTTTACTCATTAGAGCAATATTTATCTGAAAAGGTTTCAAAAAATATCCATTTCATAAAAAAAAGACCTTAGCTAAGCTAAGATTCCAGCATGTAGACAACGTGATATCGGAAGATAAAAGCATTTTTTTCGTCGCTCCCCTCGGGTGAGGCGCGTAGATCACGCGCTTCTTTCCGTAGGAGTCAACGAAACGTGAAGCTTTTCAGGAAATACCGTGAAGATAATCCAAACAAGCAGACAGCTTAGCGCGCAATCCGTCTTGAATCTCTTAAAACCGCGAAAAGCAATCGGTCGCGACCCTGCATCTTTGCTGGTAGTGGCGCAGAAGATTGCCGCTTTAAAGACGAGGCGAGACAGGTAAGCGCGAACGGATTGCTTCTCGATATCGCATTTTCACGCTTCATAATAGTTTGTATATAATCCAAGACCTCAACCAAGCTAAATTTCCTTCCATCAAAACGTATAACGGACTGCCATTTCTTTCCCGAACCGATCGCCATGATCGATAAATCCGAGTCGTTCATACAGATGGTGCGCTACGTGATTATCCGGATGATATCCGACGACGATGCATGTCGCTGCCGGAAGCTGTCGCATCTCTTCGAGCAACAGGCCGATTGCTTCTTGACCAATCCCTGACCCTTGATGCCGCCGGTCAACCATCAGCCGGTAAATCCAGTAACCATCCAGCTCTTCTCGTTCCGTATTGTACATCAAAAATCCGACGAGTCTGTCTGACCGGTAAATCGCCCGCATGACGAGCGTCGGTTCAAAACTCGCTTGGGCAACCGAGTAGACGTTGCCCTCTAAAAATCCCTGTTGTGCTGCAGTCAACTCGAGTTCACAACACGCTTCCCAGTTGTCCTTTGTAACACCCCGTAATTTTACTTCCATGTCCATTCCCCGTTTCTCTGAAATGGGTTACTAGTTCCATCCCATTCCCTGATTCATTTGCGTCATGTTCACCATGATCGCCCCCTTTCGTACGTCTCTTTTTCTATCAGCTCTTCCTTACATGATCTTGACCTATTTTCGTTAGAGGACTCGTTCCGTCATCCGCAACAGATCAAGTAACTGTTCGAGCCGTTCAATGGTATAGGTCGGCGTCAATTCAGCAGGAGCCGTTTCCTGACTTGGATTGAACCAACATGTGTCAATCCCGGCCAAAATGCCGCCTTGAATATCTGCAGTCAGGGAGTCGCCGATGAGCAGTGTCTGCTCCGGACGGAATGCCGGAATCCGGTCGAACACATACGTAAAGAAAGCACGCATCGGTTTTTGATAACCCGTGTCTTCCGAAACAAAAATCTCGTCGAAGTATGGCGACAGTCCTGAACCAGCGAGCCGTGCATGTTGCGTCCGCGAGACGCCGTTCGTCACGACGTAGAGCCGGTAGTGTCCTTTTAACTGTTCGAGTAATTCATGTGCCCCGTCAATCAAATCCGTTCCCTGACCGAGATACGTCCGGTAACGCTCATCCATCTGTTTCCCGTCGACCGCTCGTCCCTCCCCTGCAAAAAACGTCACGAAACGTTCTGAGATGACTGCGTCACGCGTCACTTCTCCCCGTTCGAGCGCTGCCCATAAGGCTTTGTTAATGGACCGGTACCGGATTTCACGTTCTTTCGTCCACTCAAGCTGTTCATCTGCAAATAATTTTCGCAGCGCCCAGCGTTCCGTCGCGTCAAAATCTAGTAAGGTATGATCGATATCAAACAGTAATGTTGTATAGCTCATCCGTCATGCTCCTTTTCGTAAAATCCGTTTTTCTGTCAGCTTTCCGCCGAGTTGGAACAGAAGCACCCCGCCGCCAATCAAGAGAACACCGACTGCTTTCGTCCACGTGAATGCGACCTGTTCGAGACCGAACCAGCCGAGCGTGTCCCAGAGCAGCGCAAAGAGGATTTGTGAGACCATGACGATCGAAATCGCATAGCTCGGTCCGAGTTGCTGGACGCCTTGCGTCACAGACAAAACGACACCGACGCCGATGATGCCGCTGAACCAGAACCACGGCTGCATACCGGTCAGAGAAAAAAGTGCCGTTCCTTCAACGAGCAGTCCAATCGTCAGCGAGGCCAGGAAACCAAGTCCAAGGACTAACGTCGTCGTTGCCCACGCTCCGACGCGTTCTTTGACTTTGGCGTTAAAGGTGTTTTGAATACAGACGAGCATCCCGCCAAATAAGGCGAGTAAAATCCCAAGTGTCATCGTGCTTGCCTCCTATTCATAAATACTTTCCCCGACACGTGCCATTAAACCCGCACGGTCGATAATTTTTATTTCTCGTTTCGTCCGGTCAATCAATCCCTCCCGGCTGAACTGGAGCAATACCCGGTTCAGATGCCGGTAGCTCGTTCCGATCAAATCCGCCGCATCGACTAAATCCGTGACCGGCAACATTTGTTGTTCCGGTGTCATCGACAAAAGATAACTCGCGAGCCGGACTTCGGCCGGATATAAGAGATTAAAACTCATCGAGTGCGATTTCAGTTCGAATTTCATCGTGATCGTCTCGAGTAAAAAACGTAAGAATGCCGGATTATCCGTTCCGACCTGTTCGAGTGCCGCGTAACTAATTCGGAAGACTTGAACCGGTGTCACGGCCTCGACTGTATTCATCAAGGGGATGCGGCGGACATATTCGATATCGCCAATCAGATCGAACGGATGCTTGAAGGAAAGGACAAGTCGTCGTCCGGCTGCTGACATATGTGTAATTTTCAACTTTCCTTCGACAAGCAAATACAAATGTTTTGCGTCATCGCCCTGCCGACATAAATAGTCACCCGGTTCGACCTCGACACGTTCGAGGTGACGGCGTAAATGGGCGTCAAAGACATGCGTCAATTGAAAACGTTCCAAGTACGTGGCAAGTTCGTCTTCCACGCAAATCCCTCCTTATAGTTTCAAAATCAAGACACCGCCGACCATCAATAAAATTCCGATGACTTGGGGCAGCTGCAACCGGCGTTTTATCATCCCGAACCATCCGTTCCAATCAATCAACAGGGCCAGACCAAGCTGGGCAATCAAAAAGAGTGAAATCGTCAGTGTCACCCCCATCAAATGCACGGCTGTAATGTTACTGAACAAAACAGCCGCCGCCAGGGCGCCCCCTGATAGATAAAGCGGCTTGACGTGTCGCATCTCTTGGAAGGTCCGGTCACGTAAAGCGAATGTGATCAATAAGGCGACGATGAACCCTGTCATTTGGGTCACGGTCGCTGCCTGCCAGGTCCCGATCCCATCACTGATCCGGGCATTGGCGACACTTTGGAGCGTCAGGAAAAAACCGCCGCTGATTGCAAAAAGGATACCTCGCATCTGTATCGCCTTCCTTTCATTGTCTTCTCTCATCCTATCCTAAAACGATGGTGGATGATTGATAAAGGACATCTGTCCTGAACATAAATTCATTCATCGAAAATAAAAAAAACGCCAAGTCGAATTGACTGGCGGTTTTGTCGTCAGATTTTTTTGACGAACTCTGATTTCAGCTTCATTGCGCCCAGGCCATCAATCTTGCAATCGATGTCATGATCTCCCTCGACGAGACGGATTCCTTTGACACGGGTTCCTTGTTTGACGACGAGTGATGTCCCTTTGACCTTTAAATCTTTGATGACCGTAATCGTGTCGCCGTCATGCAATTCGTTTCCGTTCGCGTCACGGATGACAGATGTCTCCTCTGTCACGTCCGCTTCAGCCTGCGTCCACTCATGGCCACATTCCGGGCAGACGAACAGATTTCCGTCTTCATATGTATAGCTCGATCCACAGTTCGGACAGTTTGGATATTCAGTCATGTGTGATTCCTCCAAGTCTTTCATTGTTTCTTCCCTGTTTAGTATAACGTGTCTGATGCTAATGTACGTCGAAAATCCGAACAACTCTCTACCAAAAATAAAAAACCGGTCATCGTCTGACGATGACCGGTTTTGATTATTCATTTTCCAGCTTTTTGATTGCTTCATCTAGTTTTTCTTGATCCTCGTCCGACACTTCAGGAAACTGCGGATCGATATCGCGTAAAACGTCGTTCATGACTTCCGTCACGATGTAGCGGGCAAACCAGTCATCGTCCGCAGGGAGGATGTGCCACGGTGCATATTCCGTCGATGTATGGGACAGGAGGTCCGCGAATACGTTTTGATACTCATCCCAATGTTCCCGCTCCTCAACGTCACTGAACGAAAACTCGAAGTTCTTTTTCGGATCTTTCATCCGTTCGAGCAACCGTTCCTTTTGTTTGTCCTTCGAAACATTAAAGAGAAATTTGACGACACGGATTCCGTTCTCGACCAGGTACCGCTCGAAGTCATTGATTTGCCGGTAGCGCATCTGCCAAACGTCTTGATTGTCCGGTAGCTCTTCCTCCTCAAGCAGGTTATGAATACGCGGTGCGATGACATCTTCATAATACGAGCGATTTAAAATCCCGACTTCGCCTTTGGCCGGCAACCCGTCATGAATCCGCCATAGAAAATCGTGTTTTTGTTCTTCTTCTGACGGTTTCTTGACGGAAATCGTCTTCAAGCCCTGAGCATTCAGATTTGAAAAGATATAGCTGATCGCTTCATCTTTCCCACCGGCATCAATCGCCTGCAGGACGACAAGAATACCGTGTTTTTCTTCTGCATGAAGCCGCCAGTGCAGCTCTTTCAATTCTTCAACGCTCTCTGGAATATATGTCTTGAGTAATTGTTCTTCAGAAATCCGGTCCGGATCAGATGTTTGGTAATCAGCTAAACTGACGTTCGCATCCGGAGTAACTTGATATTTTTTGATGTCCATTTGAATCCTCCTCTAACTTTCGCTCACTCTCAAAAGAATACCCTGCGAAGGACTTCGGAAAACCCGTTCAAATGAACTTAACTTTCAGTACTAGTCACTCCATTACTTATTTTTTTGGTGGAGTCGAGACTGAAACCAGCTGTTTGAAATGCGCATCGATGGTCGCTGCAACACGAAGACCGGATATGACGGCACTCTCAACCCGTGTCCGTCCCGAGGCATCATCCGCTTCAAGGAAGGCATCGCCGGCGAGCCACAGCGGGTGATGATTCAGTTTGAGGAACGGCGTGTTAAACACATCGCGTGCCTGGGCGTAGCGCCATCGTTTCAACTGACGGGAAACGAGTTCGATGGGGCCGAGTTGCGCTTGCAGCAGCCGTTCGATTTCAGCAAGCGTCATTGCTTCTCCTTTTTCATACCAGGATTCACTCCATTCACCCGTCATGTAGACACTCAGTAATGGTGTCGCTGAAATCTCTTTTTCTGCATTATTGACAAGCTTCAACATCCCGGGAACAAGCCCTTCGTCCGCCAGACCGACCTCCCCAATTTCGAGCGGTTCTTTCAATTCAAACAGGCCGACGAATGTCGGTTCGAACGTGACGCGACCTAACGCTGCGTGATCAGTTGCGTCCAGCGTCAGCCCGGACGCTTGCAGTAAGTCATAGGCTTGCGGGACCGGTGCTGTCACGAGCATCGCGTCATAGACTCGTGTCTGGCTATCTGCAATCGTCCGGAGCGTGGTTGCGTCCGCTTCAATCCGTCCGACCTGTTCATTCAAGTGGACCGGAATTCCGCGTGCAATCGACTGAACGAGTTGATTCATCCCGTTGATTGCGATATACCGTGGAAAATCATCGCCGAACCATTTCCGGATTAATCCGCGTTCGAGCCATTCGTCCACTTCTTGCGCCAGTTCATCCGTCCGGACGGTAAAAAAGACAGCTCCGTGGTCCGCCGTTCCCCGATCGATTCGTCGTGTCGCCATGCGTCCCCCGACACTTTGGCTTTTTTCGATGATCTCGACCTCGTATCCCTCGACTTGTAATTGACGGGCAGCGAACGTCCCCGCGAGGCCGCCACCGATAATCCCAATCCGTTTCGGTTGTTCCATCTGATACATCCCCCTCTACTTGCTTCATTTCCACAAGTATAGCGGTTCGCTCGTGAAACGACGTCTTTTAACGTTCTTCGAATATGCTCGTCCGTTCCAACTCGATTAGTACACGGGCAAGATTTTTATCGAAAAATAGCTGATGACGGTCCAGTCCGCGCTGGACACACCAGCCGATTCCCGTCAGCGCTTCAAACAGACGGTAATATGGCAAGTAGACTTCAATCGGTTCCGGTCTACGGATTTGTCCATATCCGTCTTGATAGGCTGCAAATAACTCTGGTCCGCCTTGGAAGACATCCCGGTCAAGTTTTGTGAAATCAATCTCCGTCGCTCCGAAACGTGAGGTTTCAAAGTCAATCAATCCAGTGAGGTTCCCCCCGTCTGCGAGCAAGTTACCCAGGCGGAAGTCCAAATGGACGGCGACAGGTCGAGAGGGCTCCGGTAACTCACGTTCACGCCGCTTTAATTCTGTAAAGGCGGCTTGATAGAGTGCAGGTGACAAAACCTGACGAATCGCCGGCTCGAATGAGGTCATCTTTGCATTTCGAAAAACACGCCAGTCCTGTGAGGTAAACGCGGTAAAGCCGTCCTCGGCAAAATCGCCGTACGCCTCACGGGTACATGTATGGAGTGTTGCATGCAATTGTCCGATTTGCGAGGCGAGCGCCGATGTGACCGTCTCAATCGTTTCACCTGCAAGTGCTTCGAGCACAAACGCACCCGTCGTCTGTTCGGTTGGTCGCGCCGCCATGAGAATCTTCGGTACAGCGACACGACTGGCTAAATACGTCAACCAGCCGTGTTCCCGGTACCATTTGTCTGCCGTATACGGTCGCTTTAAAAAGACAGTCCGTCCGTCGCGCAGTACTAGTCGGTCAACGTCTGAGCTGTATGAATCGGTGACGGAAAAAATCTCTGCGACATCAAGGTCAAACGTTCGAATCCACTCTTCCCTCGTCATGATACATCCCCCAATCTTTTTTCAAATATTTCAACTAGCAGTCCATCAATTGTCGCTGTGACAAGAATCTGATAGGTTAAATAAGCAGTGTTCTTTATCTTTCGCAATTCAATCATACCTTCACTCCTTTATGTTCTGTACTGATCATGGATCGGTTCAAACAACTTCTCCGTCGAAGGACGGACAACTGCAAAGTGCTCGACGTTATAATGTCCGTGCAAGACTTGGTTGTGATGGGCAATCATCAACTCCGCCGATAAGACATCGGAGCCGTTCGTCGTATGTCCGTCAGCAACGAGTGTCACATCAAATCCGTTGACGGTTGCGCTGCGGACAGCCGTGTCGATACAGTGTTCCGTCTTACAGCCGAGGATGACGACATGTTCGATTTGTCGTTCTTTCAGGTACTCAAGCAATGGCGTGCCGTGAAACGAATTGGTTGCCGCTTTATCAAACGTGACTGCTTCAGCCGGAACATGAATCGAGGGATGCACCGCAAACCCCGGTCCGTTTCCGTCCGCGACATCAAGATCCCGGATGAAGACGACGGCATGATTTTGATCGCAGGCTTCTTGTACGACTTGATTGATGACCTGACTGACGGCATCTTTCGCATAAACACCGGATTCTTCGGGTGTCCCTTCGACAAGATCTTGCTGAAAATCAATGACGAGTACCGCTTGTCGCATCGTCCTCTGCCCCCTTTGTTTGCTTCACTCTTCCATACTATCCGCAAGAAGTCCTGTTTTTCTGATGAATTTCCAACTTTTGTGAAACTTTCTTTAATCCGATGCGTTAAATACAACGATAGAAAGGATGTTACATATGGACCTATTGCCACTCTTTTTCGTGATTTTCGTAATTGTCTTAGCTGTTAATCTGTTTCTCGATAAGATGATCATGAATCGTCGTGTCACGCGACGGATCTTCATCCGTAATTTCTTCGTCTGACTGCTGATTTCACTTGTTCTGTTAAGCTTCTTCTACATCCAGTCAATGATGAGCTGACAAATAGACCGTCCACTTGATACAAGTGAACGGTCTTGTTGGATTCAATAGACTTCGTAGTTTTGTCCGGTCTGTGCCCCTTCGACGCTTTTCTCAAATGCTGTCGCGACACGCGATGCCGGAACAGCTTCAAATCCACGGAAAAATGGTCCATACTTGTCGAGCGACTCAATCAAAACGTTTGGACTGACACTGTTGATCCGAATACCACGCGGCATCTCAATCGCCGCGGCATGGACAAACGCTTTGACACCACCGTTTGCAAGGGCCGCTGACGCGCCTTGGCGAATCGGATCGTCCATCATGATACCGGTCGTCAATGTAAAGCTCCCCCCGTCCCGAACCGTGTCCAAACCAAGCAGGACGAGATTGACCTGCCCCTTCAACTTACTATCGATTCCGATTTGGTTTAACGCCGGTGTCAAATCCGTCAATGGTCCGAAATGTGCCCCGCCGGTCGCACTGACGACGGCATCGATCGGACCAACCGCTTCGTACATCGAACGGATACTGGCTTCCGACGTGATGTCGACTTGAACGTCCACACCTGTCCGTCCGGCCCGGATAATTTCATGCTGCTCCCCTAATTGCGCGATGACAGCTTGTCCGATTGTCCCGCTCGCTCCGACTACTAAAATTCTCATCTGTTTATCCCCCTTCTGATTTAAACTACGTGTTTAAACTACGTGTTCAGCCTACCGTAACGCGGCCGTCTGTTTCAAGAATGGGCACGGGATGACCGATAACACTGCGCAATCCGAAAGCCGACGTAATCGGAATTCCATAACACGGGATAAGCGGTCCGTTGATGCAAATCCCAATAGCTGATGATGCGTCGTTCAATTCGTTGCAGATAACGCTCATTTGCTGCGGCAAAAGTTCTCAGCTGTTCTTCGGACCAGGTCTGTAACATCGGTTCGATCCGTTCGAGAATCTCACGGACGTATTCCCCGCTCAATTCAATTAAATACAGCAGTACCCAATCTGTTTTTGCCTGTTTCTGTTCCAGCCGGTGAACATACTTTTCACGGATATATCCGTCATGATGACGGGTGTACATGCAGTACAGTATCCACCGTTGACGCTCCGTCAGGGTTTGAATTTTTTCTTCTTTTACTTCATTTAAGTACAGCCGGGATGGAAGAATCAATGATTCCCCGAAAAACGTGACATCAATCGTTCCCCAGGTCACTGTTCCAAAGAGCCGGCGCGGTAAAAGGCGTGCCACGACTCGAACATCATCCGTACAAGATTGCGGAAACGCGTCTGCCAAGTTCCATTTTCTGTTCACGTATTGTTTCCTCCTCCATACATCGTTTCTGTCTTTTATCAACTTATCACTTTAATGACAGAATGAGTTACTATATATTTACAGGTTACATTCAAACTATTGATGAAAGGCGGCTTAGCATGGACAACGCTTTAGGAATCATAGCTGTAATTATCATATTACTTTTCTTGAGTTATTTGCTTTTTCGTAAATTCAGTCGTTATGAAGCTGTAACGGATTCAGTGCTTCCACCCATTACTTCGCAAACAACCGTTCAGGAACTTCATACCGATGAACTGCCCTGGGAAATTGAGTCGTATTCCTTAACTGATACGACCTCGTATCATCGTTCCGAACCAATAATCGCAACAAAAGGTCTAAAAGACCAGGTCAGTAATATTATTAAACTTTCGCCACACGCTAAAAATCTCATCCAAAAAGAACAGAGAATCATCATAAAATTCAGTGAAGAAGCTCTTGCCAAGCTGACATCCGGTGAATTACGAATTATGAAGGCAAAGGGATCGGTGGATCAATTTAGAGCACTTGCCGTTGATCATCAACATAGAATCAGACATCACGGAAAGTTCGAAATTCAAGATATTAAAAAAATCAATCCCGCTCAACTGGCGAATTTAGCTCTTGGAGTCGCAACTATGGTCACTGCCCAAGAACACTTGGACCGGATTAATCAACAACTTACATCTTTGAATCAAAAGGTCGATACACTAATTCGTCAATCCAAAAATGATAAAGCAGGCATCATCAAAGGTCATATTCGCTATCTGCTTTCGATTCTGCCGAGTATTCCTGATGAAGAAGAACGATATTCGGTAAAATTAGAAGACATGGCAGTCATCTCTTATCAAGAGCTGGAGTCGATTTTACCCGAGTTGGATTTTTTAGTCAGACGTGCAAACGACATTGAAGAAAAGACAACATTCAAATTGGATAAAACGGTTGATGAGATAAAAGAACTTGCCGCATCATTTGAGCAAACTATACTGATTGGATACGGAAACTTAGAAGTCATGTCGATTTGCTTAAAAATCATGAATGACTGGAATCAGGATTCACAGACAAATGCGATGCGGTTATCGGATATCGAAAAATATCACCAGCAACTTACCGAGTACCATGACGAATTTGAAAAAATATTAAGTGATAAACATATCAGTCTTGATGCAACTTTCAGAAGAAATAAAACAATCACCAGTAAAAAAGAAAATATCGATAAACAGCTAACCTATCATCAGGAAAAAATACGTTCTAATAAATTAATTGTTACCGAGCACATCGATCAACTGAAAGGACAGGATTACAACTCGATTCCCGAACCCGTGGATTTGAGCGTAGATTTTGATGGGAACGGCGGTATTCATGCGATTCATCGATTAAAATAAGCCAATCTGATGACGGGCGTTCTATTCCCGTGATTAGATAGATTTTATTTTTATACCCAAAAAAGACCCTTTGGACGAAATTCGTCTAAAGGGTCTTTAAAAATCATTTTGATTTCTTTACACGGATGAACTGTTTTACTCAACCGTTACTGACTTCGCCAAGTTACGTGGTTTGTCGACGTCGCAATCACGACCGAGTGCCGCGTAGTACGAGATCAACTGAAGTGGTAAGACTGAAAGTAATGGTGACAAGAGCGGCTCGACTGACGGGATGACGAATGCATCTGTCGGCAATTCGAGACCTTCTGAAGCGATGACACATGCGTTCGCGCCACGTGCGACGACTTCCTTGACGTTGCCTCGGTTGTTGAGGTGAACGTGCGGTTGTGTCACGAGGGCGATGACTGGTGTGTTGTCTTCAATCAAAGCGATTGGACCGTGTTTCAATTCGCCGCCAGCGTAACCTTCTGCTTGGATGTACGAAATTTCTTTGAGCTTGAGTGCCCCTTCCATTCCGACATACGCATCTTGACCGCGACCGATGAAGAACGCATTGCGTGATTCAGACAAGTATTCTGCAGCGATTTCCTGGAACCGTTCTTTTTGTGACATGACGGATTCCATTGCGCTTGAAATTTTACCGAGTTCTTTCATAAGATCGAAGTTAACATCGACGCCTTTTGCTTGAGCCAGGTCAAACGCAAGGACTGCGAGAACAGCGATTTGCGCTGTGTATGCTTTTGTTGAGGCAACTGCGATTTCAGGACCGGCATGCAACAAGAGTGTTGCGTTTGCTTCACGTGAAAGTGTTGATCCCGCGACGTTCGTGACCGTCAATGCCGGGTGACCGAGTTTTTTCGCTTCGACGAGAACGGCACGGCTATCCGCTGTTTCACCTGATTGTGAAAGGAAGAGGAAGAGTGGTTTCTCTGTCAAAAGTGGCATGTTGTAGCCGAATTCAGACGAGATGTGAACCTCTGCCGGAATCCCAGCGATTTGTTCAATCAATTGTTTCCCAATCAAACCGGCATGGTAGCTTGTTCCGCAACCAATGATATAGACACGGTCACGACCGAGGACTAAATCACGAACCGATTGATCGAGTGTGATGTCGCCAGCTTCGTTTTGGTATTTCTGAACGATGTTCCGGATGACGGCTGGTTGCTCATCCATTTCTTTGAGCATGTAGTGCGCGTATGTGCCTTTTTCGATATCAGATGCATCGATTTCAGCTGTATATGCTTCACGCTCTTGGACGTTTCCGTCTAAATCTTGGATTGTGACACTGTCACGCGTCAAGATGATCATTTCGCCGTCATGTAACTCAACGAACTGATCCGTTACTTGAAGCATGGCCATTGCGTCAGACGCAACGACGTTGAACGTACCGTCTCCAAGACCAACGAGAAGCGGTGATTTATTTTTTGCGATATAAAGAACGTCTGGGTTTTCTGCATCGATCAATGCGAGCGCATACGAACCGTGGAGCATACGAAGTGTTTGACGGAAAGCTTCCGTGACATCACCTGTTGCGTCAAAGTTCTTTTCAATCATCTGAACGATGACTTCTGTATCCGTGTCGCTGAGTAAATCGACAGTGAGTTCTGCTTTTAACTGCTCATCGTTTTCGATGACACCGTTATGCACGAGTGTGAAGCGTGATGATGCACTTTGGTGTGGGTGGGCGTTCGGAACACTTGGTACGCCGTGTGTTGCCCAACGTGTGTGACCGATTCCTACTGTACCATCTGCATCTGCAGGGACGACTTCGCGTAGCGCAGCGATGCGACCGACTTCTTTATGAACCTGAACGCCGTCATTGACGAACGCAAGACCTGCCGAGTCATAACCGCGGTACTCGAGTTTTTCGAGACCCTTTAGTAAAATTTCTTTCGTGTTAACTTCTCCGATCATACCTACGATTCCGCACATATTGATTCTCTCCCATATCCAAGTATTTCCCTGAAGAGGAACGGCTCTTGTCGAGAGTTATCATCACGTACTTGTTTGTCCGTCTAATCACTTAGACGATTTCAAGTACGTTTACGGTACTGATAAGGTACCGGGAGGCATCCGCCGAATGATTCGATAAACCTCCACCTCGTCAGCTGCCTATCACATAGTCAGCCCTGGCGCTTCTATTTCTGTCCGACTCCGTTTCTGTCCGACTTTACAATCATACGAACTTTAATTGGAAAAAGCAAGGAAGGTAACGTATTTGTAACTATTCCCGATATCTTTCTAAACAATACCTCTAATACCTAGATTTTGTAAAAAAGAATCATGCATCTTTATATTACTTCTCCACCTTCGAACGAACCCGCGTCCCTGTCCGACTTCTACAGGAAAAGGAAGCTCCGCTTCCGACAGGAACAGGCGAGACCCGGTCAGCCCCAAGCTGGTCGCGGCTTGCGTTCCGCCTGAGAAAAGCGGGCAGAGGACACCGGGTTCTCACTCTATTTAATAGAATCTAAGCACTATTCCTATTCCATATCCACGCTACTCCTGAAACGAACCCGCGTCCCTGTCCGACTTCTACAGGAAAAGGAAGCTTTGCTTCCGACAGGAACAGGCAAGCCGCGGTCAGCCCCAAGCTGGCCGCGGCTTGCGTTCCGCATGAGAAAAGCGGGCAGAGGACAACGGGTTCTCACTCTATTTAATAGAATCTAAGCACTATTCCTATTCCATATCCACGCTACTCCTGAAACGAACCCGCATCCCTGTCCGACTTCTACAGGAAAAGGAAGCTCCGCTTCCGACAGGAACAGGCGAGACCCGGTCAGCAACAAGCTGGCCGCGGCTTGCGTTCCGCCTGAGAAAAGCGGGCAGAGGACAACGGGTTCGTGCTATTTCCCCTCCCTAACATTCCTCCCGTATACAAAAAAAAGGAGCAGCACGAAGCTACTCCTTTTCGTTGACTCAGTTTTCTTGTAACGCGTAATTCTCACGAACGACGTTCGCAATCCGTTCGACGTACATGTCACATGCTTCTTGCGACTCTGCTTCCGCCATGACACGAACGAGTGGTTCTGTTCCAGATGCACGAACGAGAATCCGACCGTTCCCAGCCATTTCCGCTTCGACTTCCGCAATGATCGCTTGAACGGCAGGACCGTTCATTGCCCCATTCTTATCCGACACCCGAATGTTGACGAGACGTTGCGGGAAGATCGGCATCTCGGCTGCGAGTTCCGATAACTTCTTGCCTGTCGCCTTCATGATTTGGAGTAACTGAACGCCAGACAACATGCCGTCGCCTGTCGTCGAGTAATCCATGAAGATGATGTGACCTGACTGTTCGCCACCGAGCGTGTAGTCGTTTTTACGCATCTCTTCGACGACGTAACGGTCACCGACCGCTGTTTGTAATGCCGTCATGCCATGTTCTGCGACCGTTTTATGGAAGCCGAGGTTACTCATGACTGTCGCGACAATCGTGTTATCTTTCAAACGACCGATTTCGTTCAAGTATTTTCCGCAGATGAACATAATTTTATCGCCATCGACGATATCGCCGTTCTCATCGACTGCAATCAAACGATCGCCGTCACCATCGAACGAGAGACCGACGTCGGCACTTTTCTCTTTGACGAATGCCGCGAGGTGCTCCGGATGTGTTGACCCGACACCATCATTGATGTTCAAGCCGTTTGGTGTTGTACCGATTGTTGAGACTTCTGCTTCGAGGTCCCCGAACAAACGTGGTGCAAGGCTTGATGTCGCGCCGTGCGCGCCATCGATTGCGACATGAATCCCTGAGAAATCTTCATCCGATGTTTGACGAAGCATATGGAGGTATTTTTGCGCGCCTTCATAATAATCGTGAACGAAACCAAGTTCTTTCCCTGCTGGTCGTGGGAGTGTGTCCTCTGTTTCGTCGAGCAATGCTTCGATTTCGAGTTCTGTTGCATCATTGAGCTTAAATCCGTCTGTTCCGAAGAATTTGATGCCGTTGTCTTCGACCGGATTATGTGAGGCTGAGATCATGACGCCTGCTGTCGCATCCATCGTCTTCGTCAAGTACGCGACCCCTGGTGTCGAGATGACACCGAGACGCATAACTTCCGCGCCGATTGATAACAATCCTGCAATCATCGCGTTCTCAAGCATTTGACCAGAGACGCGTGTATCGCGTCCGATTAAGACTTTCGGACGTGTGCTCTCGTGTTTCGTCAACACGTATCCACCAATCCGTCCAAGACGGTAGGCGAGTTCCGGTGTCAATTCTACGTTTGCGACGCCGCGGACGCCGTCAGTTCCAAAATACTTACCCATGTGCTATTTCCTCATTTCACTGATTGGTTTTAATTCGTCTGTACCGATGTCCGGGGAATCGTCTTTAACGTGACGTCCATGTTATCCGGTCGTAAGACATCGAATGCTTTAGATGTCTGATATGAAATCGGTAAGCCGTGTGTGCCTTCTTTTAATCCTGTTACGTCGATGACAGCCTTGATGTCGGTTGCATCAATCGAAGCTAAGTCCGCTTCGCTGCCACGGACGACGAGATCAATCGTTTCAGCATAATCAATTGTATATTTCGACTCGTCGAAACCGTTAAGCGTCACAGGAACACCTGTAATCGTCTTCTCTGCTCGCTCCTCGACCGTTTCCGTCGTCGATTTAGCATTTTCCTTCTCGACGACGATACTGACCGTAATCGAAGTCGGATCCATTGCCGTCACATTATCCGGTTCGACGAGTTCGATCGTCTTATCGGTCGTCTTCGTCAATCCTTTTAGTGCGATTGCTTTTGTATCGACCGAACCGATTCGCGTCAACTCTTCCTTCGTTCCGTACAGACGTGCTTCCGTGACGACGGGAACAATTTTGACGACCTTGTAGCCTTTTTTGACACTACCTGTTGTTTTAACGTTGATCGGGACCGTCTTACTTTCCTTATAGACAGGAACTGTCACTTCAAGCTGTTCCGGATCGTACGTCGCGCTAATTGCGTTCCCATTCGTATCCGTCGCTTTGACGTTAAACGATTCCATGAAGGTCGACGCGCGACCCGTCACGTCGATCGGGACTTGAATCGATGTGATGGCTTGGAGCTTTTCTGCTCCTCCCGTCACCGCAACCGTTTGTTTACTCGGTTGTGCTTCACCGACGACATACCCTTCGGCGATTTTATTTTTGTTGAGTAAGGCGACTTGAACGGGGACTTGTTTCGTGACTTTTTTATCAAGAAAAACTTCGACCGTCTCCTGTTTCGGTGTCACTTCAACATCTTTTCCAAAACCATTCGCTGTCACACGAACACGGTGGTACCCAGGGTCGAGTCCCTCTAAATCTAACGATAGACCAAAGTCTTTGACGAGGCGAAGCATCGTCAAACTACTCGATGGTCCTTTGACCGTCGTTTCGATTGTAGTTGGAATATTATAGGCGACCCACTGCGATTCATCATAATTCACTGTGACCGGTACGTCAAACGTCGTCGAGCCCTGACCAGCAATCGGCAATAGACTCGCCGCGTCACTTTTCCCGCTCGAACTCGAACCTGCGACCATCAAATAGAGCATCACAGCAAGTAGTACCGCAACGATTCGTAAAAACCATCGTTCATTGAACCACTTTTCGAACATTATTTTTTCGCCCCCATCCAGTTAAAGAAGGACGTATTCGCCGGCTCGACTTTGACGAGCGTCTCAAGCAACTTCGCCCGAAGCGAATCTTCGTCGAGTTCCCGGTAAAGACGACCATTGATTGCGAGAGATACGCCTCCCGTCTCTTCCGATACGACAAGCGTGACACTATCCGTAACTTCACTGACACCAATCGCGGCCCGGTGACGTGTCCCGAGATCTTTAGAGATGTGGGCACTTTCTGAGAGCGGTAAATAACAAGCCGCTGCCGCAAGTTTGCCTTGCTGAACGATGACGGCACCATCATGCAACGGCGTGTTCGGAATGAACAGGTTGATCAAAAGCTGACTCGTGATTTGAGAACCGAGCGGAATCCCCGTCTCGACATATTCACTGAGACCGGTTTCCCGTTCAAACGTGACGAGCGCACCAATTCGACGTTTCGACATGTATTGTGCTGACGAAACGAGTGCATCGACGATTCGCGTTTGTTCATCTTCATCACTGATCGCACTCCGTGAGAAGAATTTACTCGTTCGTCCCAGGTGCTCCAGTCCTCGACGGAGCTCTGGCTGGAAGATGATGATAATCCCGAGTAATCCATAGGTGATGATTTGATTCAATAGAAATTGTAAGGTTTTCAGTCCGAAAAAGCCGCTTAAGAACCAGCTAATCAAAATGACAGAAATTCCTTTAATCAATTGAACCGCTTTTGTGCCTTTGACGATAATCATCAGGCGGTAAATGACGAATGTCACGACCGCGATATCAAGCACATCATTAATATAATCGTACCAGTGTACGTTTTCGCCCAGTTTCAACATTTGAAATTGAAGTGGTTGCCAGTTGAAGTAATTCACCAACCGTGCCCCCTATCTCATCTAATTTAAACAGCTTTCATTATAGCATAAAGGGGCGAGTTAGACTCGCCCCAACTAATTAATCAAAGATTCGTTTGATTCCATACCAGACGCGTTCGAACAACTGATCGATTTCTTTAATTTCTCCAGTCACGTTTCCGGCACTGGCTGTATAAGCCGTCCCGTCCATGGTCATGACGTCTCCGTTGACTTTACCTTCGATTCGGACATTTCCGCCTTCGACGTATAAATCTTGGTTGACCGTCACTCCTTTTGGAACAACGACCTCGCCATTTTCAGCGACGATGCCGGGAACGTTCGTATACGACAAGTCTTTCTCTTCTTGCGTCATATAACCACCGAGGCTCCCGACCGACAGCAACATGAAAATCGAGGCTGCTGCAAGGAGTGGGTACTGTTTCATCTTCCCTCCAAAACGAGAAGTCTTACGAAGCGGTGTCACATTCGACGTGTCCACCTGTTCAGGCAATTGTGCCAGCACGCGGGATGTAAAGTCTGCCGATAGCTTCGGCTTCGGAAGCGTGCGTAACTGTGCATCGAGGAGTCGATACTCTTCGAAGTCGTCCATCGCATTCGCCTCCCGTAACTCCGCTTCGAGTTGCTTAAAGTCTTCTGGAGGTTGATTTTGATCTAAATAATCTTGGATGCGTTCGTTTACGTGTTCTCGTGTCATGGTGAGATCCTCCTTCTCACCGCGTTCCGAAGTGCTTCTTCAGCGCTTCTCGGCCACGGTGAATTCTAGTTTTGACTGTGGCGACAGGTAGGTCGATCATTTCACTGATTTCCTTTAATGAAAGATCTTCAATATATTTCAAGACAAGTGGAATACGATATTTTTCAGGTAAAGCGGCAATCGCGTCACCGACAGCATTTCGTTCTTCTGAATCAACGACTTGATCTTCTGGCAATTGCTCCTTACTTTCAAGCTGGGAATACAGCGTCAATCCTTCAGTGCCCGACATCTCGGCATCAAGAGAATAATCTGGACGTTTCTTCCGTAAGCGGTCAATTGAGACATTTGTGACGATGCGATACAGCCACGTACGGAACTTCCATTGTGCATTATACGATTCAATCTTTGTGAATACGCGAATAAAGGCTTCTTGCGTGGCATCTTCTGCTTCCATCCGATCACGTAATACACGGAAGGCAACTAAAAATGCTCCTTCTTTATATAGATCAACAAGTGCCGCAAATGCATCACGGTCGCCTTGCTTCACTCGCTCAATTAAGCGTAGTGTTGTTTCTTCCACTTCAAATACCCCCCGCTCTATGCGGTCAATCTCTTATACGGAGTCGACCGATAAATGTTTCATCTCATTTTAAATTGTAACAAAAAAAACTTGAACCCCGATGAAAAGAGTTCAAGTTCTATCCATTATTTTACTAAATGCTGGTTTTTCATCGCTTGAAGTAGGTTTCCGATCAAGGCATTTGCAAGAATCGCCGTCCCGTTTCCTTCTTCTAACAGCGGATTCACTTCGACGAACTCCGCTGCAATAAAGTTTTCTTGTTCCGCACAAGAGTTCAAGACGGTCTGAGCATCCTCTAACATGACACCGTCCGCTACCCGCGTCCCGGTCCCTTCGACTAAACTCGGGTCAAGACCATCCATGTCGAAACTTAAGTAAAACGCGTCCGTCGTTTCGTTCAGGTAAGCAATCGCTTCCTTCATGATGGCTTCCATTCCCCGTGTCCGAATCGCTTCCATGTCATAAACGCGAATCCCAAGCCGATCAATCAATTCCTGTTCGCCCGGATCGACGTCACGTAAGCCGATAAAGACGAGATGCTCCGGTTGTAACTTGACGTCTGTCCCACCGATTTCCGTTAGGCGCTGATGCCCTTCCCCAAGAGCAACAGCGAGTGGCATTCCGTGAATATTACCTGTAGGTGACGTTTCCGGTGTATTTAAATCGCCATGCGCATCGAACCAAATCGCACCGAGCCGCGGAATCGATCGACGAAGTCCTGCGATTGTTCCGATTGCCATGCTGTGGTCGCCCCCGACGAGTAACGGGAAACGCTTCTCGGAGAGTGCGTCACGCACGAGGAGTTGTAAGTCGTTCGTCGTATGAACAACACCTTCAAGACGTTTTAACTTGGCATCTTCTTCTCGGACTGCATCTTCTGGTAAGACGGCCGCTTCCCCGTAGCGGACAGCTTCTTGTCCATGTGTTGCCAACGTCTCAAATAGACCGGCTTCTTCAACTGCTGCCGGACCATGCTCTGTTCCTGGCTTTCCTTGACCGTAACGATATGGCACGCTGATATAGGCAATGTTCATCCCCGTATTCCCCTTTGCTTGTTTAAGTTACCTTAATTGTAAGCGGTAACACAAGACTGGTTCAACTCGACATGCCGACGCATGATTATACAGCTATCGTGGGGACAGGTGAAACAACAAAAAAGCACCGTGAAGGGAATCACGGTGCTTTCGCGTACGTACTCTGGTTAACAGGCATTTCAAGTATAAAAAAACTTAAGACGAACGAAACTCGCTTAAGATCTTTAAGCAAAATTTGGTGGAGCCTAGCGGGATCGAACCGCTGACCTCCTGCGTGCAAGGCAGGCGCTCTCCCAGCTGAGCTAAGGCCCCGAAAAAGATAAATAAAAAGCGGAAGACGGGATTCGAACCCGCGACCCCGACCTTGGCAAGGTCGTATTCTACCACTGAACTACTTCCGCAAGAAATGAGCCATGCAGGATTCGAACCTGCGACCCTCTGATTAAAAGTCAGATGCTCTACCAACTGAGCTAATGGCTCGACATGGTGGGGGGGGGCGGATTCGAACCGCCGAACCCGAGGGAGCGGATTTACAGTCCGCCGCGTTTAGCCACTTCGCTACCCCCCCAGTTTGTCTAGGAACATTTAATTAAAAAAACAGTGCCGGCAACAGGAGTCGAACCCGCGACCTACTGATTACAAGTCAGTTGCTCTACCAGCTGAGCTACACCGGCACAATATAATGGTGACCCGTACGGGAATCGAACCCGTGTTACCGCCGTGAAAGGGCGGTGTCTTAACCGCTTGACCAACGGGCCATTGGCTCCGCAAGTAGGATTTGAACCTACGACCTACCGGTTAACAGCCGGTTGCTCTACCACTGAGCTATTGCGGAATAAAAAATAAAATTGCCTGGCAACGTCCTATCCTCACAGGGGGAAGCCCCCAACTACTTTCGGCGTTCAAGTGCTTAACTTCCGTGTTCGGCATGGGAACGGGTGTGACCACTTGGCTATCGTCACCAGACGACAGGGCTCGCGCCCTCAAAACTGAAGTCATCAACAATCATCTGCTAGAACAAGGCCTCGACCGATTAGTATCACTCAGCTCCGCATGTCACCATGCTTCCACCCGTGACCTATCTACCTCATCGTCTCTGAGGGGTCTTTCTTGATTACTCAAAGGGAAATCTCATCTTGGAGGGGGCTTCATGCTTAGATGCTTTCAGCATTTATCCCGTCCGCACGTAGCTACCCAGCGATGCTCCTGGCGGAACAACTGGTACACCAGCGGTGCGTCCATCCCGGTCCTCTCGTACTAAGGACAGCTCTCCTCAAATTTCCTGCGCCCACGACGGATAGGGACCGAACTGTCTCACGACGTTCTGAACCCAGCTCGCGTACCGCTTTAATGGGCGAACAGCCCAACCCTTGGGACCTACTCCAGCCCCAGGATGCGATGAGCCGACATCGAGGTGCCAAACCTCCCCGTCGATGTGGACTCTTGGGGGAGATCAGCCTGTTATCCCCAGGGTAGCTTTTATCCGTTGAGCGATGGCCCTTCCATGCGGAACCACCGGATCACTAAGCCCGACTTTCGTCCCTGCTCGACTTGTAGGTCTCGCAGTCAAGCTCCCTTCTGCCTTTGCGCTCTACGAATGATTTCCAACCATTCTGAGGGAACCTTTGGGCGCCTCCGTTACTGTTTAGGAGGCGACCGCCCCAGTCAAACTACCCGCCTGACACGGTCCTCCAGCCGGATTACGGCTGCGAGTTAGAGACTCTATGCATGAAGGGCGGTATCCCAAGGGTGACTCCTCCGAAGCTGGCGCTCCGGTCTCGACGTCTCCCGCCTATCCTGTACATCATGCACAAAGCCTCAATATCAGGCTGTAGTAAAGCTCCATGGGGTCTTTCCGTCCTGTCGCGGGTAACCTGCATCTTCACAGGTACTATGATTTCACCGGGTCTCTCGTTGAGACAGTGCCCAAATCGTTACGCCTTTCGTGCGGGTCGGAACTTACCCGACAAGGAATTTCGCTACCTTAGGACCGTTATAGTTACGGCCGCCGTTTACTGGGGCTTCGGTTCAAAGCTTCGCTTGCGCTAACCCATCCCCTTAACCTTCCAGCACCGGGCAGGCGTCAGCCCCTATACGTCATCTTGCGATTTAGCAGAGACCTGTGTTTTTGCTAAACAGTCGTTTGGGCCTATTCACTGCGGCTCTACTCATGTAGAGCGTCCCTTCTCCCGAAGTTACGGGACCATTTTGCCGAGTTCCTTAACGAGAGTTATCCCGCGCGTCTTAGAATTCTCATCCCGCCTACCTGTGTCGGTTTACGGTACTGGCACCTTCCACCTCACTAGAGGCTTTTCTTGGCAGTGTGAAATCGTGACCTTCGTCCCTAGGGGACTCCGCATCGTTCCTCGATCTTGGTGCCTGACGGATTTGCCAATCAGACGATCTCGAAACTTACACATGCACTTCCATCCGCATGCGTCACTATCCTCCTGCGTCCCCCCATTGTTCAAACGGTGGATCGGTGGTACAGGAATATCAACCTGTTATCCATCGCCTACGCCTTTCGGCCTCGGCTTAGGTCCAGACTAACCCTGAGCGGACGAGCCTTCCTCAGGAAACCTTGGGCTTTCGACGGAGGGGATTCTCACCCCTCTTTTCGCTACTCACACCGGCATTCTCACTTCCAAACGCTCCACTGCTCCTTACGGTACAGCTTCACAGCGGTTTGGAACGCTCCCCTACCATTCCTTACGGAATCCGCAGCTTCGGTGGTATGTTTAGCCCCGTTACATTTTCGGCGCGGCGCCACTCGACTAGTGAGCTATTACGCACTCTTTGAATGGTGGCTGCTTCTAAGCCAACATCCTAGCTGTCTAGGCAGCGCCACATCCTTTTCCACTTAACATACACTTTGGGACCTTAGCTGGCGGTCTGGGCTGTTTCCCTCTTGACTACGGATCTTATCACTCGCAGTCTGACTCCCGAGTATAAGTTGCCGGCATTCGGAGTTTAACTGAATTCGGTAACCCTGTGGGGGCCCCTAGTCCAATCAGTGCTCTACCTCCGGAACTCTCAACCTCGAGGCTAGCCCTAAAGCTATTTCGGGGAGAACCAGCTATCTCCAGGTTCGATTGGCATTTCACCGCTACCCACACCTCATCCCCGCACTTTTCAACGTGCGTGGGTTCGGACCTCCAGTCAGTGTTACCTGACCTTCATCCTGGACATGGGTAGATCACCTGGTTTCGGGTCTACGACAACGCACTATGGCGCCCTATTCAGACTCGCTTTCGCTACGGCTCCGCCTCATCAGCTTAACCTCGCGCGCTATCGTAACTCGCCGGTTCATTCTACAAAAGGCACGCCATCACCCATTAACGGGCTCTGACTACTTGTAGGCATACGGTTTCAGGATCTATTTCACTCCCCTTCCGGGGTGCTTTTCACCTTTCCCTCACGGTACTGGTTCACTATCGGTCACTAGGGAGTATTTAGCCTTGGGAGATGGTCCTCCCGGATTCCGACGGGGTTTCACGTGTCCCGCCGTACTCAGGATCCACTCTGGAGGGAAAACAGTTTCAGCTACAGGGCTGTCACCTTCTTCGGCCGACCTTTCCAGGTCATTCACCTACTGTCTTCCTTTTTGACTCCGTATAGAGTGTCCTACAACCCCGGAGAGCATGCTCTCC